>JAOZHP010000110.1 GCA_026014815.1 Candidatus Bathyarchaeota archaeon
GAATAGCTTTTTTCTATGGCATCTCCTGAGTCGAAGACCTTTTCGGCCTCTTTGTACCAGTTTTGGCTCATTGTTGCTCGTTTAGGTTCCACTCAGAGAAAGTCAATAAATATTTCTGTAATATTATATATATCAATATTAACGTTATTTTTAGAATGCTGAGTGCGTGCAAATTATATATGCCAATCAGCGCTGGGAAGCTTCCAGCTGCAGATTACCCTCTGATCATCATTGATATCTCAGCTTGAAGCAGGTTTATACGCCCGGTCAATAGATATCTCGGCGATATCAGCTGCATACTCGCTTATTCTGTTAATCTGGTCCCTGATATCAAACAGCGCATAGAACGTGGAGCTATCCCTCTCACTTGCTCTTGGTAAAGGAGTGATACTCATAGTGAGTTCCTTGACCTGTCTCTGACCATCAATTATTGTGTCACTGCTCTCAATATTCTTATCGAGGTAATGGTCAACCGAGACTTCGTAAGCATTGAAGGATAATTGAGCCGCTTCTATCAACACATTCCATATCCTATCCAATACATCCGTCCTGTGACCCTTCATGGCGATGATGCTCTCAGCTATCCTAGAGACGTGATCAGCCACACGTTCAATCTTATCAACAAGAAGCTGATAGTCCAGACAATCCAGCGTATCGACGTCGAGCTTACTAGCGAGAGAAGGATCAGAGGCAGCAGCTCTAATGAACCGGTGTAAACTGAACATAAACTGGTCAACATCGTTCTCTAGGGACAGGACCGAGCTAGCTAGCTCGTAATCCCAGTCTATCATAGCAGCTAAAACATCCTTACACATGCTGTTGGTAATCATGTGCATCCGCTCGATCCCTGACTGGATATCCATTAGGGACTCGTTAATCAAAGTACTAAGAACAATTTCACTGGCTTGAGACTCCATTATCCAGATGTAAAGAGTCCTTACGATGTCTCTGATGGCGTCTTGTTGATTTGGTGTGAAAAACTTCTTGGAGGTGAGCTGGATGGTGTTATACCCGTTCAAGTAGCACCCTATTATGATCCTTGTGATAGACTCGACGTTCTGATCAGGCTCAACCACCACGACGATCCGCTTCTCAACGTCCCTACCAGGTTCAAAGGGAACCACCCTTAACGACCGATCTCTCTGTATCTCTAGATACACACGGTCTCCTTTCGTCAGACTGTTCACTCTCAACCAGTCTTTAGGCAGAGTTATGACAAGGGAGGCGCTTCCAAGAGCCACAATTTTCCGGGTCTCCATAGGTCCTCAGTATGGAAACAGAGTCATATGTTTATATATATTCGTGAAAAGTCTCTTTTTGAGCCCTTGATATTAACGCGTATATACGTTGTACGGTCGTGTGATGGGGTGAAGTACACATAAAAAAGTGATAAAACACTGAGACGCTAATTGCTTTGGATCTGATTCAAACTCGCATTCGTGAATCTTTTAACCTAATAGAATAACGTTGATGTGATCTAAATGATTCTTGGCGAATACCTCACCGTCCGTGAGATGATAACCGTCGAACATAATTCCGCGCACCTCGGTGTCTCCACCATGATCATGATGGAGAACGCAGGAAGATCCATCGCAGATGAGATAAGCAAACGGTTCAAGCCAGGAAGCACAGTAACAGTTGTATGTGGAATATCTGGAAACGGGGGAGACGGCTGCGTAGCTGCGCGTCATCTAGCGAACCGAGGATACATTGTGGAGGTTATCATTCTAGGTGATCCTAAGAACATAACTCTCGAGAACACCAGAGCCAACTACACAGCTGTCCACAACATGAAGAACAGTGTCAAGGTCAAGATACTGAAAGACACATCACTCATCCAGCCCATAGAGGCTGACGTAATAATTGACGCTCTTATTGGGACAAGCATGAAAGGTTCTCTGTTGCCTCCCTTTCTACAGATGGTGGAAGCCATCAACAACTCAGACGCTTTCAGGATATCGGTAGATGTGCCTACTGGAGTAGAGTCAGACACAGGCATCGCCCACGGGGAATACGTCAAAGCTGACCTCACGGTGACTTTCCATAAACCCAAGCAAGGATACAAACAACACCCAGACATAGGTGGAAAGCTAGTGGTAGCCAAGATAGGCATCCCACTTGAAGCCGAGATCTACACTGGGCCCGGTGACGTCTGGGCATCTCAGCCCAAAAGAGAGGAAACAGCGCATAAAGGAATGTATGGGAGCCTGCTGGTGGTGGGTGGAAGCGAGACTTACAGCGGTGCTCCTGCACTAGCCGCGATGGCGGCCTATGCCACAGGCTTGGATCTAGTATATGTAGCTGTGCCAGAGTCAGCAGCAGGCGCTGTGATGGGGTTCAGCCCGAGCCTAATAACTGTGAAACTCAAAGGAGAGAGACTAACCTCAAGCAACTTAGAGCAGCTGAAGCCCTTCCTTGATAAGGTGGACGCGGTTGCAGTTGGCCCAGGCTTAGGCGTCTACGATGATTCCGTCAAGGCGTTCCATCAACTATACCACATGGTTCAAGAGAAAGGGTTGCCGATGGTGATCGACGCTGACGGATTGAAGGCATATGCCAAAACAATGGCAGAGGTCAGATCACCGACAGTGTTTACCCCCCATACCAGAGAGTTCAAGCTACTCACCGGAACTGAAGCCAACGGCCGCTTCACCGAGAAAGGGGTTATTGTTGAAGCCGAAGCTAGAAACATTGGAGCAATCATATTACTGAAGGGGAGCGTAGATGTGTTAAGCGACGGAAAGAAAACACGTTACAACTGGACTGGAAACCCAGGGATGACGGTGGGAGGCACAGGCGATGTCCTCACGGGGCTTGTTGGAGGCTTCCTTGCGTTAGGCTCCTCTCCGATGGGTGCCGCTGCAGCGGCTGCTTACCTCAACGGCGCAGCCGGTAACGTGGTTAAGGAACGAAAAGGATACCATATTCTCCCAGAGGACTTGATCCAGGAGATACCCTACATCATTGAGAACTGTCTAGATTAAGGCATCAAGAGCTGGATGTTCACGTCCAGCATAGCGCTTATCTTGTCCATTGGAATACGCAGGTCCTCGTGAGGCGCATACCTGTTTAGGTTAAGCAGCATATCCACGTAGGGTCGCTGCCTGACACCAGGATAATCTGTTCCAAAGATCATCTTATCCATTACCCCAAGGTTCAGAGCCACCAGCAGGTCACGCCAAAGCATGTAAAGGAAGCTCGGATGATTCACGTCACCGTAAGGCCAACTGATGTCACACCAAACGTTCCTGTGCTTCCGAGTCACGTATAGCGTCTCCTCGACTCGGGGGTAACCGAGGTGAGCCAACACTATTTTTAGGTCTGGGAAGCTCTCGGCTACTACATCTATCTGCGCTGGGTCCGTGTGCTTCATCAAGTCATAGGCGGTAGGCATCCCCGCGTGATGAAACATTATGGGCATCCCGATCCCCGCTGCTGCCTCATAGACCTTGAAGGCATGAGTGTCATCTGGGGAATACCCGTCACTGCATGGGTAAAGCTTCAAGCCGTGAAGACCCAGGTCATGACGCTGCTTCAAAACAACATCAGCGGCTCCATGCCTCGTAGGGTTCACATAACCGAACCCTATGAAATGCTCTGGGTCCGCCTTAACGAACTCTGAAACCTGTTCAGGGCTCGTCCTGGGGTCACTGAGAACAATGGCCTTGTCGATGCCAGCCTCCTGAAGATCAGCGAGGAACTCTTCCCTCGTCACTCCAATGACCGTGGGGTTCGCTGGGTCGCTGTACTCAGTGATGCTGATGTGGCAGTGATAGTCTACCTTAGGGAGGTTCGTCTCCCTGAAGGACTCTTTTTTTTCTATCTGTGTTGTACCTAGGCTTGACAAATCAATCCAGAATAACGTGGATGCAGATAATTATATGATTATAGCTTACCGTCGAGCCGGTAATAGATCATGAGCGTACTTTCTCCCAGTCTTGCTGATGAACGCCTCGGCGTAATCCACTCCAGCCTCCCTTCCAAGCTGCCTGAACCGATGAATATATCGGGTTACAACCTCCTCCAAGTAGCCCTCCTGTCTCTCAGGTGGCTCCCCCCAGCGCTGCCACTGGCTCACATGCTGCCTGAAGCTCTCCACCTTCACATCCATGTAATCCGAGACGTCAACATAGACATCAGGCTTTGCATCAGACATGGTGGACCCGAAGAAATAGACCTCGGGCTCTGGTCTATGAGCAGGATGAGCTGTCACATGAAGAGGAAGACTTGCCTTCATGGATGCATCTGATGCGGCGAGACCGACACGTCTATGGTCGTCTCTCCAGACCAAGGGGTGGAAGGTGATTACGATATCTGGTTTAAGCTCACGGATCACATCCACGAGGGCTTCCCTGAGCGTGTCGCCATCCGGGACAGACGCATCCTCATAGTCAAGGAACCTTACGTCAGCGCCCAGTATCTCAGCGGCTTTACTCATCTCCATGGTCCTTATCTCTTTGAGGTCTTCCGATGGTATCTCCCAGTGTCCTCTACCTCCTCTCGTTGCATGCACGATAGTAGCCTTGTGTCCTCTATCGACGTATTTCGCTATGGTACCGCTGGCGAAAGCCTCGTCGTCAGGGTGAGCCCCTATAAACACGAGATGCATCACTCGGTCACCCCGAACTGGGGGAGCAGGTCCTTGTGCGCCTCCATAAGCTCGTTGAACGCCTTTTCCGCGGCCACTGTGTCGTGGACAACAGGGTCCGCGAGCATCGCCTGCACTGCAAGCCTCTTGTCGCCACTGACCCCTGCTTCAACAGCAAGACTCTGAATAAGTATCTGAATGTTGCATAGAGCTGCTAGACCTTGGGGCATATCACCCACGTGAATAGGTCGGACACCCCCCTTGTTTATGATGGCGGGCGTCTCGACTATCGCGTCGTTGATGAGGTTACTCACCTGCCCCTCGTTGGGAAGATTTACCTGGAGTTCCATATGGTTGCTGTTGGTGATGATGCCCGAGATTATGTGCATGGCTCGCTCCCCTGAGAGCTTTCCCTTGATATCCAGAGGCTCCTTGCCTTCAATGAAACGATTTATTTTCTCCCAGTTCCTGTTTCCATGCTCATCCATCCGGTCTATCCAGTTGAAGCCCCTGTCTTCTGGTGGACACACATCCCACGCATAAGCCAGATACTCGCCGAGGTGATTATCATCAGTTGAAGGGTAAAGACCGAACTTATCGTACATGGCCCTGCAGAGAGGCTGGAAGCCTTTTGCCTCTGCCATAGCATCTCTGAGTAACGGGTACGCGTCAGAGCCATCCTTCAATGTGAGCTCCTTGTACCAGCTGAAATGGTTGATGCCACAGCTCACGGCGTCTATCAACGCAGTTGGCACCCCCATACGTGGGGCAAGTCGTTGGAGCTGATGCTCCACCTCATGACATAGTCCAACCACCTTCACGTCGGTGTACCGAGTTATCGCTAGACACAGCCTCGGCACAGGGTTCGTGTAGTTGAGCAGTAACGCGTCGGGGCACTGTTCCTCCATATCCAAGGCGATATCAAGTACGGGTGGAATGTTCCTCAGAGTATGGAAGAGACCACCTGGACCCCCATTCTCGCCTATCACTTGCTTGATGCCGTGCTTGAAAGGTATCTCCCAGTCCATGCGCCACCGGTTCATCCGGTCAACCGCGATGCTCATGAGGACAAAGTCCGCATCCTCCAGTGCCTCAGCTCTATCGATGGTTTGCTGTATCTCAAGTCCCGCGCCAGCTTTCTCGCTCATCTTCTCGGCGAGCCCAGTCATGGAGTCCAGCCGAGACTCATCGATATCATGTAAAACAAGGTTAGCGCCGTGAAGAGCCTCGATGTTAACGGCGTCAAGGACCGAGTTGTATCCGAAAACGCTGCTCCCAGCCCCGATTAGAACGATACGTACCATACATAGGTGTTAGCACCGGGTTTAATTCAATATTGATGTAGCAATCATGTAAAGTCCGGCAGCCACAAGGATCAAGGCGTTAATCTTCTTTATGTGAGGCAGCAGGTTCATGACGCGTGTATGCATCTGCTCCTTGCTATAAGTTAACGCCAAGGTGAGGGGCACCATCAACGTGGCTGCCCCTAACCCATAAGCCGTAAACATGAGGAGCATATCCAAAGGTCCTCCCGCGGTAGCTGTCTGGAGCACAAGTAACACAAATATGGGGAAGCTGCACGTCAGCGAAGCAGCGCCGTACCCCAACCCGTAGAGGTAAAAGTTTTTTACCCCTAGGCCCTGAGGAGCCTTCGTTGGTATGGATGGTATCCTGTACATGATGCTGCTGAACCCCGTCACGAGTCCTATGATAATCAGGAAGCCACCTATGAGTGGAGTGATATAGACAAGTCGCTCTGCTACGATGTTGATGGCGAAGCTTGGTAGAAGTCCAATGACGAGGAAGACAGTGAGGAAACCGAGAACTGTAGTGAAAGCGAATACCAGTGATCTCTTCAGGTCCAAGTCCGTCTCCTCGACATTCATATAGTAAGCCACATAGGAAGGAAGCATGGGCAACGCGCATGGCGCCAAGATAGCTAAGAAACCCGCGGAGAAAGTGAGACTCAGGCTTCCAAGGTCCATAGTATCACCCGAACTGCTGGAAGACGGTCTCGAATTGACTTAGCGGCGTATAGAATCCCCTGTAACGAATGATGCCTTCTTTGTCCACTATAACGATCACTGGGATGGCGTTGACCTTGTACTCTAGAGCTGACTCTGGGCTGTGCCCGAAGCTCCAAGTTATTCCCTCTTCGTCAGCGAAATCCATGAGCGATGTCATGTTGTATCTTGGATCGACGTTCACCGTAATTATCTCCACATCTGAGTATTGATTCACGAGTTGAAGTACCTTTATCTGATCCTTGCACGGTGGACACCAAGGAGCCATAAAGTCAAGGACGATGAACTTGTCGTCAATCGTAGTGGTGTCGATAATACCCCCAAAAACTGATTGAATCTCAAGATCTGTAATTTTGTCGCCAACACTTGTGCCAACCTTGATTAGGTTATTTTGTTGCTCGAAGTAGAGATAAGCCGCTAATACCAGAATAATGGCGACAGCAGGTACAACGTACCTTTTTGGGAGATTCTCCATAACGTTCAGATTCGCGGTACGACTGTTAAAAAAGATGTTGATAGTTGCCTACCAATTGTGAACACCATATGAAATCGCGTATTCCCTTAATCTGGATAACAAGATAGTATAACACCTCTTGGAGTTTAACATTAAAATTAGAGAGGAAATATGAATTTAAGGAGCTATCTTCTTTCAGCAGCACCCGCTAGATAGATGGCTGCACGCATCGCGTTAATGGCTGTTTTGTAGTCATTGAAATTTCCTTTCATGTTTCTACCATCAATTCGCTCGAAGCTGGGCATAAGTGATGCTAAATCACACATTGTGGATGTGTTGAATAGCAACTTGACTTCGACTGGCTCATTTACAACTCTTGGTTCTGGAAGCGGTTTAGTTAGAGCTTCCTTCACCTTTGCTGTGATAAGTTTAGTGGACTCGTTAGGGTGAAGACATTTCGCGGAGTACCTGCCAACCGCCCATTTCACAGCGGCCGTAGTTATTCCGGGCACAAATGCGTTTGCTTCAACAGTTGCAGCATAGTCCCCTGCCAAGAACACGGAGGGAACACCATGTACTCCAGCTGTTCCGCTGTTTAGTCCGAACTCACCGGTCTCCCTGCTGTTGATCCAGATGCCGTCGATCGCTCTGCCACTGATTGTATGACACATGATGCCGTTAGATGTTCCCTTCATGCTATGGTAACCAACGTACATGGCTGCGTCGAAGGTGTCGTCGATTCCCTCCATCATGGCCCCAGGCTTGGGACTGCCCCTGACAAGATGAGCTGCCTCATGGACCTCCTCGGGGCGAAGGTTCCTCATGCCACCGTGGGCATCGCTTACAACGATCTCTTTAACTCCAGCATCCAAGGCTCCCTTGATAGCAGCGTTAAGGTCTCCTGCCATGAGCTTCCGGGCGAAGACGTACTCGCTGTTATTGCGGTCCACTTCGCTCCAGTCAACTATGCCTGAGATGCCTTCCATGTCGATGGATATGAAAACTCGTTTTACCATACATCACAGTACATAACAGAGATATTTGACTTCACTGAAAGTCTCGTTTATACAGCTCCCAAGCTATCACACTGAAAATGAACACAAGGAGAAGGATGATGAAGCCAGTGACAAACCCGATAATCACTCCAAAACTCACAACATCACCAATGTATCCTAGAGAGGACTGAGTGAGTGGCAGAATAAGTATATAATCAATGTTAGAAAGTAAAGTTAAGCGGTGGGCGCTCCGACCCATCCGGAAACCCTGACACCCGCCACGCCTCCAAGCCAGGCCGGATACGAGGGCCAACGAGACGGGGGTGAGCCGACGCCGCCGTTCCTTTTCAAATTATCAATGACATACATATAGCACAATTCTCACATGGCGTGAGAGTTTCCAGACTACTTATCATAGGTCTCGGGCATCTTGAATAGGATTGGTTCACCGCACCATAGGCACAGCATTGTCTTGGGTACAAGGTGTTCACATTTCTTACAGATGGTAAGAGCGCCATCGTCCTCAACGGTTGTTTCAACAGGCATCTCTAGCATTAACTTTTGGGCCATGTTTATCGTGCTCGAATCATCGTTTCGCCTTTTAAGTAAAACGGATCAGTATTCAGGAGAGAGATCAGTAAAAGTGACCACTGATCCATATGTCAGCATTCTTATAAATACAGGAAACTTGACTCCCTCATGAACCCAAAGCTCATCCATGACCCAAAGCGACGCAGGATGAGGGTAGCCTGCTTCGTAAGCGGATCAGGAAGCAACGCCCGAAGGATAATCGAGAGAAGCCGTCAACCTGATAGCCTGTATGACGTGGTTCTAATGTTCACCGATGTGCGTGATAGTAGGAAGAAGAAAAACGGTGAGAAGCGTTGCAAAGCCAAGGACATCGCAGACGAGCATGGGATAGGATACGAGTGCGAGGACATACGGGACTTTTACAAGGAGAAAGGGGTACCCCGGAAGGACCTCTCAGTGAGACCGGAGTTCGATGAAAAGGCCATAAAAAAGATCAATCCTTACGACGTGGACCTCATCTGTAATGCAGGGTACATGACGATCATGACGCCGCCCATTCTCGACGCTTACTCGGGCAGGATAATCAACGTACACCCAGCTGATCTAAGCATAATGGATGGCCCTGAACGGAAATACGTGGGTATCCACGTGGTAGAGGAGGCAATCCTCGCCGGTGAAACAGAGATAAGAGCCACAACCCACATCGTCCGAAAGAAGGTTGACCATGGCGAGATACTTGTCATAAGCGAATCAGTCCCAGTACAGCTACCAGAGGGAGTAACCGTCGAAGCACTCAGCGAGGAAAAAAAATTGCTTAAACAAATAGTTAATGACCATCAGAGCAAGCTCAAGGAGCGCGGTGACTGGGCGATCTACCCTTTGACAGTGCAACTCATCGCAGAGGGCAAGTTCAGCCTAGCAAATGATCAAATCTATTTTGATGGAGAACCTGCGCCCAATGGGGTAAGGCTACCTCGTGATTGAGGCCACCACAGCCCCAGTAACCTTGATGACTTCATCTGACCTTAGCTCAAGGAGCCTGTCAGTGGAGCCTCCACCACAATAGAAAGTCTCCATCTCCGCAAGCTCCGTGTCAATAACGGTTCTGACTTTTTCCTTGAGACCGATGCTTGGAGTGCCTCCCGGCGGATAACCACTCACGGTATGTGCCTGACTGAAAGGCATTAACTGGATATTCTTCACACCAAGAGCCTTAGAAGCCTTCTTAAGATCAACTCGGGCGTCTCCCGGAACAACCAGCAGGACATATTCGCCTGTGTTAGCGGTGGATACAAGGTTCTTGGTGATGCTGTGGAGTGGGATACCGGTGGCTTCAGAGGCATCAGCGGTGTGCACGGTATCCATCTTATCAACGAATCTATGCCAAACGCCTAGCTCCATGAGCTTGTTCTCTAGATTCATCTTAGTCGTCCCTGAGGATTGGGCAGGTCATGCAGTGAGGTCCACCGCCGCCGATCGCCAGCTGACTGCCTGGAATGCTTATGACATCGAAACCTCTGTCTTCTAGCAGCGGGATGATACGTTCATTCCACTCGTAGCTGACGCATTTGCCGTCGCCGAGGCCCACGATGTTGCTGCCGAAGACCCTGATCTCTGTGTCGTTGCAGTAGATGAGCTCGACATCCTTCTCTTTTAGATAGTCCTCTAGCCACATGAGCTCGACGCCGTCCTCGTTATAGATGTAGGCCGGGAACAGCTTCAGGGCTGTCGGATAGAAAAGCGCTAAATCGGGGGACATCATCATCAACGCTCCGTCAAGGTGAACCCTCCAGCTTGGAAGAGGCTGTGCAACAAACTCCTTGACACAATATCCAAGAAGAGTGTCCCTCATCTGGAATACGCCGTGCTCGTTACTTCGTGTTCCGTATCCCATCATAGGTGTATCCTTGTTGCACCAGACAAAGTCACCTCCCTCGACTATACCCGGTGGGGTCACCTTGTTGGCGATGGGTATGTTAAGCTTGTTAAACGCCTTCTCTATAATCGTCGGTTCCACGAACCGCGTGGGATAAGCCATCCTGAGTATGCTGGCGCCCGCCTTGGTTACCATCCCTACATCCCTTGTATATACTAGGTTAGGCAGTGTCTCAGCGATCTGTGTATGTCTATCGTCCAGAAGATCGGTGAGCATCACTATATCGATGCCGTCGCCCTTCAGAGCGTCTGTTAGGAAATCATGTTCCTCTTGGAAGGCTTTCCAGTAGACAGGGGCGCGGAAAAGGTAGTCGTTCTTGTTGCC
The DNA here is from genome assembly GCA_026014815.1 of Candidatus Bathyarchaeota archaeon. GTDB lineage: Archaea > Thermoproteota > Bathyarchaeia > TCS64 > TCS64 > RBG-16-57-9. Next base: position 10,853 of record JAOZHP010000110.1, read on the forward strand.
CGCGGTTACTGCACGCATTCCCTCGTTAGGGCGATGCATCAATACCTTGCGGAGTTTACCGTACTCTGTTTGAGCGCCATAACTCATCTGATTCACAGAGATAGGGGCGATGTCTCATCAGAATAATGTTTCCTAGAGACCCCTGTAATTTTATCACATTTATTGAAAAATGTAACTATTTACAGAGTAACGGACCATTTTGTTTTTATTTCAGACTACGGGATTCATTTAGATATGGTTTGACTATGCGACGAGATCTATCTGATGGCGATGTCCGCAGAATTGTCGAGGACTCAATCGATATGATCTCAGAGGCTCAGAGTCAATTAAATCTGAGTGTCGCGCCTCATCTTTCCAAGACCAAGAACAGGCTTAAAACTGGAAACTTCAAGGCGATACGCCTTAACAATAAGAGAAGTAAAAAATATGCAATGGATTTCGGGAGTTTCATTCCTCCAGCCACCATAATCCTCGATAAGCGTCTTCCTTCCTCAGATCACCCGTTGGATATGCCGGACTATGCGGAAACCTTGACAGCGTACAGCGCGATCCATGAAGTAGTTCACGCCGATGATCACACAGGCGGGGATAAACTTCTGTTAGAGACGCGGAAGCACATCATTCGAGTTCATCAGGATAAACTGGAGAAAAGCATGAGCATTATAATGCAGGAGGGAGGTAGCAGCGCCATCAAGAACTTCGGTGACCTGGCGAGCCTATGGGCAGTCCAGTACGTGGACATGGTCACACATTACAGGAGCTACGTGGTGCTGCGACACAAAAAGTACCCCAAGCTGGATGAGCTTTGGAGTAGGCTAAGGAACGATTACTTCCCACCCAACCTGTTCACCTGTATCGAGTTAAGCAAAGGCACCGAGTACGTGTTCAGTCTATTCAACGACCTGATTGGTGAGTACTGTCTGATAGAGGCCCTTGACGAGTACAAAGAGATCAAGGACAAAGACGCTTGCAGCTACACCGTATAAATAAAAACAGGAAGCCCCTTCTATCTGTTTAAGATGCTCTTCGATACACTTGTCGAGTATTATGCAAAGCTAGAGGCTACAACCAAGCGCCTTGAGATGACGGATATTCTCACTGAACTCTTCACCAAGTCAGATGCGGAAGAGATAGACAAGATCATCTATCTGACCCAAGGCAAGATTCACCCTGACTGGAAAGGAGAACCAGAGATAGGTATGGCCGAGAAGATGGTCATAGAGACTCTGGTGAAGGTCACAGGACTGAAGAAGGCCAAGGTAACAAGCCTTGTATCTGAGCTAGGAGATATCGGGCTAGTCGCTGAAGAGACTAAACGGGGAAAGAAGCAGGGAAACCTCTTCGCGAGGCAGCTCTCAGTGACGGACATCTACTATGGGCTCGACGAGATAGCGAGGAAATCAGGAACAGGAAGCTCCAAGCAGAAAATGGAGGCTCTAGGTGGATTAATCTCTGATTCCTCGCCGCTGGGAGCCAGATATCTTGCGCGGATGGTTGTAGGAAAACTCAGGCTTGGTATAGGTGATATGACTATTCTCGACGCGTTGTCGCAGGCTCACACAGGCTCCAAGGATGCGAGAGGCGTCCTTGAGAGAGCGTATAACCAAAGCAGCGACTTAGGGCTAGTCGCCAAAACCCTCGAAGAGGACGGTCTTGAAGGTATCGAGAACTTCCATGTAAGGGTCGGGAGCCCAATCAGAGTCATGGCTGCTCAACGCCTCAGCACTTCTGAAGAGATAATCGAGAAGCTGGAGGGGCACTGTAGCGCCGAGTACAAGCTGGACGGTGAACGTTTCCAGATACACAAGGACGGGGAGACTGTTAACATCTTCAGCAGGCGCCTCGAAAACATCACCCACATGTACCCTGACGCAGTAAAATTCACACAGGAACACGTGAAGGTGAAGGACGCCATCATCGAGGGTGAGGCAGTTGCATATGATCCGGATACCGGCAAGGACCTACCTTTCCAGACCTTGATGCAGAGGCGCCGCAAATACAAGATCGAGGAGATGATGAAGAAGATACCCGTCAGAGTGTACCTCTTTGACTGCCTCTACGCTGACGGAGAGGACTTGACTCTTACAGCGTACCCAAAGAGGATCGCGGCTCTGGAGAAAATCACCGACCAGAAAGACTATTTCAAGCTGGTTGAACGATTTGAGACCTCGGACCCCGAGGAGCTGGACAGGTTCTTCCAACAGAGCATCGAAGATGGTACAGAGGGACTCGTGGTTAAGTCAACGGGAGAGGAATCAATATACCGTGCTGGCGCCCGTTCATGGCTCTGGGTAAAGCTCAAACGAAGCTACCAGAGCAAGATGGAAGACCATGTTGACCTTGTCATAGTGGGTGCCTTCCATGGAAGAGGGCGACGCGCAGGAACATATGGCGCCCTTCTAGTAGCAGCATACGACCCTAAGAAAGACATCTACAGGAGCGTCTGCAAGGTTGGTACCGGGCTCACTGACGAGAACCTTGAACAGATTCCAAAGACCTTGGAGCCGTATAGACTCGACCATAGACATGCCCGCGTAGACTCATTGATGGAGGCAGAGATATGGTTTGAACCCGTCGTCGTGATGGAGGTGTTAGGAGACGAGTTGACTCTTAGCCCTAACCATACAGCTGCGTTCAACGAGATTAGGGAGGGCTCAGGGCTAGCAATCAGGTTCCCTCGGTTCACGCGGTGGCGTGACGATAAGTCCGCCGAGGAGACAACCACGGTTCAAGAGCTATTGGATATGTACAGTGCCCAGTTGAAGACGCTGGGTTAACCAATTTTTCTTTGGATAACAATATAGACTACCAATTACTTGTTTTCTGGACTGTAATGTACGAGGACTTGCTAAGCAAACTGGATGACACATATACGTTACGGAAGCTTGAGGAGATGATCAAGATTCCAAGCGTCGTAAAGGAAGAGAAAGAGCTGGCTCACTATTTGCAGGGTGAGTTAGAGAGCCTAGGAATGGAGACGGAGCTCCACATGGTAGAGCCGGGGAGACCAAACATCTATGGAAAGCTCAAGGGCAAAGGGGAAGGAAAACGAATCAACTTTGGTGGTCATATGGACACGGTTCCAGTTGTACCTTACTGGGATACTGATCCCTTCAAACCTGTTGTAAAGGATGGTAAAATCTACGGTTTGGGCTCTAACGATATGAAAGGGGGTCTCGCGTGTGTCCTCAACATGATTCGAGCAGTCGCGGAGTCGGGTTACGAGTTCAACGGAGAACTCAGTTTCAGCGGCGTCATCGATGAGGAGGCTTTCGGCGAGGGCGCTAAGGCTATGCTCAAGACAGAATACGGGAAAGTGGACGCTGTGGTCCTTGCGGAGCCGCATCTTGCGAACGAGCAGGAGCCAACAGCCCTCGGTATCACTGGGAAAGTTCTTTACGATATTTACGTGAAAGGCAAGGCAGCCCACGGGTTCAGTCCGGAGAAAGGTATAAACGCAGTGGAGCAGGCGGGAATCATTCTCGCTAACCTTCACAAGCTTAGGATACCTGAGCATCCATTGTTCAAGGGTAACTACTCGACCCTGAAGATTGAAGGCGGGTATAAGGTCTACAGTGTCGTGGTTCCGGCTGAATGTAGGTTTGAGGTGAACAGGCTTACTGTACCCGGAGAGACGATGGACTCAGTCATCAAGGACATGGAAGACCTTGTTAAGACGCTTAATCTTGACGCAGAGGTCGAGGTGAAGACTAAACCACCTTACTATTCGTCATATGTACTCGACAAGAATGAGCCGCTGATACAGGTCTTCGACTGGGCATATAGAGAAACAACTGGAAAGAAGCCACACTATGGTTACAACAGCAGCATCACAGACGCCAACACGTTAACAGGAGAAGGTGGAATCCCATGTGTACATTTTGGCCCATACCCAGGAGGTTCTCATCAGAAGAACGAGTACACTACACTGGACTCGCTGCCTCCCGCCTCGAAAGTCTATGCTTTGATGGCTGCCAAGTTCTTATCCTAAGTTTTCTATATCTCTCAATATTCTTTCTAACTGAAACCTATGATGGATGATATTCTGAAGCGGCTGGATGACGCTTACACGGTGAAGCTCAGCGAGGAGATGATCGCCATCCCCTCAGTAACAGGAAATGAGGAGGAGCTCAGCCTCTACATTAAGGATAAACTGGAGAGCTACGGCATGAAGACAGAACTCCAGTATATCGCGGAGGGCAGACCCAACATCTATGGCATATTAGACTGGGGGAAGCCGGGTAAACGCCTAAACTACAACGCCCACACTGACACAGTTCCAGCTGGTGACGACTGGGAGACAGACCCATTCAAAGCAGTCATCAAAGAGGGAAAACTCTACGGTCGAGGTGCCTGCGATATGAAGACAGGTATCGCGTGTACACTGAACATGTTAAAGGCAATCATGGACAGCGGTGTTGAGCTGGCTGGTGAGCTGAGTTTTAGTGGAGTAGTGGACCAAGAGGCCACCGATATCGGCGCATGGGCGATGATGAAAGAAGAAAAATGGAGAAGCCTAGACGGCGTCGTCCTCACTTATAGTTACTGTGGCGACGAGACCAAACCCATCCCCCTCGGCCTCACAGGCAAGGTACTATACAATGTGAACGTCAAAGGCAAGGCTGCCCACGGTTTCAGGCCTCATCTAGGAGTCAACGCAGTTGAGGACGCGGCCAAGATAATCGCCAACCTAGACAAACTGCGTCTGATGGAGCACCCGGACTTCGGATCAGGCACCGTATGCACGTTGAAGACAGAGGGCGGGTATAAAAAGTACAGCGTCGTTGTCCCAGAGAGCGCCCGCTTTGAGGTGAATAGGTTAATCGTACCCGGTGAGAGCATCCAGTACGCTGTGGATGACATGGAGAGGCTGGTGAAAGAGCTGAGTCTCAAATCCGAGGTGGATGTGGGAATCAAGCCACCCAAATATGAGCCGTACACAGCGTCAAAGGAAGACCCCCTCATGAGGATACTTGACGAGGTGTACAAGGAGGTCATGGGGAAGGAGCCCCTGTACGAGCACGCGTACGGCATCACCAACGCCAATATCTTCCAAGGAGAGCAAGGCATCGAGTGCATCCACATCGGCCCCCAGCGCGGGGGGGCGCATCAACCCAACGAGCATGTGAAGTTGGAGTGGCTTCCCCCCGTCTCTGAGATGTACGCTAGAATAGCTCTCGGGTACCTCTCCTGATTTTTCTTTAAACCCCCGCCTTCTGTTTGTCGTATTCGTCGAGGAATGACTAGGCTTAAAAATGATCACATTTGAGTGAAAAGAGAACAAGATGAGCACAGAAGTTAGCTATAGGGACTTTAAGAAACTGGATATTCACATAGGCACCATCGCCGAGATAGAGAAGGTGAAAGGCTCAGACAAGCTCTACAAGATTCAGGTAGACATGGGTGATCATACAAGGCAGATACTCAGCAGCCTCGTAGATTACTACACCGAGGAGCAGATGCAAGGCAAAGTAATAGCTATAGTTTGCAACATGAAGCCAGCCAAGATGTTCGGACACGTGAGCAACGGAATGCTACTAGCTGCGGAAACCAACGAAGGCGACCTTGCATTACTGACAACAGACCAAAGCATAGCTAACGGCGCTAAAATCACGTGATTTCCACATAGATTTTTATCGCGCCATTCTCACGCTGAACTGATTCATTTGAGTTCAAAGTTACTTGTCATAATCGCAACTGGAGATAAAGCCAAGGCGCTAACGGGCCTCATGTACGCTAAGAACGCTATCGTACGTGAGTGGATGGAAGACGTTAAGGTGGTCTACTTTGGTCCATCTGAGCAGCTCATGTACAGTGACGCTGACGTAGCGAACGCGGCGATCGAGATCGCGGGAATGAGCGAGACGTTCGCGTGTAAAGCTATCAGCGACCGTGAGGGGATAAGCGAGAAGATCGACGAGATGGGAGTCAAGGTCGAGTACGTGGGCACCATCATCAGCGACTACATAAAACAAGGCTACGTCCCCATGGTGTGGTAAATGATCCTCGGGATAAGCGCAAGCGGCAGACCAGCAAAACGGGACGAGAACGGACGCCTTCTCTGCGGGGTAACAGAGGAGATGGTCAAGTACATATTAGAGAAAACAGGTGAGCCCTATGAGTACATGAGCCTCGGCGGCAAGACTATCAAGGGATGCCAGGCATGCCTCAAATGCGCAGGTACCAACACCTGCGTCGTCAAGGATGACTGGGCAGAGATCAGGGACAAAATGTTCGAGGCCGACGCCATTGTCTTCGGGGCTCCCAACTATTACGGCAGCATCAACGCTTTGGGTCACGCTTTCCTCGAACGTACATTCAGTCTACGTCACAGGTCCCAGTTCAAGCTCGCAGGTAAACTCAACGCCATCATAGCTATAGGCGGCGGCTCACCGAACCCGGCCGAGGAGTATACGAGAAAAATATTCCGAAGCAACTACATGACTGAGCCTGTCGGCGTTCTCAAAACCACGGGTCTTGGCCAGTGTTACCAGTGTGGCTACGGCGAGAATTGCGCGTCAGGCGCCGTCGTTCCACGACACGGATTCCTGGACGAGATCAAGGACTATCATCTGCCTCACGTCGAGGCTGACGCTTATAGGCGTGCGGATATTCTCGCTAACCGTCTCGGAGAGATAATTAGGGCCAACAAGAAAGCCTAAGTTTTCCTTATTTTTACCGCGCATACCTTATACTCAGGAATCTTGGCTTTCGGGTCAAGCGCGTTGTTGGTCAGTTTGTTAGCTGCTGCCTCGGCGTAGTGGAACGGTATGAACACTGTCCCTGGTTTTATACGGTCCGTCACCTGAGCTTTTAACTCGATCTCCCCGCGCCTGCTGGCAACATTAACCGTCTCTTGGTCAACTATTCCCAGCGTCTCTGCGTCAACTGGGTTTATCTCCATGAACGCTTGATTCACTTGATCCGTCAAAGTCTGTGACCGCCGCGTCATGGTGCCTGTGTGCCAGTGGAAAAGAAGTCTGCCAGTTGTCAAGATGTAGGGGTACTCCTCGTCGGGGACCTCTGCTGGTGCCCGGTACTCGATTGCGTGGAACCTGCCTTTGCCTCTACTGAATCTTTCCTGATGCAGGATATGTGTCCCGGGGTCACCGCTGTCTCTGCATGGCCATCGTAGGTCTTCTGATTCAAGTCGCTTATGGCTTATGCCACCGTAGAGGGGAGCCATCTTGGCAAGCTCATCCATGATCTCTGAGGGCTCACTGAACCGTCTCTCGTATCCTAGACGCTCGCCGAGTTCCTGAATGATCCACCAGTCAGGCATTGAGCCACCAAGAGGCTCTATGGCTTTCCTTACACGCTGCACTCGCCTATCCGTCGCGGTGAACGTTCCTTCCTTCTCGGCGAAGCTGCAAGCGGGCAGCACGACATCGGCGAGCATGGCTGTCTCGCTCATGAAGATATCGATGACTACGAGAAAATCCAGTTTCTTCAGCTGCTCCTCGACGTGGTTCAGGTCAGGGTCGCTTATCATTGGGTTCTCCCCCATCACGAATATGCCCTTGATGTCGTCTCCGCATGTGTTCATCATCTCTGTGAGTGTCAATCCCTTATTCAGCGGAGGTTCTACGCCCCAGATCTCCTTGACCTGAGCTCTGACCTCGGGGCTGGTGGTGCTCTGGTAACCGGGAAGATAGTTGGGTAGCGCAGCGACGTCGCACGCCCCCTGCACGTTATTCTGCCCTCGGAGGGGGTTAACCCCGGTCCCGGGTTTCCCCACGTTACCTGTGAGCATCGCAAGGTTAGCCGTGCTCATGACGTTGTCCACACCAGTGGTGTGCTGAGTTATTCCCATGCTGAAGAAGAGGGAAGCCTTGTCAGCGGATCCATAGAGGCGTGCGGCTTCCCTGATCTTCTCCGCGGGAACACCTGTGATCTCCTCTACCTTCTCAGGAGCATACTGCATGACTGCTTCCTTGAACTCGCTGAAGCCTTCCGTTCGTTCATCAATGAACTTCTGGTCGTGAAGGTTCTCGGTGAGGATTACATACATCATGGCGTTGAGTAGAGCCACATCTGAGCCGGGGTGTTGCTGCAAATAGATATCAGCGTACTCACTGAGATCGATCTCCCGTGGATCAGCGATTATCATCTTAGCGCCCCTCTTGACGGCGTTGATCATTCGCCTAGCTATGAGGGGATGCTGCTCACTGGTATTGCTCCCCGTGATGAAGATAACGTCACTCTCCTCCACGTCTTCCTGACTGTTTGTCATTGCACCGCTACCGAACGCCGCAACGAGACCTGTTACAGTGCTGGCGTGGCATAGCCGAGCACAGTGATCCACGTTATTTGTTCCTATAACAGCCCGTGCCAGCTTTTGCATCATATAATTATCCTCGTTGGTAGCCTTGGCTGAGCTAAAGAAGCCAAGAGAGTCAGGTCCATTTTTGGCTTTAATCTCGTTGAGTCTAAACGCGATCAGATCGAGGGCTTCCTCCCATGTGGCTTCTCTGAATGTGTCGTTTTCCTTGATGAGAGGCATCTTCAACCGGTCTGGGTGGTGTATGAACTCGTGTGCGCTCCAGCCTTTGATGCAGAGTTTGCCTTCACCGGGTCCTCTTTTTCCGGGGGTGACCGCTATAACAATTCCATTCCTGATATGGAGGTCAAGGTGGCATCCAACGCCGCAGTAGATGCATGTTGTGGTGACAATCATGCCAGTATGCCTCCTATCTTGGCTTCAAAACCAGAGTCTTTCACCCGGTGGCTTCCGTATCCAACCTCTTCGAGGCTGTACCCCATGGCGAGGGCTAGATACTGAACGTAAAACAGCGCTGGCAGCTTAAAGTCTAGTTTCAGGGCGCGTCCCGCCATCATCTGCCCCGTGTCAAGCTGGGCGAGGCATTGGGGACAGATGACGTTGACGCTGTCTGCCCCAGCATCATACATTCCACGGAGCTTATCTCCGAGGAGTCTGTTGGCTGAGGCTCGGTCACCGAAATTGCTGAGAGTCCAGCCACAGCACTGAGTCTTGTAACTGTAGTCAAGGGGCTCCGCGCCGAGAGCCTTGATCATTCCGTCGAGGCGGACTGGGTTCAGTGGGTCATCGAACTCCATAACCTCGGGTGGACTCAATATGTGACACCCCGTGTGGCTGGCCACCTTGAGGCCCTTGAGCGGTTTCTCCACTTTTCCTCGAATTATTTCGAGGCCAATATCTTCACTGAGCACCTTGGCGAAGTGCCTAACCTTGATGGTTCCCTTGAACTGGTGATCTGTCTCAGCTAACACCTCGTTTACTTTGTCTCTGAGCTCTGTGTCCTGTTTCAGCTGCAGGTTGACCTGCTTCAACGTGTAGGTGCAGCCGTTGCAGAGTGTGATTATGTCATTGTCTTTCTCCTCGGCTATGGCGAGGTTTCGCGCCGAGATCACCGTGCCTGTGAACTTGTGGGGTAGGCTGACTCCCATGGGCTCGGGGCAACATGTGAAGCCGGTCACTGTATCAAGTTCAACTCCGAGTTCAGGGAGGATTTTATGTGCCAGTTTCTCGATGTGGGGCTGCCTGATGGGTATGAAGCAGCCCTTGAAGAAGCTATACCTCAATCTTGGGCCTCCTTCAGTGAATTGAGTAATTCGAGAAGCCCAGTCTTCTCGGCGATGATACCTAGTTCATGGTTTAATTTAACGGGCTCAAGGCCGAGGCGTTCACGTTGCCGCGTCGTGTTGGGGGTTATTGGGAAAGCGTAACCTGTGGTTATGACTTGCATAAGTTCGCCTATGATTGATTGGGGTGCATGTCCTCCTTGAAGAGCCTGCTCCTTCATGGCCTCGATGAAGTCGACGGGGCTCACCTCGTATGGACACATCTCCTCACATTTATGGCAGCTCACGCACTGCCATATGTTCTTGTTACCGGAAGGCTCTTCGTGGCCCAAGCAGTCGTACACATAGGTCTGTGTTGGTTTGAACTGGGCGTCGTACTGGGCGGGGCAGCTGTAGCCCTCTATGACGCAGCAGACCCCGCACTTTAGGCATATCTCGGCTGCTTCCTTGATTCCGTGGGGCGTCTTGACTGAGTAAGGTATGTTTAGGACCACTTTGATCTAGAAGAATTGGATTAATGGGCTAATAACAGTTTATTGAAGGAAAAATTGTTACTCTTTCTTCTTGAGGTACCAGGTCTCTCCCTTGGGGCTGGTGGTTATCTCGAAGCTGGGGTTATAGTGAAGCATCTCCTTCACGAACTCTCTCATGGTGGCCTTGGTGCCGTCGCTCCTGATGATTACCTCGTCCAGGTCGATGGTGACACGTTTACCCTTTTTATTATCAATATCCATAACGATCAAAAGATACTTGCCTAAATCAACCTTTATTTCTTTTGAAAAAACACCGCCCCTGACTTCATACTCCATAAAAGAAAACTGTTTCTCACTGTTCATGCGAGATATTCATTTGAGTTAGTCATATTGTTTTCAAGTAGTGATTGATGTCACTACAGGTGGCGCATGTGTTTATTCTCAGCTACTCTTTGTATAAAAGATCATAATCAGTCAAGACCTCATAGATTTTTCCAACGGATTCATAGACCATTTCCGCGCTTTTAGCACCCGTGCAGACAAGCTTACCGGACGCAAAGAGAAGAAGAACAGTCTTAGGGTCCTGCATCCGGTAGATGAGGCCGGGGAACTGCTCTGGCTCGTACATCACGTTATCCAGTACATCCGCAGCGGTCTCCAAGTCGATCAATCCGTGGAGGTTCCCCGAGGCAACCATGTTCTGTATCACAATCTTTGGTTTACCCAGGATGACGATTCCATTGCTTTTTAACTCCCTGACTACCTTATTGACCGCGCTTCTCGCCTGTTTCTCTGACTTGGCGCCGGTGCACACCATTTTACCTGAGCTGAAGATTAAAGTGGCTGTCTTCGGCCTCTTGAGCCTGAAAACAAGGCCGGGGAACTGTTTCGGCCTGTACTCCACGTTCCTGAACACCTTCATGATATCAAGTAGGTTGATCTTCTGGTCGAGGCTTGCAGACGCTACGACGTTCACTATGTTGATGCCCAAGTCCCCGGGATCTATAATTGGTTCTTGTGTCATACTTTTTTACTCCGCGTGTGTGTTCAAGCATCGTTTCCTCGCAGGCAATGTGGCTTGAACAAGTGTCATATGGATACCTTCAACCGGGTTTAAATACGTCACGGTGAACCCCGGGAGGCGCACACGCACCTCGGTTTAAAATAGTCATATAATTATCAAGTCGTGGCGAATCCGCGCTTCGCGCGCTCATGAATAAAAAGACTGGTTATTTCTATAGAAATGTCTCCGGTTCCTTCCATGCGCTGTACATTCTATTCAGCCTCTCTGATATCTCAAGTATCCGCGGCCTCCGAACCCAATCCTAGGTCAGTAGACTAGTGGGGTTCAACCTATACCCCCATTTTTTTCTCGTATAATCGCAGTCCCGACTTGATGGAAAACATCCTTCGTTGAGCAGAGCGCGGAACGTCTCCACGTTAACAAATATGGCCAGACCTCCACCAATGTACATGAACTCGGAGAGCAAAAAGCAGGGTTCCCGCGTTGAAGCGCTGAGTACCCGTAAAGGGGTAGCTCACTTCGCTGCTCGTTTCTCTTTACGCTTTTTTCTTTTTTCTTTTCTTTCCTTCTTGGTCAAAGGTTTCTTCTTAGCACTACGCATACCCAATTCAATCGCCTCATACACTGATTGTAATTGATGACACATAAGTCTATCAATCGATGATGACGCTCATCGCCTCAGATGGTGTCCAATCATCTTCAGTCTATGATACAATTGTGGTGAAGTGGATAAAATATTCAATTGAAAAGGATGGTGATATCATCACGAGATATAAATTTCGAACCTCACCTCCAGCACCATGTTTCTGGTGGAAAAGAGACATACTCACCGGTTAACATACACGTTTTTGTGCTTACTGGACGGCGTTTGTGAGCACATTTTGATCCAAACGGGGATGTTTTATGGCTTCTTTTAGGTAATAAGGCTTGTATTTCCCTTTCCTTAGGTACCCCCCCGCCCCCCTGTTAGCGGCTATTCTTGTTTTAGGATAGGAAAGATGGTGATATCCTCTTTTAATCCATAATTTTTGGGGGTTTAACCAAGTTGCTGATTGTATCCTTGACTAATCTATACATTTATTTTCACTTCACCGAAAGTATATGTGGTGTAAAAATGGGTGGAGAAGTGGAGCACAGTACTGCTACAAAGGTGTATGCTCTCTATGGTGCACTATTCAAAGAGATTGCTAAAGAACTAGGAGAAGGGAAAGCTCTGACACTCCATAAGAATGCGCATGAATACATCGGACTGAATACAGGTAAACAAATTCGAGAACAGATGGGCGACATCGATTATGACCTTGAGACCCTCACCAAGATTCTCCAAAAAGGCAATCAAAGTATAGGCATTGAATGTCAGATGGTCAAAAGTGCTAATTCGCTTTTACTGAGAAACTTGAGGTGCCCAATGTATGATGGTTACCGATTGGGTGGATTGGATGATAAGCTAGCTGAGATGCTATGTCAGGTTGGGGCACCTGCTAAACTTTGGACCACACTCAAGCAGTTGAATCCTGATATTATTTACAGCCTGAATCACTATAGAGATGTACCTGACGAGAGATGTGAAGAAGAAGTCAAACTACCATAACTCTTTCTTTATCCATAATTTTGTCCACAATTCACTGTAGATCAGCATCTGAGTGGTTTCAAGAAAAAGATAGGAGACTCATTCAACGTATCAATATTAGAACTTTAACGTCAAAGGGCTTCTCAACGAGCATCATTCATCCCAACTACCACTCAAGAACTCTAACGCTACACGTTTGATCTCTGAAACATATTTTTTTACAATCGAATGACCTGTATTCGGAGCAATCCACAGATACGAATCTGGAATATAATTGTACATATTCACAGGAATAGATACAGGAAAGAAACCATCCCTATCACCATGGATTATCAGCGTCTTAGCCGTAATCGTAGAAAGATAAGGCGGTGTAAAATTCATATCATCGTAGCTATCTTTCATCTCGTAAAATTGATTCCACCACAGTCTAATCTGCTCATCGCCATGAAGGTGGATACTACGGTAGTAATTCCATTGATCTTCAGTCAAATCATCAATATTTTCTTGAGCCATTAACTCACGACATTCCTTTGGAAAATGTGGAGAGGCAGAGACAAGTATCATAGCCTCAACACGCTTGGGCTCCTGAGTTGCCATGTGGATCAAAGTCATACCTCCTGAGCTCCATCCAACGGCTTTGAATCTCTCAATTTTTAAATGGTCAAGTAAGGCGTAGATGTCGAGTGCCGATTGTCTGTGTGTGAACTTTTTAGACGGGTTAGTTGAACGTCCGTGTCCCCTCATGTCAGGGATGATTAGCTTGTAACGTTTTTTGAAGTCTGGGATGAATGGGTTCCACATTTGGTTAGACCATGAAAATCCATGTAGGAGCACAAGCGGTTCACCTTCTCCATGAACTTCAAAGTACATCTCTATGTCGTTGACCTTAGCCAGAGGCATCTATTCATCCCTCCAATGAAATTCAGAACTCATCCAAGAATGGTTGAAGACGATTTAACGGTTTAGAGGGAAGAACACTCAGAACTCAAGACCTGACTGCCCCATACTCTTTTCTTCACTAGAAACAGCATCTGAGTGGTTTCAAGAAAAAAGATGGAGAATAGCTAGGGCTCTCGACTGCTTCATTCCTGTAACTGCTGTACCGCCATATCGGGATTGTAGAAGATCTTGAAGACCTTAACCTTCCCATCCTTGAAATCCACGATCCAAACCGCCACCATTTCAACCCTCTTCCCAGTCGCAGGAATCCCGGCAACGTCCTCACCAGTATGAACACCAGTCCAGTGAACCTCCGCTACAACCGTATCACCCTTGGAGATCATGCGATCCACCCGATAGACGCCATCAGACCATATCGAGAAACTTCCCTCGAACAACTCACGTAATCCCTTTTTGTCCCGTTTCTCTCCTCCAACCGTTTGAACAGTCACATCATCGGTGAAGTACTCCAGCATCTCGTCAAGTTTACGAAGATCTATCAATTCCACAATCTTGCCGATGATCTTCTCGTTCTCACTCTCAGTCAATTCTTCATCACTCTTCCCATTCTTGTTGGTATTTGTATAGCCCCCCACCTCGGGGCTAGGTTCCACCAGTTAGCCAGTGGAACCTTGAATTTCATCTGATCCTAAGAATCTATAATGTTTTGGATAGTTTATCTGTTCTGCGTGGTTTCGATGAAAACCGCCACTTTTCTCGCTGAGGGCGGGGAGCTCCGAGAAGTGTAGAAAAAGAAGGGAAAAAAGAGCATTGGTTGAGGGTTTAAGCTATTTTTTAGATTTCAACCTTGTATTTGATAATGAATATAAACTGTTTTTGGTCTCTTTCAGGATTTCTAAGTCTAAATCCATTAGAAATGTGTCACAATCTGCCTTTGTTAATCTGCTTAACCCAATTGCTCTTGCCCAGTCAATACATTGATCAACTAACGAAGAAAGTTCCTCTCTTTCCTGTTTTATCCTCTCAAGATATTGATTTTCTAATCTCAATTGCATTTTTTCAAGAATGTCTCTTTCCGTATCTGCTAGCAAGTCTAGTTCATATTCAGATGTAAACCTACGAACATCAACAAGTCGTGCTTTATCCAGACCTCTTTCGAATAGCCAGTCACCAAATCTATCAACATAAGACGGTAACTCTGCTCGTTCTAGTTCCATTCGTGTCTGCCTTTCTTGTTCTCGTTCTTTTTCCTGCTCCATCGAGAACAGTGCCCTAGCTTTGCTAATTTTCATCTCGATTTCAAAAGGTAGTCCGAACCTTTCATCGAGTCCTTTTGATCGTAAAAACAAGTCAAACATATTATAGGACGGTTGAATTTCTGGGTCTGGAAACTCAGTTTGTATGAAAGTTACATACTCAGAAGCTAAGTCTTGAGGGGAGATCGTCTTAAGATAATCTGGGACTTCTCTAGGCGATATTTCAGGATAATATTCTATTTGCCCTGATTCAATATCTTCCTCTGAAGGGATAGCCGTTTGAATTTTTTGTAGAAAATTTACGACCATGCAGTTTTCATCGAGCCACATAACACATTGATTGCCTTTACATTCTTCTTTATAGAAGGGACAAAAACTCACTTTTCTGACACCCTCCCAAGTTCTTCAAAAGCATTCTCAATCTGAGCAGAAAGTTTTCTCTTGTATTCTTTGACAACAGAGGTTATCTTATCAATGTCTCGAATATTGCGAGTTTTCAGGCTTTCAGCGGTATTATTTATTGTATCAAGTGATTTGCTGAGTGTTTGAATTTCAGTAATAATATCGTTAACTTTTGTGAGTGTTTTACTCAAATCCTCAGTTGGCTGATCCTGTATCTTGAGAGTTTCCAACTCGATGAGTTTCTTAACAATATAGAAGGCAAACAAGTGACCAGAATGGTTTAACTCGCTCTCCACCACGAAAACTGCGGTTCGGTCCAAGTTATGTTTTAAATTAATGCAACTTGAACACTTGGAAATTCTCGAACGAAGAGATACAAAGATTCCATATTTTGTGTCTCTAACTTCCATATCTCTCCAGAACTTGTCTACTTGTGAGGTAGGGACTATACCCGTGTAGTCTTTTACTTCAATTAGAACAGGCGTGCTAGAACTGGCGACAGTAGCTAGAATGTCTGAGTGTCTACCGATTCCTGAAACATCCTCGAAAGAATCATCCATAAAATGTTCTTCAAAACTTTTGAAAACAGCTTCCTCAGTAAATTCTCCTCGTTTTGCTGGGGTCATTACTGTTGGAACAATGTGCTTTAGTTGTTCTCTAATCGTATTGATGTCTTGTCTGAGTGGTGAAAAGAATGCTTCTACTGATTCTTTACTAGTACTAATTGAAGCATGTGTAACGACCATATCGCCAAGAATAATATATTTTTCAATTATACTGTCTCGCTGTTCTTCTGGAATAGTTTCAACAATTTTAATCGCTGTTGGGTCGGTCAATGTAAGCTCAAGTTTTACTTCGTTTTGGGGTTGGTTGAGAATCATTAGTTTCAATCAAGAAGTGTAACTATTTATTGTTTTTGAAACATCCCCCCACGGGTCGGGGCACCCTATGAATTTTCAAGATAGGGGTATGCCTTCTAGGATGCTGTGCCCCAAGTTACAATGTTACCCTCCTTAGAGGGGTTCATTAGATAGGGTAGCGTCCTTGGGCGCTGTGCTTTGTAGACTCAGTTTTGCCGTCTTCAGACGGTCACATTAAATCAGCTGAAGGGGTACCAAGAAGAGGAAAAAATTTTAAATATGTAGGGCTGTTCTGTGTGACGTTACAAATTAGCTACCACGTCTAAAAATTAGCTAATTAGATAATCGACTAATACCCCTTTCTTAGTTCTCCCCACTTTGGAGCTAGGGCTCCACCAGTTAGCCAGTAGAACCTTGAGTGACATCTTATCCTTTACGTCTATAACGTTTTGGACGTTCAAAGATGAATTCAAACTAGAAAAAGCATCTGAGTGGACTCAAGAAAAAGAGGGGGAATCAGCTAGTTCGGTTTTTCGGATGACTACTCGTCTTTAAAAGCAGCTTTAACTTTCGCTACCAGTTCGGGCGTGAGTTCAATCTCTGGATGTACGTTTTTTGCGTGTTCAGCAATAAGTTCCATGAGACCTTCCTCGGTTTCGCTAGAGGCTGACCAATCACAGTCCACACCTACATCTCTACAAGCATATGTTTTTACCATCTTCATTTCTCCTTGTTCTTTCTTTCACTTCTTGGTAATTGTATAGCTCCCAACTCCGGAGCTAGGACTCCACCAGCTAACCAGCAGAACCTTGAGTGTCAATAGACTCAAATAATATTTAACAACTTGTAAAGGATTTAATGATTTTATTTTCTTATTGTATATAATATTCGTGAAATCCAGCGTTTTGATAACGAGCTTCGACAATATTCAAATAACTATCTCCTCGACTTTTATCCTACTAAATTCAGCATCTGAGTGGTTTCAAGAAAAAAAGGGAGGGACTCGAACCCTACTATATGTGGTGATATCACCCGATATCTCCTTTTTTTATATATCGTATGTAGGACCATGAAGAATTTTTTATCTCAATATGACAAATTACTTGAAGCCAAAAAAAATATGGTGCAGGGGGTGGGATGCCCACACAAAAATACTAGTAAAAACCGTGTGTGAGCATATTATAATGGGAAGAGTTCTCTTTCTAATTCGTTCATCTTCTCCCTGAATCGCACATTAAAATCGCTAACCAATTCGAGATACGTCGCAAACCACGCCTCAAATACTATAACAACTTCATGAAGCCGCTTTGCCTCGTCACTATTTTTTTCTTCATCAGAGAGATTGTTCCACTCATCAAGAATTGATTCAATAACATCTAGCTTGCCAGTGACAAATCGTTCAGATATGTCTACGGTCCTCTTGAATTCGTCAAAGAAGGATTTTGCTCGTTCACCATACAACTGGGTACGGGAGCCTGGTTTAGACTCTTTTCTGATCAAGCCCCGTTGCTCTAAATTTGATAAATACCTTGATATTTGTGATCTTGAGTATCCGGTTTTTTCTGAGATCTTTTCTTGAGTAAGTGGTTCAGGAGATAATACGATCATAGAGTAGATACAGGCTATCGTTGGCTCGGTTCCCCTGAATCTGACTATGTCCTCAAGAACCCCTAGGAACGCCTCATGTAGTTTTTCGTACCCGTTGTTTGTCATTGTTATCTTCTCTTATTGTTTTATAGAAAGTTCCATAGTGCTACACTAGAAAAGTGAGGATATTATAGTTACTTTCTCTACCATATATAATGTAAAACCTATTTGAAAGCTTTGTTATTCTTTCTTTAATTCTTTTCTCTCTATTTTATTTAATATAACGCCACATGATTTACACTTATAATCAACATCATAAACCTTCGAAACTACATCATTACTTTCATCTTCTTTAATTAATTTTGATTCAAAATATTCCAAAGACCCAATATTATTACAAACCTCACATCTAGTTCTTTCACTTATTTCTAATATAGACAATGGAATTAACCCCAAAATAATTGATATACCCAAATATGTAGGATATCCTGTTAATATATCTCTATTGAAATAAATGGCATAAAAAATAGGGGTTTCAAATAATACAAATAAAACCACCATTATAATTTTTTCTTTTATTAGCGGAGTTGTTTGATTATCATATACATATTGTGAATATTTTTCAATTAAACTACTCACAACATTAAACCATGAAGACCCCTGCGGAAATTCATCTATTGATAGTGGCGAATTTGAAGTAATATCCTGAATAAATGTAACTTTTGATACCATATCAAACCATTGATCTCTGTGTTTTTTTAATTCTGAAGGAGTGTATTTTCTTCCTTTGGGATGATTTGGGTTATATGAACCCACATCGGCATGACAATCAAAACAGAGAGGAATCCCATTATCCTCATCGTTTCCTCCATCAGGTTCTATATGATGAATTTCGATTTTTGTACCCTTGAAAGTTCTACAAAGACAACAACGCCTATTACTTTTTACTAATAAAGATTCAGCTACAATTGGTGGAAATGGTTTAGGAGGCATTGAAATTACCTTTAATTTTAGTATTATTTTAGGGTTGTTAAGAATTTGGACAGATTTTGTAAGGACCATTGCCCCCCCCGCTAATTTCTTCGGGTGAAACTCAGAAGGTGGGGGGGCTGCGAAATTAATTATACTTGTATGTGTAACTGAAAGTGATATTGATGGAGCCAAATCTAAGAGGGAGAGTCGAAGCGTTTCTTGATAGATTATTAACTGATGAAATATTTTCTAATGTAATGCGAGGAATTACTACACTTAAAAACGAGTGGATGTTTGAGTCAATTGATAGCTTCTATTTAGGAGTAATATTCGGATTAACAACAGAATATATCTTACGTGATTATTCTGACCAAGGAAAAGATATCGAAGACTGGGAGAAGTTATCAAATGAAACAGTCTCTGTTCTTACTAGAAGATTATCAGAGATTAGAAGACAATTCGAACTACACATCAATAAGTAATAATAACACCATACTTTAACATCCAAAGCCAACATTCAATTATTTTTTAAATCTGGCAAACCCTCTTAGAAGTTTTACATAAAAAGTTTTACGAAATAAATTCTATGAATAAATTATTTGATTTTAACATTTTTCATGTTTCTCAGTTCATCAGCAAATCCATCTATTTGTTCAATTATCTTCTCAATATATTCTCTGATGTAATCTATTCCCTGAATAGGCGGAAGTTCATCAACTGTCTCGATTGTAAACGAAAACTTCCCTGACTCAATGAGAGCGTCAATCTCAGCAGCTCTTTCTGGATCAATATACGTTAGTTCATCATAAGCTAATTTAAGTGATTCAAGAGAAATATCTACTAACCTAGATAATCTCTCAATCAAATGGTTCTCAGTCATCTCATTTCCTCTTTCTAACTATCTTGCAATCAGCATAGTCTGATACATATTCATATCTTTTACTTAATGCATTTATGTAATCATTCAAATCGTATATACCTTAACCAGATAATTATCATCAGGCTCCTCATCCAATAAATGAATGTAAACTATAGTATTTTGGGTATTGACATGTTAACCTACTATTTCGCTACCAGAGAACGGGTAGCTCTTTTTTTTCAAGATTCCCAGATACAAAGTACAAAAAATATTTTTTTCTCAATATTACAGGTTACTTGAAGCGAAAATAATGGTGCGGAGGGTGGGACTCGAACCCACGAAGGACTAGTCCATCAGGACCTGAACCTGACCCCTTTGACCACTTGGGAACCCCCGCAACGAAAAATAATGTGATTAGAGAGTCGCCATAAACTCCTTGTACGCAGCGGCATCCATCAGGTTACCAAGATCCGCGTCCAAGCTACTAGGCTCAACCTTAACGATCCAGCCCTCACCGTAAGGATCATTATTAATCTTCTCGGGGCTGTCCAGCAGGCTCTCATTCACCTCAACCACCTTGCCAGCCACAGGGCTGTAAAGATCACTGACGGCTTTAACGGACTCCACGGCTCCCAGGGCCTCGCCCTGACCTACCTCGGCGTCCATATCGGGTAGCTCAACGTACACTATCTCATGGAGCTGTCCCTGAGCGTAGTCATCGATACCAATCAAGACCATGCCACCGTCTACCTTCGCCCACTCATGCTCCTTAGTGTAGTAGAACCCTTCCTCAACTTTGTACTCGTCGGTCATTTCTTTTCCCTCTTCCAACCGTACACGGAATCATCATAGAAGGGTCGATGCTTAACTACTTTTCCCTTAACAAACTTATTCCTAATCTTGATGTAAAGCTCAGTACCCTTAGCCTTAAACTCTGGAGGCACGTACGCCAATGCAATACCTTTACCCAGAGTAGGACTCATCCCACCGCTGGTTACGACGCCAATCAGGTTCTCCTCCATGTCCATAACCTCGTAGCCATGCCGCGGGATACCACGCTCCTCCATCATAACACCCACAAGAGTCTTCTTGACGCCCTCATCCTTCATACTCTGGATGGCGCGACGCCCAACGAAGTAACCAGGCTTTTTAAGCTTCACCGTCCACCTGAGACCCGCCTCAAGGGGGTTAATGGACTCATCAATATCGTTCCCATATAGCCATAAACCAGCCTCCAGCCGTGTACTGTCCCTCGCTCCCAGACCACAAGGCACAGCCCCTGCACCCACCAAATCGTTCCAGATCTTAAGAGCCTTCTCAGGGTTATCCAGAGAACAATCCAGCACGAAAACCTCGAACCCATCCTCACCAGTATAACCAGTCCGACCAGCCAACACCTTGTATCCACTAATTGTAAGGTCAGCGATCCCGAAACGAGGAACCTCACCAATATTCTCCTCAGTGATCTTCTGCAATACATCAACGGCCTTCGGGCCCTGTACCGCAATCATTCCGACGCCGTCGCTTACATCATTCAACTTGACTTTGAAGTCCTTGCTGTTCTTTTTAAGCCACTTAAAGTCCTTCTCCCTGTTTGAAGCATTGTAGACGAGTAGATACTTTTCAGTACTGAACTTGTACAGAATGAGGTCATCAACTATGCCTCCAGTGGGCTTACACATAACAGTGTACAGGCCGCCATATGGCTCCAGCTTGCTAACATTGTTTGTGACCACATAGTTGAGGAACTTCTCGGCTTCCGGTCCCTCAGCCCATGTCCTACCCATGTGGCTGGTATCAAAGATACCGCATCCTTCTCTGACCGCTTTATGCTCTACCTGAATGCCGTCATACCATACGGGCATAGCGAACCCACCGAAATCCACGACGTTACCATGTTCGGCGTGATACTCGTAGATATGAGTCTTCTTTAATTCCAAATGAATTACCGGTATGAAGTCTCACGGTACTCAGTTAAATCTATTGTTTGAGAAGGTTACTTGGACTCGAAGGGCTGAACCTTCACGGCGTTTGTCATAAAACTCAGCTCTTTTTTGCATTTGGGGCAAACCCCCTCAAACTTCTTGATAACATCCTGTGGAGACTTCAAAAGATCGCCCTCGTACAGAACCTCCCCGCACTCTCTGCAATTAATCTTCTGTGGCATGTGTCTACCTCGGCACCATGACATACTGAAACTTCGCTTTATAAACTTCATCATTTATCGGCACATGAAAACGCCTAAAGGATTATATCTTGAACTTGGTACCTATTCCGCTGGAGGAATCCGGGATATCATCCAAAAGCAAGAGACCAAGAAAAAAACGTGGCTCAGGCAAAAAAAGCAAGACCTGGAAGATACCCAGCAACGTCCTAACTATCGGTGTAGTGCTTTTCTGCTTATTCATAGTCAGTGGTGGATTCTACAACATCCTAGAGAAGCCGCCAGCCGTCCTCCCAGTGGGTAACACTTTTATCACGCTTCACCCGTACTTCACGGACCAGACGGTCTATGAGAGTGTCTTCGTGTTTCTCACAAATGGCGCAGCCTTCATAGGTCTATGGCTGAGCTACAAGGCAACACAGGTCGTCTACGATAAAGATAAGGCTAACAGGTACCTGGTGTTCGGCATCGGGTTCGCCCTCCTCGGAGTCTCAGGTCTGTACCTGATTATAAACATGAAGCGAGCAATCCTAGGCTAACGAAACTGTTTAGAGGCTAATCGCCTCTTACTTCTTGAATTAATTTGAAGCGCATAGGATTCATAGGGCTAGGTCTCATGGGCACAGGAATGTCCAAGAACCTTGTCAAAGCAGGATACCAAGTCACCGTCTGGAACAGGACCGAAGCAAAAGTAAAACCGGTAGTTGAGGCAGGAGCCACTGCAGCCAAGACTCCAAAAGAGGTTGCAGAGAACGCGGATGTGGTAATCACCATCGTCACAGACAGCCCAGATGTAGAGCAAGTGCTATTAGGACCCGATGGAGCCATCCACGGCGCCAAGAAAGATGACGTATTCATCGACATGAGCACCATCAGCCCCATCGCAACCATGAAGATCGCTGAAAAACTCTCAGAGAAGGGAATAGAAATGCTAGACGCACCAGTAAGCGGCGGGGTCATCGGAGCAAACAACGGCACCCTCAGCATAATGGTGGGAGGTAAGAAGAAGGTCTTCGAAGAGAACCTACCCATCCTGGAAGCCATGGGCAAGACCATCATTTACATCGGTGGCAACGGCGATGGACAGGTCTGCAAAGCAGTGAACCAGATACTAGTCGGCACAGCCATGCTTGGAGTAGCGGAGGCACTGGTCTTCGCCGCCAAGGCAGGCGTAGACGTAGCGAAAGTACATCAAGCCGTGTCAGGGGGCGCAGCTGGAGGATGGCAGCTAACCAACAACGGCGGCAGACTCCTCAAGGGCGACATGAACCCTGGGTTCAAGATCAAGGACTACCTCAAGGACCTAGGAATCATCATGGAGACAGCAGCAGCAAACAAGATGCCGCTACCAGCCACAAGCCTCGTGCTACAAATGTATAGACACTGCCAAGCCGAGAACATGCTGGACAATGGCACACAGGCCGTTAGTAAAGCAGTTGAGAAGCTAGCTGGAAAAACTATCCTAGGGTAAGCCCTCCTCACAACTTTATTCTTTTTTTCATTACCTACAGCGCGGTTTTTTCATCGAGTTGCTGAGAAGTGGTCCCGCCCGCAGGAGTTGAACCTGCAACCCTCCGGTGTCTGCTCATGGTCTGATTGCCACTGCCCCGCGGGGCGATGACTACAGCCGGATGCTCTGCCATTGAGCTAGGGCGGGCGGGACACCGAGAAGTGATATAGAAACCCAAATTTAAGAGATTTGGTCAGCCTGACCTAGCCAACATGGATTAAGAGTCTATACTAGTTTTACCAAACATTACTCTGAATCGAGGCTCCGCAAATGATATCCTCCAATATAGCTAGAAACGTTCAGGAGCCGTGTGAATGTGTCACTCCGTGTAGAAGACGTAATGATAACAGACGTTATCACCATCAAGGCAGATTACCCTGTAAAGTACGCTGACAGCCTCATGAAGTACTTCGGTATTGACTGCCTCGTCGTCATGGAGGACAACCAGCCCATTGGTATTATTACTGACAACGACATCGTACGAAAAGTCTACACGAATAACGATGACCCTCACCTAGTTTTTGTTAAAGAAGTAATGACTGAACCTATTCTATGGGTGACCCCTGAGACCCCACTCAACGAGGCAGTGGAAACAATGGTGGGAAAGAACATCAAGCGTCTACCAGTTATTGGGAACCTATCAAATGGACCTGTCCTACTTGGACTTATCTCAAGGAAAGTGACAGAGCGATCCATCGAGGAAATAGTGTTCTCGAAATAATCTTTTAACCGTATTTAAATCCGGGTGGAAGCCCTACTACCCGAAGGTCCAAGAGATGCCTTCCCTGTAAGGCGGTTTTATTATTCCTCTGTCCGTGATGAAGGCCGTGATATACTTTGCAGGAGTCACGTCGAACGCAGGGTTTCTTGCGATGGTTCCTTCACGCGTGATCATGACCCTCGTGGGTTCTCCAGCTTCGTCTACGCCCCACATCATGGTAACCTCCTCCGAGTCACGTTCCTCGATCTCGACATCGTCACCAGTAGGAGTTTCCAAGTCAAAAGTCATTCCCGGAGCTGCCACATAGAAAGGAATATTGTTCTCGTAGGCGAGAACTGCTTTCTCGTAGGTACCTATCTTGTTGACCACGTCACCGTTGGCTGTGACCCTGTCAGCCCCCACGATAACCATGTCAACCTCACCACGCCTCATATAATAACCAGCGGCGTTGTCCACAATCACAGAGTAGGGAATGCCCTCCTGCTGCATCTCCCATGCAGTAAGGCGGGAACCCTGACACCTTGGACGAGTTTCATCTACCCATACGAAAACCTTCTTCCCTTCCCTGTGAGCGTAACGGATGGGACTCAAAGCGGTTCCATGATCAGTGAAAGCCAACGCGCCTGCGTTACAATGAGTAAGTATCCTGAACCCGTCCTCGATGAGCCTTGCACCAGACTCACCCATTGCCAGTGACGCCTTCAGGTCCTCGTTAGCAATATTATCTGCCTCCTTGATTAAACGTTCAAGCCTGTACTCTTTATCTCCCCACCCAGCGGCGACGAGGCAACGATCCACCGCTTTGAAAAGGTTTACTGCCGTGGGTCTCGTCGTTTTTATCGTCTCAGCTGCATTGTTCAGATACTCCATGAACTCATGGAAAGGCAGGTCCTTGGCCTCCAGAGCTGCTTGAGCCATGCCGAAACCAGCAGCACATCCTATGGCTCCCGCGCCTCGCGTCACCATGGTCTTGATTGCTTTCGCGGTTTCCTTATGGTTCTTAAGTGAGATTATCTCGAACTTGTGCGGTAACTTACGCTGGTCGATCATCCAGACGGTGCTGTCTTCCCTCCACAGGGTCTTTACGTCCCTTGTCTCGCCGTCGATCTTGACCTTCATCGCTGACAGAAGAGGTGCTCCCCACTAAAAAAGAGATTACTTCAGTACCTTGCCGGTTTTCCTGTACCATAAGTAGAGGTCTAGCTCACCTGGAAGCATATTCAGCATTTTGGCAACCTTGTCGAGGGTCTCCTCGTACTGGAAGTAACGCTTCTTAGTGATACTTTTCCTGCCTTCCTCGCCGATGAGTCCATGTTCCATCAGGTTGCTGATGATATGTCGATCAATTATCGCCAAGTCAAAGTACCCTACGTTTCTCAGGTAATGACTGCCCTCTTTCCATCCAATGCCCTTCACGTTCTCTACCAACCAGACTCTTGCTTCACGTGAGTCCTTGAAGCCCTGAATAGTAGACTTCAGTAAAGGTGCAAGGTGTCTCGTGTTATTGATGTACTCAGCACGGACATTCGGAAACCTGTGGCCCTGTTCTTTCAGGCATGAGCGGATGTCTTCAAGCTCTCCCTCACGAATTATGTTGTCACAACAGAGGGCGTCCACACATTTCTGGCCCATGAGAGCGCTGGCGTTCGCCGTTAGAAGACAGTAGACTAGCTCCTCGTACCATTTCTGAGTGTCTTGTTCGTGAACCCACCTGAACTCTCTCATCCTTTCCTCAACCATCTTTTGCACTCGGGGATTATTGGTGAGGTCTCTCACCTTTTCAGCCATTGAAACTATTCCAGGGTGCTCGTTGAGAGTGGAATGCATTGTGGATTTTCTGATGCGGCTTCATTTAAACTCAATTAATCTCATTTGCTGTGAGAATCGTTTTTTATGAATGTCATAGGCTATACCTCAACATGACTTCCGGTAGCCCTAGCGAGAAGTATGAGAATTCTGAGGTCAAGTGTCGCGCCCTAAAGAAGATACCAAGATTGCAGACTCTAGGACTGAACCTCCCTGAGGTGGAGGAGGGAAACGAGTTCACTGCATATTTCTGGGTCGCAAGGGAGCTAGTGAACGCGGGACTCGCCGCTTACACAGAGGACGCTATCAACCCAACGGAATGGACACAGATACACTTCAAGGAAAGACTCAACCCAGCGGGCCCACCAAGTCCGTTGCTGGATAACTTCTATGAGAGGGCCTACGTGAGCTTCATCCAAGCCGAGGATGACGCTGAGCGAGTCAGTAACCTCAACAGGATGAGGGCAAGGTACCGTGATGTAGTAGAGTCAAGAATAGGAAGAATCACTAGGTTAGCGTCATCGGAGGCAGTTTCGCCCACCCGTCCACTACAACCGGAGGAGACCAAGTTATATGAGGCGCTGCATCGCTTCATCTCGGCTTGGCGCGGGGAAATGCGTGAGTTAGGAGAGGAATAGTTGGCTAGATTAGAGACTCAGGAAGAGTCATTCACACGATTCATCGAGGACTTCCTTGACGAAAATGACAAGCTCAAATACGACCAAGCCATCAGCGAGATGCCGGTCAAAGGCACCAAGAGCCTAGTCATCGACCTTACAGACCTTTACAGCTATGACATGGACCTCATGAGAAGTATACTAGATGACCCCGAGTCTATCTTGTCTACCTTAAGCTCCGTCGTAAGGTCAAAGCTCCGAACCAGAGACCCCATCTATGCTGAGAGCCTCAAAAGGATCAACATCAGGTTCAGGAACCTTCCTCACGAAACAGCTCTCAGAAAGATTGGAAGTGACAACGTGAGCAAACTCATCATGGTCAACGGCATAATCGTCCGTGCGTCATCCATCACACCCCTAGTCATGAAAGCTACCTTCAGGTGCCCAGTATGCGGGGAGATGAACCATGTAGAGCAGAGCGGCCAGACATTACATAAGCCACAAAAGTGCATCGCCTGCGATAACAGGAAAAACTTCGAGTTGGTTCCAAAGGAATCCGTGTTCATCGACAGCCAGAGCGTCACAATCCAAGAACGTCCCGAGGATCTACCACCAGGACAGCTTCCCAGATCTGTGAACGTCGAACTCAAGGACGACATAGTAGATATTGCCAGGCCGGGGGACAGGATACAGCTAACTGGCTTCATCAGGCTACTGCCAAGGTACGGTCGAGGCGGGGAACTCAGGACATTCGACCTAATGGTAGACGCCAGTCACACTGATGTTAGTGGCAGGGAGATGGACCTCATCGAGCTCAGCCCCGAGGACAAAGAGAAGATACTTGAGGTAGCCAGAGACCCATGGGTCCACCAGAAACTGTTGAGCAGCATAGCCCCCAGCATCTACGGCAACGACCACATCAAGGAAGCCACTCTATATCTGCTCCTCGGTGGAGTCTCCAAGGAACTTGAGGACATGAGGATTAGGGGCGACATCAACGTCCTCCTCGTAGGTGACCCAGGTACAGCAAAAAGCCAGATGCTTGGCTTTGCCGCCAAGGCAGCTCCAAGAGGCCTCATGACCACCGGCAGGGGAAGCTCCGCTGCAGGACTCACGGCTGCCGTCGTCAAGGAAGGAGGAACAGGCAGCTTCATGCTAGAAGCAGGAGCACTGGTCCTCGCAGACAAAGGAATATGCTGCATCGACGAGATCGATAAGATGAGAGACGAGGATAGAGGCGCGATACACCCAGCCATGGAGCAACAGATAGTGCCCATCGCCAAAGGAGGCATCGTAGCGACGCTGAACGCCAGAACTAGCATCTTCGCCGCCGCGAACCCAGCGCTAGGCAGATATAATCCCTACCAGACTATCGCTCAGAACATCACTCTCCCTGTCACTATGCTCAGTAGGTTCGACCTCATATTCATACTCAAGGATCAGCCTGATATACAGAAGGACACGGAGATCGCCGAGCACATCCTTGGCATCCATAAGACCCAGTCATCTCATGATGTGCCGCTGAGACTAGAGTTCCTCAAAAAGTACATCAGCTACGCCAAGACAATCAACCCAAGGATCACAGACGAAGTCATTGTACGGTTCCGTGACTTTTACGTGAAGATGAGGAGCGCCAGCATAGAGGGAGGCGAAGCGTCAGCTGTAGCCATCACAGCGCGTCAACTGGAGAGCCTAGTCAGGATGGCTGAGGCAAGAGCACGAGCCCACCTCAGGGAGGAGATCACTGTCGAGGACGCCGAGGCCGTACAGAACCTGATGCAGAAAAGCCTTGAGCAAGTCGGAATCGACATAACAACAGGTCAGATAGATATCGACATCCTGTATACAGGTAAGCCTCGTAGCCTGCAAAACCAGTTGCAGAAGGTGCTACAGGTTTTGAGCGAGATGGAGAGGCTTAGCGGATCAGTCAGAGACGACGACCTGTACGATGCTATGCAGAGCGACCATGGTATCAACAGGTCCGAGTCCGCGAAACTAATAGGAGTACTAATGAAGGACGGGACAATCTACTCGCCGAGGCCAGGGTACTATAAGCGCACCTCATAGCCCCATTTTTACCTACCCCCCTCACACATTTTTGTCGTTCAGCTTTTTATTTAAACAATTTACATTGTTGATATGAGCGAAGTGGGCTTACAGATTGATCCATTGAGCTATCTCAGGGGTTGTACAGAGCCTTGGATCGTGTACAAACTTGTTGAGCATCTAAAAAAACCCACTGAACACGTTCTCAGTATCCTGGTTCAAAACGAGAAAATCACCGAGATCATCGATGAATGTAAAACATGGCCTGGGGAACCCATAAAGAGACATAATGACACGACTCACCTGTTTCATAAGATAGAGTTCCTTGCAGACCTCGGGCTCACAGTGGAGATTGAAGGGATAAGGGAGGTAGCTGACAGGGTGCTGGCTCACCAATCAGAGGAAGGTATGTTCCTGTCCAGCATCATTGTGCCTAAGGTCTGGGGAGGCTACGACAAGCCATCGATGGACTGGATGCTCTGCGATGCCCCTGTTCATCTATATTCTCTGCTGTCTTTCGGAGTATCCAACGAGCAGACAGATGAAGCCGCGAGGAACCTAGTATGGCTAGTCGAAAACAATGGATGGAGATGCATAAACTCCCTAGAAAAGTTCAGAGGACCAGGGAGAAAGGAAGATTTCTGTCCCTACGCCAACCTCATAGCATTGAAGGCACTGTCACTGCACCCAAAGTACAGGAAATCAGAGAGCTGTGAGCTAGGGATCGACGCCCAGTTGATGCATTGAGAGAACCGGGAAGGAAAAAAGGTCAGGATGTTCGGGATCGGCACCACTTTCAAACGACTGAAGTACCCGAACTTCTGGTACGACATTCTTCACGTGGTGGATGTGCTTAGCAGGTATCCATACGCAGTAGAGCAGCCAGCCTTCAAGGAGATGTGGAACATTATAAGCGGGAAACAAAACAGAGAGGGGAGCTTCACACCTGAATCCATCTACAAGGCGTGGAGCGGCTGGAGCTTCGGTCAAAAGAAACAGCCGTCACCTTGGATGACGTACAAGATATGGCGGATTGACCAGAGGATTCGCGAGGTTGATGGTTAACAATTCTCGGTACCCATTAAGGATCGAGGAAGAGGTCATCAAGTGACCCCTTGAAGGCCCGTATTCTAGGCTCCATCCATCTTTCAGAAAAAATTGATAAAACCCTTTCATCAATATCATTCATGTGAGCTACCTCTTCTACTGCACTAACAAGACCACGGACGAGTGCCTAGAGAAGGGACTTTTCGGGAACAGTAAACAACACTGGGACAAAGTAAAGAAGATCAAGATAGGTGACCCAGTGTTTCTGTACAACCTTAGCACCGGGTGCCTTATAGGACCATTCAGAGCATCATCAAGACCCAAGATACATCTTGACCCATACGCGTTTCTGAAAAAAGGCAATTTCCCGGCGCAGGTGGAGGTCACATGGACTCTGATAGGTGAGATCAAGGCAGCACACAAGATACTTCCCTTCCTCTCGAGGCAGTTGAAGTGCAGGTTGACGCCGACTGAGACAGTGAAGGTGCTCCAAGCCCTTCATGAGGTGATGGGGAGGAAGGTATATTCTTGGCTCTAGGTGGAAACTCTTAAAGGGTTATCTAGTTGATACGTCTCCTATCAGAAGGTTTGTTCACATGGGCATCAGGGTAGCAATCGCGGGTGTAGGCAACTGCGCGTCAGCCCTCATCCAAGGAGTAGAGTACTATAAGGACGCGAAACGAGATGAGATGATACCGGGCGTCATGCACGTCTATTTCGGCGACTACCACATCAATGAGATCGAGTTCGTCGCTGCCTTCGAGGTAAACAAGCACAAGATCGGTAAAGACCTCTCAGAGGCCATCTGGGCCGAGCCTAATAATTGCGCAAAATTCGCAGAGGTTCCAGAGACCGATGTAATTGTTCAACCAGCACCTATCATGGACGGCGTCGCTCCCCACATGTACGAGAGCTTCCACGCAGACAAATCCATCGAGCCAGTTGATGTGGCACAGGTGCTACGTGACACCAAGGCGGATATGCTTATCAACTATCTTCCAGTCGGAAGCGCTGAGGCCACACAGATGTACGCACAAGCCTGTCTAGACGCCGGCTGCGCATTCATCAACTGTATCCCCGAGTTCATCGCCTCAAGACCAGAGTGGGCCCAAAAGTTCGTGGACGCTGGTCTACCAGTAGCAGGAGACGACATCAAGAGCCAAGTAGGTGCAACCATCCTTCACCGCGTGGTCGCCAAACTATTCTATGACAGAGGCGTAGTCCTTGACAGCACGTACCAGCTCAACATAGGTGGAAACACTGATTTCGAGAACATGACAGTCGAGAACAGGCTCCAAACCAAGCGAGTAAGCAAGACCCAGGCAGTCCAGAGCCTCATCCCATACGATGTGCCAACACGAATAGGCCCAAGTGACTACGTTCCCTTCTTAGAGGACCAAAAGATCTGCTACATCAGGGTCAACAGTCACAGCTTTGGTAACCTGCCCATCACTTTCGACGCAAAACTTGTGGTAAACGACAGCCCCAACAGCGCAGGAGTAGTCATCGATGCTATAAGAGCGACGAAGATCGCGCTCGACAGGAAGATCAGCGGTCCACTACTGGGTATAAGCAGTTACAGTTTCAAACATCCGCCACAGCAGGTGTCAGATGACAAAGCCCACCAGTGGGTTGAGGACTTTATTCAGGGAAAAGTAGAGCGTTAGGGAAGCCAGAGCTCAAGCTCTGCCTCAGCTTCCTCAGGGTTCCCTGAGGCGTGGACCAAATTTTCCACGGCTCGCCCTTCCTCAGTGCTCTTAGCGATGGAGTCAATGCCAAGGTCACCCCTTATCGTGCCTTTCTCAGCCGAAGCTGGGTCCGTGTACCCTGTGACCCTTCGCACTTCTTTGATAGCGTCATCGCCTCCGATCCGGATAGCCAGTATCGGTCCCCTGCTGAAGTAGCCTCTAAGTTTCTCAAGGACCTTCATTCCATGTGCCGCGGGATCTGTGATACTGGGCACAACTGCCTGAGCTTTCTTGCCTATGCTGAGAGCCATCGTGTCAGGATAATGTTTCTTGAGCCGATCAATCTCCACCTTGCCGTAGAACTTAATGTCGAGGATCTTGAGGCCTGCGTCCTCGTAGTACTTGATAGCATTGCCTATTAGGTTGCGTTCAAGGGCGTCTGATTTGAGTATAACAAGTGTCTCCTGATACATGGTGAACCGATATACGGGCGTGTTTTAAGGTTTAACGGTCACTGTGTTGAAAAAAAGGAGGACGGCGGATCATCTCACATCTACTCAGTAAGCTCTGCTCTTGGTATGACGGCCAGAGCCTTCACCATTTCAGAGTCTAGCTCAGAGTTTTCCTCGTAGTATGTCTTATGTTGAATGTCGTAACGGCTCTCCATGTTTGGGTCAGCCTTCATTATGAGGTGCATCCGTAGGGCACCTGGGCCAAGTCTAGTAGTGAACTCGCAGCCTGGGACTGGACACTTGAATCGATCAATATTGTCACCGTGAGGCGTGAGTATGATGTACTTTTTAAATTGGTCTGGGATGTTAAGGGACAAGTCTTCCCAGTATATTTACAGATAAGAACGCGAGATATATGCGTTACCCGTAATTGTAGCTAAATTCCATTAAAACGTGAAGGAAGCAAGCTATTATTCCACTAGAAATAAAACAAGAAAAAATTAGATTTAACAGAGCAGGATTATCTTCGCTGTCGGAGCTTCCAAGCCTCGGTCCACTTGAACTTTCGTGGGTCACGGCCCAGCTTTATAGTGCTCTTACGGCATTTACCGCTACAGAACCTCAAAACTCTTCCGTCACGCCTAACGAAGTTCATCCCCGTTCCTGGCGCTATCTCCGTGCCGCAGAAACTACATTTATGGACTTGGGGCACCACGATTCACCTATCGGATCTTCCTGGCTTCACGTTCTGTGTCCCTAAGGCGCAGAATGTCGTCGATCCTCACAGGACCTTTGATGTTCCTTGTGATGATACGACCCTTGTCCCTGCCGTCCTCAATCCTGACTCTTACCTGCATAATCTCGCCTGTTAGCCCAGTCCTTCCAAGGATCTGTATTACGGTAGCGGGTGTGAGAAGGTCAGAATCTTGGCTCATTCTACTTCACAATTTCCTGTAGTTTGTTTATGATCTCTGACACCAGAGCCTCTGCGTCGCCAGCTTCTTCGATGGCGGCTGCAGCGGAACTAACGTTAATACCGAGAGCGTCACCGATCTTCTGCCTCTCAGGCACATACACGTATGGTGCCTTCCTCTCATCGCAGAGTAGCGGTAGGTGTGCCACAATCTCTGGTGGCTGCACGTTCTCAGCTATGAGTACGAGCTTTGCTTTACCCCTCTCGATGGCTTTGGTGGCCTCGTTTGTTCCCTTTCTGATTTTTCCTGACTCTGAGGCAATCTTAAGTGCCTCGTAGGCTGCGTCTGCAACTTCTTTCGGTACTTCGAACCTTACGTAGAAGGGTTTCGAAGGATCTACATCTGTGGACATGTCATTTCCCTCAGCGTGCATAGTGTTACCTATGCATTCTTTATTAAACGTATCGTTGGTTAACATGAACATGTGAATTTTTAACGAAAAGACTTACCTGTCGATGAAGCGAGGAGTTAGACTTGAGTTACTTGCTCCTTGGACTGGTTATACTCCTCGAATATCGGAGCGTAGACCCGGCAGAAATAATCGCATGCCTCCTGAGCACCCACTCTTCCTTTCTCGGTGAGTGTGTATATCTTCTTTCTTCCCTCTTCTCGTGTTGTGACCATCCCGTTTTTCTCTAGTTCCTTTAACGCAGGGTACAGTGTTCCGGGGTTGGGTTTGGTTCCTCTCATCTTCTCTAATGCTTTCGCTAGCTCCTGTCCGTACATGTCTTTTTTCATGAGTTGCCACAGGATCGTGAAGGATAGGAATCCTCTCATGTCGCAGCATGTTGGTGCGCAGCATACGTCGTTTTGTTGGTCCATTACTACTTATTGGATGACCGATACTTTTTTATATTTCGCTCAAATATTATTGGATACCCAATAATATGATGAGTGTAATGACGGAAAAAGAGTCAATTAAAGAAGTAATAAAGGAGAGATACGGGTCCCACGCCCTCAAAGCACAGCAGACAGCACAGTCATGCTGCGGGCCAACCACGATAACAGATTGTGGGTGCGGATGTGGAGCAACCCCTGACCAATACGCCAAGGGCATAGGTTACACCCAAGAAGAGTTAACCAACTTACCCGATACAGCTATAACTGCGGCAGCCGGATGCGGCAACCCCACAGCCATAGCTGGACTAAAGGAAGGAGAGGTGGTTCTAGACTTGGGGTCGGGTGGAGGAATCGACGTTTTCCTGTCAGCCCAGAAAGTAGGGCCGAACGGAAAAGCTATCGGCGTAGACATGACCGATGAGATGCTGGACCTCGCGAGGAAGAACGCCAAAGAGTTAGGAATAGAGAACGTAGAGTTTAGGAAAGGTGACATCGAGGAACTTCCAGTCGAGGACGAATCGGTGGATGTCATAATCAGCAACTGCGTCATCAACCTAGCGCCAGATAAAGACAAAGTTTTCAGAGAAGCCTACAGAGTACTCAAGCCAGGAGGCAGACTCACGGTTTCAGACATAGTCACCAAAAATGAGCTTCCACAACACATCAAAGATAACCTAGACCTCTGGGCTGGATGCGTCTCAGGGGCTATACCCGCTGAACAGTACATGGGTAAGCTCAGGGACGCAGGATTCAAGGAAGTCAAAGAGATCGCGAGCAGAGGCTTCGGTGCGGTGTACAGCGCGGAGATAGAGGCCCACAAGCCACTGTAGGTAAACGAAAGACATGACAGAATGTATAGTAACCGAAAAGGAAGTGCTGGAGGACCCAACCTGCTACACCCTAGAGGGAGTGTTAACCGTCTTTCATCTGAGGGACATCGAGCTAAAGAAAAAGAACCAAGTCGCATTAACAAGCATACAAGAAATTCTAATGACTGAGGAAGACCGGGTCTACAGCGTCGAGGAGACGCTGGACAGAGTCCTTGGATTTTATAAGAGGTTCGTACCCTACACTTGACTCCTTTTTATTTATGGGAGTAGTATGCCACGAAAGGCTCAACGGAGTCTACGCGGCAGAACCCGAACCGTTCGAACTGGAACATTTCATCGATTTTCATATCAAGGCACTGTTCCTCAATCAAGCCCTTCACAACAGAGGCGTCAGGCATAATCACTTTTCCCTCGACTCCGACACCCATCGGCAGCCAGTGTATGAACGGTGCCTTTGCCTCACGGGCAACTTGATATTCCTCTGAGTGGAACCGGGCCTTCACTTCACCTGATGAAACTTCAGTTACTTCAAAGTTCATCACGCTCATAAGCCGTACCAGTTTACCGACTTTTAATTTCTCAAGGTCTGAGCCCGAGATGTTAAACGTGAAGCTCCCGTTCTCGGGAGTAATCACGTAGTCTCTTGTACCTTTCTCAGGATGATCCGGGTGAAGCGGGAGCTTTGCCACGTGACTAGTGGGTATATCCGAGACAGTGAACTTGACTGGAGTCGAAATAAAGAAGAACCTGTTTGCGGATGGATCGATGAGTTTCCTGTTCTCCGCTGCGATGTTATCCCAGCTGATTGTTACATTTACGGGTTTCGGGCCTATATGGATCATTATTGCTCGGATGGTCTCGGGCTGAAAACCGCGTTTCCTGAGCGCCTTCAGTGTACCAAGCCGAGGATCGTCCCATCCACTGTATGTGCCTTCCTCGATACCAGCCCTTATCTTGGATTTACTGAGTATGCCCACCTCAAGTCCGAGGCGGCCTACGTTGATTATCTCGGGGTATTGCCAGCCGAGATGTTTCTGGAGCCACCTCTGCCGCGTGGTATTCACGTCGTGCTCCTTGCCCCTGATGATATGTGTAACGCCCATCAAGTGGTCGTCCAGCCCACAACTAAAGTTGTACAAAGGCCATACACGGTACTTATTACCCTGTCTGGGGTGCTCCACGTCGCTTATTCTTAACGCCGGCCAGTCACGCACTGCAGGGTTAGGGTCGTTAAGGTCGGTCTTGATGCGCACCACCGCGTCTCCTTTCTTGTAGGTGCCGTCAAGCATCATGTTCCAGCGTTTCAACTGCTCCTCTACTGGCAGGTCCCGGCATGGGCAGGCGCAGCTCTTCATGTATAGCTCCCGAAAGTCTTCGGGTTCGCAGGTACAGACATAGGCGTTCCCTTCTTCAAGCACCTTCACGGCGTACTTATGGTAAAGCTCGATGCGATCGCTCTGGATGTACTTCTCATCCACCTTTACTCCTAGCCAGTCAAGGTCCTCTAAGATGGCGTCATACATCTCAAGTATCGGGGGCTTGACCTCGGCGCTTGTGTCCTCATACCTGAGAATGAAGTGACCGTCATACATCTTGGCGTACTCATCACAGAAGATGATGGGCTCAGCGCTTCCCAGGTGGAGCGCGCCGTCAGGGTTAGGCGCGAACCTTGTCTTGACCATAGGCCACTTGTCAACGTTCTCCAGCGGGGGAAGAGTCTTTTTCGCCTCCTTGACCTTCTTCTTCTCAAGTAACTCTGGGTATTTTTCTTCTATGAATCGTTGCTGCTGTTCCTGTGTCCATGAGTTCACTTCCTTGATTGCCTGATTGATGACGGGTACAACCTCTTTGACTCTCTGTTTCAGCGCAGGGTACTCGGCGAGGACCTTGCCAATTACTGAGCCTGTGCTGGCTTTGCCGTCGTGCTGAGAGGCGTTGTGAGCCGCGAACTTTGATGCGGCTGCCTTGATGTCTTCGTTACTCATGGACAATTTATTTCTCGGAGGATAAACAGTGGGATATCTATTATTCCTTTCTCATAAACCCAAAAAATAAGAAAACAGGGTTATCCCCTCGAATACCCTCTAAAGATTATTCTTGAGAGCCTCAAAGTCTCTCTCAAGACTAAATGAACGAACCTTGTACTCAAGCAGGTGTTTTATCGCCCTTATATCGTCCTCTAAAAACTTGATTTGATGAAGGGTTTCAAGAATATACTCAACGTTCTCTGGGGTAATGTCCTGTTCTGAGAAATGCGCCTCTAGTTGCCTAAAAGAGCTATTCAGTAGATCCTGTGTCTGATCTATATTTCGTGTTTTACTTTTTTTCACAGTTCTATCCTCGCACACAGGTAGTGAATGCAACTTAACGTATTGATGAGAGCATATGTAAAGAACGCTGTGGAACGATTGTTCCTAACTATTCCAAGTATATATTTCGTATATAGAATACATATCTAAAAAATCAAGAATTTATTACAAATTATAGAGAATTTAAGGAAAATATATGAGTTTAATTAATAATCACGTTTTACGAAATACTCTACCAGAGACTTTAACTCGTCTTTAGCTGGGTTATCCGGTATCACATCCAGCATTTTCAGCGCGTTCTTAGTGTAATCTTCCGCCACCTTCACAGCGCTTTGGATGGAGCCAATGTCGTATAGCGTTTTCACCGCAGCTTCAATGGACTCAGTTGACGCGTCCTCAACTCCGAGAGCACTCATTAATACTTTCTTTTGCTCAGGCGTGGCATTCTCGAGGGCGTGTATCACTATTAGGGTCTTCTTGCCTTCCCTGATGTCGCTTCCAACGGGCTTACCAAGCTTCTTCTCATCCGCGGTGATGCCCAGAATATCATCCACTATCTGGAAAGCGATGCCTGCGTCCCACGCGAACCTACCAAGCGCCTCGATCTGTTCATCTGAAGCGCCTCCAACGGTGGCGCCGACCTCGGCACATGCGCTGAAGAGAGCACTGGTCTTTGCGCCTACCATGAGGATGTAATCCTTTGAGTTTACGTCACCGGCGTCAGGAAAGCTGATATCAAGAGCCTGACCCTCGCATAGAGTCAGAGTTGCGTTCGTGGTTTTTCTGATTGCTGAAAGTACTTTGATGGGGCTCATTGACGCGGGGGCGTTCTTCGCCATGATGTCGTAGACCTTAGCGAATAGGAGATCACCAGCGAGAATTGCCATAGCGTCACCATACTTTGTGTGAACAGTTGGGTTGCCTCGCCTCAGGTTGTCATGGTCCATCACGTCGTCATGGACCAGCGTGAAGTTATGCAATATCTCCAATGCAGCCGCGAAGGGCACAGCGTCAGCGGGGTTTCCGCCCACTGCTTCACATGCCTTCACGGTTAAGAAAGGTCGCAGCCGTTTGCCTCCTGCCTCGATTAGGTGGCGACTGGCCTCGTAAAGAATCTTAGGCTTCCTGTCTTTCAGGGCTTCAACGATGAATGAGTCTACCTTCTCGGCGTTCTCGACAATCTTTCTCTTGATGATCTGGTCCTGAGCCATTATGATCCCTGTTTCACACTATGACATTTAAGAAAGTTGATAAAAGTTACCTAAGAACGCTGTGCATACGCTTCAGGTTTGAAGCCTCTAAGCTTGAGCCACTCAGCAGTACGGCCCATAACTAGCGCGGGCACCGTCTTCAAGTCATCGACACGCCGCGCACCCACGAGGAACATGACTACCTTGAATTCTTGGATAATATGATCCACGTATTCCGCCAACTGTTCGCGTCCAATGATAGCTTTCTTTAGGAATGGCTTCGCCATACCCGCTGCATCCGCCCCCAAGACAATGGACTTGGCGACCTCGGCTCCTGTCCTGATTCCCCCTGATGCGATGATCTTTAACTTTGTCCTTTGACTAGTCTCTACGACGCTGACGGCTGTCGGTATACCCCAGTTCCAGAGGGCCTTTCCTAGATACTCCATATCCTTTTTACCGACCTCCTTAGCGATGTGATACTCTACGGCGCTCCAACTGGTGCCTCCAAGCCCACTGATCTCCAATCCTTTTATGCCCGCCTTCTCAAACGCTTCTGCTTCCTCGTATGCTATTCCGCAGCCCGTCTCCTTCATGATGATTGGAGTGGTGATCTCGTCTACGATCTCTTTGACCTTGACCATTATCCCGCTGTAGTTGGTGTCTCCGCCAACCTGAACCGCTTCCTGTAGTGGGTTCATGTGAAGCGCCATAGCGTCTGCCTTGACCATCTCGATACAGGTTCTAACCTCATCGACGCCCCAACCAATAGATAGCTGGGGAGTGCCAACGTTCCCGATGACAAGGGAGTTAGGCGCTTCCTCCCTGATGATGCTGAAAGTATGGGCGGTCTCGGGTTGGTCAACGGCTATTCTCTGGCTTCCAGCGCTGATGCCTATGCCCTTCTCCTCGGCAACTGAGGCGAGGACTTTGTTGATCTCCTTGGCTTCCTCGGTTCCACCTGTGATGGCGCTGATGATGAGTGGGGCCGCGAGTTTTCTTCCGAACAACATCGTCTCGGTGGAAACATCATCTAAGTCTAGCTCAGGTAACGCCCTGTGAATGAGGCGTACGTCACTGAACCCGGTCCCTATGTCTCCCTCCACGTCCTCCTCAAGGCTGACACGGATATGTCTCAATTTCCTTTCTTCTATCCCACTCATAGTATCACCTTGTCAGTGTTGTACCAATTACTTTTTCCCCGCGGAGAGCAGCTTGGACACGGCCGGGCTCACAAGCGTTAAGGAGAATCACGTCCACACCAGCTTTCGCTGCCTCCGAGACCTCCATGATTTTCCCCAGCATTCCACCTGTTACGTCGGTGCTCAATGCCTCCCCGATCTTAACTTTCCCTGTGACATCGCTAATAGGAAGGACTCTCAGAAGCTCCGCGGTTTCCACGAGCTTCGGGTCAGCAGTATAGACACCGTCCACATCGGACCCTAGGATGACTCTTTTAGCATCCAGATATTTCGCCAGTTTAACGATCAGCTGATCCCCTGAGAGTATAGCGAATCGTTGATGAGAGTCCAGCACAGCGTCCCCATAGAGTACAGGAACCATCCCAGAGTCAAGCAACTTGATAACGATACTCAGGTCTAAGGTGGTGATTCGCTTCTTCTCGGTGACAATAAAAGATGAGGGAGATACGCTGAATGCAGGGACTCCTGCCGCCAGTAACGCGTCAACGATTATATGGTTGAGTTGAATCATAGCCTGATGAGTCTTGGAGAACCCAAGTATCTGATCAGGGCTCTTGTAACCTTCATTGATGCTGAATTTCTTTGCCACAGGATGACCATAACTCCCGCCGCCATGAACTATAACCAGTGACTGCGGTGCCGAGGCTGCTATCTCTCTTGCTAGCCTCTCGATGTTCTCGGTGTGGGGCTTGAATGGCTGGTCTTTGTCGGTGACCACGCTTCCCCCTAGCTTAAGAATCTGCATTCTTTTCCTCAATCCTTCTGCTTTCGACGCCTCGATCCGTTAGGGAAACTCGGTATGAGTCGCTCTTTCGTCGCCTGATAGCGCGCTCAACTTCCGCTAGCTCTGTCTCCTCAGCCAGTGCTATCATGCATCCGCCTCCGCCGGCTCCTGTTAGTTTTGCTCCCAGCGCACCGTTGGCTCTCGCTGTGTGGCATAGTGTCTCCAGCTTCATTGTGGAGACGCCTATAGAGGACAGGAGCCCGTGGTTAATGTTCATCAGGTCCCCAAGTCGCTTAAGATCCTTTTTCAGTAACGCGTCAAGTCCCTCCGACGCAATGGAGCCCATGACGTCTATCACGTTATCCATGAGTGCCGGGTTCCTCTCCCTGAGTACAGCAACAGTCTCCACCATCTTCTTTGTGGACCGCTTCTTTCTTGTGTTCCCAATGATGAAAGGGATACTCCCCTCGATCTGGTGGTGGTTGAAGCCCTTGCCACGTTCATAACTCATGACTCCACCAAAGGTACTGACATTGTTATCCACGCCACTGGGTTTACCATGGATAATCGTCTCACCCTCAAATGCAATATTTGAGATCTCCTCTTTACTGAGGTCGCCGTCGAAGAGGCGTTGAACCGCACCTACGGTAGCTACATTAACAGCGGCTGAGCTACCGAGACCCACAGCGATGGGAATCATGGACCTGACCTTCAGATTCACACCGCTCTCCACATCAAGACGCTCCATTGTCTTCCGCGTCGACATGTTAAGTGCAGCCAGGTTACGTCCACGCCAAGCCTTACCACGAACTGCGTGATACTCGTCGCCCTCAAAGTACCCAGAGAATCCTAGGTTGTCGGCGTCGATGTAGACTTTCTCGTCGTCACGTTTCCCAGCGATTACCTTTGCCCTACGGTCTATCGCGAGGACCACGGCTGGGCCTCGGTAGACTACGCTGTGCTCCCCGAAAAGAATCATTTTTCCTGGTGCTGTCGCCTCTCCTAGCATTGTGGTCCCTTACTTTGTTACCATGGCTGCGGCGTACCCCACGACCGCACCATAGTCTCCTATAATATCACCACTGGTATAGTAAGAAAGTAACTCTGATCCTGCGGCTCCAGCCAGCTTTGAAGCCACCAAAGCGACGGAAACTGGGCCATAACCACACATAGATATCCTGTTTTCTTGCACAACTCTCTGGAGTTTTCTCTCGTCCATCTCTAGTATCGCGTCGATGACCATCCTGTCCTTCCTGTTCGTTGATTCTTGAGGCTCTTGATGAGACAGGTCGGTCGACGCGATTATCACTGTGTTCTTGCCTTGGGTGGCCTTATGCAAGGCTTCTCCTAGAATTGTGCTTGTCTCTAGGTCTTGGTTGCCCATGGATATGGGTACGAGCTTGAAGTCACCGTAGATGTATTGGAGAAATGGCACATGAACCTCATGGTTGTGCTCCCGTATGAACGCGGTCTCATCGTACTGTATGATATCAGAGTTGTCAGCTATCGCTTTGGCGAGGTCACTGTCCAGCTCTACGCTGCCTAGAGGCGTCTCCCAGGCTCCTTCACCCATCATTGAGATGCGGGTGCCCCACCCTGTATGGTTTGGCCCTAGGATGATTACGGTGTCTGGTTTCTTCTGCTCTGCGAGCGCCAAGTAGCAGTGAGCAGCTCCCGCGCCCGAGTAAACATATCCAGCGTGAGGGCATATCGCTGCTAGAATGTTTCTCTCGTCACTGGGTTCAGCGGGTAGTCTCCCTGGACCTAATTTATGCTGAAAACAAGTTACGATCATGGCTTTAAGACGTTCAGGCTGCGCGGGGTAGAAAGTCCCTGCAACGGCTGGACGCCTGACAGTCATGATCTCACCTAAAGGGTTGTCTCGAAGTCCTCGATGGATGCCCCGAACTCTCCGCTAGTTGGGAGGGTGCCTTTCTCTCTGAGAATCTCTCTGGTCAGGAGCCAGTAGACGATTGCGAGGCTTCTGCGGCCCTTGTTGTTGACGGGGATCACTAGGTCCACGTCATTGAGGCTATTGTCCGTGCTGCATAGAGCGATTACGGGTACACCGATCTGTCCTGCTTCTTCTACTATCTGCTGGTCTGCGAGACTGTCCGTCACTATTACAGCTACAGGCTCGAAGAAGTCGGCGTACACAGGGTTCGTGAAGGTTCCGCTGGTGAACCTACCTACATATGATTTGCATCCTAGTACGTCGCAGAACTTTTCGACGGGGTTTCTTCCATATCTCTTGCTGCTGGCTACAACGATCTTGCTGATGTCCATTCTTGAGATGAACTTGGCTGTGATCTTTACGCGCTCGTTCATCTGCTCCATGTCGAGGACGAACAATCCGTCTGGCCTTACCTTGTAGATGAAGGGCTCCATGTCCTTGGTCTTGATGCGTGTCCCGATGTGGACGCCGGCGCTGAGCAGAACTTCCTGTGGTAGGAGTAAGTTATCGTTTACTTCGATTTCCATTATGAATTACCTCCCCTAAGATCGGGGCTTTCTCTCTCCTCGTGGAACTTTATTACATCATCAATTATCTCTACATGCGATAGGAGCATTCTTCTGCAACAGTACCTGGAAATACCCAAGCTGTCGAGTACCTCGCCGGGTTTCTCCCCAGCCTCGACGCGTTTATTGAAGTCCTCCCATTTATCGCCTACGACCTTCCCACACGAGAAGCACCGAACAGGGATTATCATACATTTTTCGCCTATTTTGATTGTTTCGCACAGTATCAGCTTATGCTAACCCGTACGTTCTACCACCTTCAAACCTAGGAGCCTATTTAAAAATACTTCTTATTTGAGAAGGATGCTTATTTCTAGTTTTCAGCCACCTGAAAAGTAAGTTAGCGTTGAGTTGTAATCAGGGTCACACCCTACCATGTCCATCGTGTACCTCACCGAGTCTGAGACGTTGAGCCCGTCGCTTACATGCGCCGTTAAGAAGCAGAGGAAGGCATCATCTGTATGGTCTAGGGAGACCGGGCCGTCCCAACTCACATATGCCTTGGCTTCGTTATCGGTGAATGCACGGGCGAAGTCATCTGTAGAGAGGCCGTCACATCCCATCACAAGTATGGTAGATTCCTTGAACATGTTGTTCATGAAGTGGCGTACAAAGTCAGAGCCCACTGCGAATAGGTGATCTGAGGATAGGCTTGGTCGTGCAGGGTGAACCTCGTCTGCGAGTTGCTCAAGGATGTATTTGTCGCTGCTCGCAGTCTCTCCTGTGAATACCCATACCATGCCGTTGTTCACTGTGCTGTGCACTCGCAGTAGCCATACTTTGTAGTGATTCTTGTTCCGGCGCAGAAGTTCAACGGTCACGTCCTCACCGATATACGAATCTACACGGTATCCTTTCTCTTCAAATAACGCTATTATCTCGTCGTGGTACCCTGGGTCTTGCGGGTACAATGGATCAAGGAAGATAACGGCTTTATTGACTTCCCGGTTATCCTTGGTCACGACGTCAAGGTAAGATACTGCTATCAGGAAAGCCATGAAGACAAGAAATATTTTCCATGACCCCCATGTACGCCTGTTCCTCTGGGCCAAAACAGTTCAGAGTCTAACAGTCTCGATCAAGGGTTCAATGTAATGTGCACACATAATCATCTATACGGTCATACTAACGCAATAATTTGGAGAGAATACTAAAAATGCAGGGTTACTCCAAGATTTTCACGTTGACAGGTCTACCCTTCTCGAAGACAATGCTGAGGCTAGTGAACAAGGTCTCGAAGATGCGTATCTTGCCGTACCGTTTCTCCCTTAGGAGCCCCAGCTCCTTTAGTTTCATGAGGTGTCGCTCTACGCTGCTGTAGTTGAGTCCAGTGCGTCTGCCTACCTCACTGATATTGAGTTCAGTGCTCTCCGCAAGCACTTGGAGGACCCTGATCCTGCCCCTGCTGCCGAGGATCTCCTCTGCCCTTCGGTCGGGTCGTAGCCTACTCAAGGATCTCCACCACCGCGTTCTCCAGTTCTTCGGCTGGCACCTTCTCAAGGCTTATGAGCTGGGTTCGTCCCTGGCTGGATGCCTGAAGCTTTATCTTGACGAAGTCCAAGCTGCTAAGGTTCTTGAGGTACTTCCAGTACTGGGTGTGCCCCCGTGGTTTCTCGCCTCGCTCCTCACAGAC
Source organism: Candidatus Bathyarchaeota archaeon (assembly GCA_026014815.1). Lineage (GTDB taxonomy): Archaea > Thermoproteota > Bathyarchaeia > TCS64 > TCS64 > RBG-16-57-9. The sequence continues at coordinate 54,593 of JAOZHP010000110.1, forward strand.
CAGATGGTAGCTGTTCTCTATCTCGCCTGTAGTGGCCTGGGTCACGGTGCTTGACTTGAAAAACCGTGCCACAGCTAGGAGTGTCAGCTGCTCGTGGAGGTTTAGCTGCCCCACGGCCTCCCTGTCCAGAACGGGGAAGAGACCTACGGCTACCTTCCGCACGTGCTCTGGTTGAACCTGCTGGGACCCAACGGCGTTAGCGTTGGCACCTGCCCCGTGGAGAAGGTCTATAGCGTATCTTGCGTCGCTGCGTTCCTTGACGGCAAGCTCAGAGATGAAGTCCACGATCTCGAGGGGCACCGCGTCCTTCCTGAACGCCCGCTCCACACGGTATAGTAGAATGTCTGTAAGTTGTCCTCTGTTGTATTCAGGCATCCTGATGACGTTGCGTTGGAGGCTGCTGAGGGTGCTCCTGTCTAGTTTCCTGAAGACCTCGGGGTCCTTGCTGATGCAGATGAGGCTTAGCCGCTTGGGTGCCTCAGGCTCAGCCTCGTGGAACCTAGTGAGGTAGTAGAGGGCATCGCTGCCCTCTTTGTCTATTAGTACGTTCACCTCGTCCAGTGAGAGAAGTATCTGGGCGTTGTCCTCATTCATTATCTGTCTCAGGATCTCCATGAGCTCGTTGGCCGCGTAGCCACGCTCAGGGAACTCTGGTCTAAGCCGTTTTACTATTCGGCTGAGGATCATGAATAGGCTGCCACGGAGCTCACGGCAGTTCAGGTGGATATATTTGAGGTTCCTCCTTCCCCGGGTGGCTCGCTCCTCTAGGCGTTTCCCGTAGTACTGGCTCAGGAGGGTTTTTCCGCTTCCGACGCCACCCACTATAACTGCTTTCTGGCTCATCTCGTATGGCGCGGTCACAAGGTTGTCGAATAGGGTCTCCAGCATCCTGTACTCGGCGTCTCTGTGGAGAATCCTTTCAGGCATGTAGCTGATTTCGAGGATAGCCTCGTCTGTGAATACATTTCGATGAGCCAATCTAACCCCTGTCTGATTCTCAGTGGTTATACATTTATGCATTTCGTCTGTTCTAACAAACAAAAAGCGGGGGGGTGAGTGAAAGTGGCTAAGCTTGCTCCTCAAGCACACGGAACAACTCGTCTTGGTCAACGGAGCCAGCGGACCTCACTTTGCCGTCGCCTTGAATTATCAGATGTTCTTCTGGATCAGAACTAATCTCACCAATAATTCTTGCATCGACACCTATCTCGTTGATACCGGTAATAACTTTCTCAGCCATCCCGGGTTCAACAACGATCAACAAGCTACCCGAACTAAGCAATCTCAATGGATCGATGCCTAACGCCTCGCATATCTGACTGGTCTCATCTGAGATGAGAAGCTTGTCTTCGTTGAGCTTGAAACCCAGCCCTGAAGCCTCAGATATCTCAAGGAGCCCGTTCAGTACTCCACCCTCGGTGGGTGTGTGAATGCTATTTACTCCACCGATGCTGCATGCCTTTAACGCCTCAGGAACAACGCTTATCATATCTAGCATCTTTGAGGCACGTTCTAGAGTGGCGTCGTCAACTCTTCCTTGAAGTCGGGTCTTGAGGTCCTCTGCCAATATGCCTGTGCCTTCGATGGCTACACCCTTCGTGAGGATGATCTTGTCACCGGTTTTTGCCCCTCCTGTAGTGATGCATCTCTCCTTGGATACTTCCCCTAACATGAAACCAGATACAATGGGCTTGGTCAAGCCAAGGGCTACCTCGGTATGCCCCCCGATAATACTCACCCCGAGTTCCATGCATGCCTCATGCATCTCTACCATGATGGTCTCCAACAAGCTCTCATCTGATCCCTCGGGAAGAAGGATGACGCTGAGGAACCACTTGGGTTCGGCGCCTCTCACAGCCACATCATTGGCGTTGATATGTACTGTGAGCCATCCTATCCTTGACTCGGCGCCAGTGATTGGGTTGGCTTTAGCTATCAGGATACGATCGTCCATATCTATGAGTGCAGCGTCTTCGCCTACGTGAGGCCCTTTCAGTACTCTATCCGAAGGAGCGCCAAGATGCGTGAATACAAGGCGTTTCAAGACATCTTTGGGTACTTTTCCAGTAGGAAGACGAGTTAGCTTAGGCATAGCTACCAGCATGATCAATGCTGTACAGGATTTAGGTTTATCCGGTTCCTTTGATGCAAGTTACCCCCATGACCACGGGGTGATACTCCATCCCATGGAAACCTACCTCACTTAAACGGTTCATGACTCCCTGCTGTAGCCTGACACCCCGATACTTAGAACGAGGCTCACCTGTATAATGAAACAACGAGCCACCCGGCTTCAATACTTTGAAAAGTTTCTCATAGAACTCTTTTCCGTACAAGTTCCCTGCCTTTCTATGGCGAGGAGGGTCATGGATCACGTAGTCAAAAAACTCGTCTGGTAAACCATTAATGACGGTGAAACTATCTCCGAGCATCTTGTGTATCGCTTGATTTGAGAACAAATCACTGGACCACGGGTTCATCTGGGCTATTCTAAAAACGGATGGCTCTATTTCAATTGTCACAATGACCTCGGCTCCATTGTTCAACGCTTCTATTGAGGTGTATCCGAGTCCCATGCAGGTATCCAGAACCTTTCCCCCGTGTAATCCAATGATCTGAAGCTTGGTCTGGGTGTCAATATCAGGCGTTGTATCTTTTGTCCTATGCATCCTGATTCCGTCTATCTCCAAGGTTGGAGCACCGGCGGTTGGCACAAGTTTATAAAAATGTTTTCCCGCTACAGCGACCTGAAAAACGCCTTCCTCTGATATGAAGAATGCTGCGTTCTTTTTTTGCGCCACTTTTCCGAGGGTTTCATGATCGATGAATTCTCCCGTTTCGAATATTACGCCTTGATTTGTCTGTTTTACGGTTGTTTCGGTTAATCCCAGGTCAGTGGATATTATTGTTTTTCCTTCTATTAGCGCGTTTGCCGTGTCCGCGGTGAGTATGGGCGGGAGTTTACGTGACATCTCTTGCTTTGTTTCATTCATTTCCCACGTATCTAAAGGTTTTCGAGGGGAAAGACAGTGTAGAGACGGCTTTCTATTCATGGGATTCCAGTGTTTGAGACTCCGATTTTTACCGGAAAAATGAATCTTCAGAACAGATTGTTAATACATATCGTACCTGTTAACTTGCATTATAGTATCTGAGTCATTTTAACTACGGACTATCAACTGGGAAAAGTGTTTTCGGAAGCCTTATATGGAGATTTTTTCCGTTTCCCACCGAATGCCAATGGCATCAGACGATAAGCATAACGACCTCAAAAGCATCGTGAAGGACGTAATCGACCAGATCCTGCCTCCCAGCGAAGTCGAGCTGGAAACTATTAAGGCTGAGGTTTGGGGTGACCTTTCCGCTCTCTACTACAAGTACGAGGACGAGGAGCAGAAGAAAGCATTCAGAGAGGTCATGTACGATATTTGTGAGAGGATAAGTCAGGGGAAATGGGAATCGGTGTACCGGAAGCTTTACCGTGTAGAGCAGAGGGAAAAGGTATTCTAGTCTCAGTTCGGGGATAACTTCCATTAACACTTATTCTGTCACTTGAATAGAGTCTTCTCGGTTACACATGTAAAGGTTTAAAAATTAATGAACATAGCTAACTACGGTAAGACTCGGGTATTTCATTGCGTTTCCCTACCATGAAACGAGTCTTACCACTTTTTCTCGGTAATTACTGAAGAATGATATGAGTAAATTAAGAAAGTGTAACCACAGAAAATATGGCGTATCATGATCCATGATACCAGTGTTTAGTAAAAAACCGACTTAAGTTAGTAGATTGTTTTCCCATGGGGGTATAAGTTTGGATGTTATAATTCTATCATTATTTTTGAGTATAAAAAAAGGATAAGATGTCGAATGCAGAATAGGGCTCCTCCCCATCTACCTCAGCTTCTTGTTGCATCTTGGGCAACGAGCTGGTGGATTTATGATGAAGGTTCTCAGCCCTCTTGCAAACCACACATATCCGCACTTTGTACAGATCATAGTTCTGCTCCATTTGGGTAGTCTCATATTTTTCTACCACCACCAAGGGCTTGTAGCCCTAGACTTCCCAAACAGAGTACTATGATGTATCTATCTGTTAGAAACTACTACAAATAAAGATATCGTTTTCTCCGAATCGTCCTATTTAGATAGGATTGTCGTATGGTCATTTTATAAGGAAGAAAGAGGATTTCAGGATAGGGCTTCCTGAAAGGTACTGCTCCTTGGAACCCAAGCTAAGACGGCTGGATACCGCCCTGCTTTGAGGAGCCTTGTACCACCCTATTCTCCTGTCCTCATTCCTCCTCGTCGTTCGAGTCTACTTTAATCTGTGATTTTAACAACTCAAGGAAACCTTTTGCATATTCGACCCCTTCGATTGTGTAGGGTATTGTTTGGTTATATGGTCCAACTTGTATGTTGATTGACCATCCACCCGCACTTGGTGTGCGGGTTGGGGTCATTGCAGGTGTATTATCGGGGGCCATAACTGGTTCCTGTGTCTTAGGGAGATGATTTATATCGCCCAGATAGGCTCTCCGCACATTCTCGGCGTGTTTTTGAGCATCCAAGGGATCCAAACCTGTAATCTTCTGTAATTGCACCCAAAAATTACTTTCAGGTGGATCAGAACCAAAACGGCTATGAAGTTCTTTCCACAGTGGCACTTTTAAAATTGCATCGGTAATAGCTCTTTCTTTTTCTTCATCTGTGCCATAAGTAAGTGCCTCCGCTAACGATGTTAGTTGAAGGGCTCTAGGCTCCATTAAACCATATAATCTGAAATCTGCTTTCTTGTACTTCCAAGCACCACTATTAGGAGACTTATGACCACACAGTTGGGCGGCTGCGTCCTCATTCACAATCTCTTCTAATCTGTATGCTTCATAGAGTTGTTTTAACCAACCGTGCAACTTGGGAAATAGTCTCATTTCCGGTATCGAGTAGCTTCCTACTTTCATACTATCACTACCAGTACGGTACGAGTATGGTACTGTGTACGATACTTAAAACGTTTTTGATCCGTTGACAGTAAATTGGTCAGATTTAGTTAACAGACGATAAAGTTGAGGTCGTTTCAAGGGATGAGGATGACGGCTATGAAGAATCGAACCGCAAATGGTACACCTATACATACAGGAGCCTCCTCCCCAAGCGTGAGAATTCTAGGAAGTTTAAGGAGTCTGGCAAACTAGAATTACTATTTGGTTTAAGAAATTCTGCATAAAGTATATATTGTACTCATATGGTATCAGCCGTGGAGTGGAGGATCGACCTCCTGGGGTGTAATGGTAGCACAACTGGCCGTGGACCAGTTAGAGTGGGTTCGATCCCCACCAATTTGAGCAGTGATAGCTTAATGGGAAAGCGCCGAGTTGAGTTCTCGGTGTCGGGGGTTCGATTCCCCCTCACTTTTACCTACAAAATGTTGCTCTCGAAACCTTTTTTATTACCATTATTATAAAATAAATTGGTTCATGGAAGGCGGGTTAATCCCTTAATTCGCTGAAATTGAGCCAAGGTGGCCAACGTGGGTTGGTTTCCTCCTGCCTATATGTGCCGAAAGGAGCTTATGGGGGCTGGTGGGCTTGGGCTCATCGGCTGGGGGTGTGGACGTGGGTTCACACAGATCCCCCAGAAAATTTACTCACAAGCTTTTTGATATAATATTTCAACTACCTGTCTACAGTTAGAGACAAGCTCATTGACCTCATCTACATCCATTAATTCATGCGGAGCATATCCATCGTGAGGATACTTCTCATGTGCGATCATGCCGGTAATACAGTCAATTATACTTGCTCTGGTGTCTGGGTCAGCTACGTCCGTGTGGGATATTCTTTCAATAACGACCGATGGAATGTCTGTTGATTCAACCCAACCATTTTCTATAGCGTATTCCCACAGATCTAATATACTATGCCCCATTCTTCCTCCAACAAATTGTCTAGGTATATTACCTTCCTTAGCTTCGATTAAGCCCTTTAAAGCAAGTTCTACTGAATGTTTGGCTGAATAATCAGCAACTTCATAATTATGATATTGTTCTCGTTCAGCACTTTCATTGAACCTAAAAGAGGCAGTGAACCAAGCTCTCCAATTCTCCCTTGTTTGAGGCGGTGGCCCTCCTGAATATACCATGTTATCTTAAAAGTACGATGAAACTAAAATTATTTACGAGTTAGATACCTTAAAATGAATGTATAACATACCGTTCAATTATGCAATATTGGATATTACCAGCTGTAGCAGGATTCGCAGTGCATTAGTACTTATCCAATATAAGTCTAGGGCAAACACCGTTTTACTGAGTTTTATATCAGTGGTTTGTGGAGCATTAGGATCGATCATTGTGGGGGTGAGCTCAGATCAAATATTCGTATTCCTCATCGCGTTTGGGCTGTTGTTTTTTGTCTCATGGGTTATTCTACCACGGGGGCATAATGTACTCAAAGTACAGGACTTTCCCATATTGAGTGTCCTCGTAACCTGCCGCTGATATATTGTGGAGACTCGCTCGGGTAACAACGCTGAGTAATTCGTCTCTCGTCGAGACCTTGAGGTTCCCGACCAGCAGTTGTAGTTTCACACCTTCAATGTTTATGCCCTTGATCTCAATTACTTTATCAAGACGTTCGATAAAATCTGCGATGTATTCTCCCTCAAATGTATATTTGGTTCCTATACCTCTGATTCGTTCGATGCCCTGTTTTACTTCGTCGTTCATCTGGTTCAAGGGTTGACTGGTATGGTTGGAATTAACCTTTACTGGTACCGGTTGTGGTGCTGGGTTACCAGAGACGCTGTGGATAGTACCGCCATTATCCATGAGAGGATGTTGACTGCGTACCAAAAGTCTCGTGCCCACCACTTATTTACGCTCCAGATATAGAAGGGAAAATCAAAAACATCGCCGGGGAAAGCTGACGCGACCTCGATCTGCCAAAGGCTAGCCATGAGTAGCCCTGTGGATAAAACCATTCCTAGTAAGCTGAACATAAATATTTTATATGGGGGCTGCTCGTCAATTAGCTTCATTTTCCCCCAAATCCAGCTGAGGGTTGGATTTAAACAATCCTAAAATCTCAGGTAAAACAGGTTTTTAGAAATGAAAATTAAGTAAAAAGAGTGCTACTTGAGCCTCGTCAAGTGCACCGAGCATGAGATACATGGATCGTAGGCTCTTGCCATAACCTCTATGGCGTGCTTGATCGTCTCGTCGCTTGAGCCACTTAGGTTACCGGCGATGACTCGCACGTCTTTCTCAATGTTCGCGGCGTTCTGGGCTGTGGGGGTTATGATGTTTGCTTTTGTTATCCTGCCCTGATCGTCGAAGCTGTAATCGTGGTAGAGTATACCTCGGGGAGCTTCTATTGCGTTGATTCCCCTGCTCTCATATACATCGAACTCCACGAGGTCCTCATCGTCGAGGCCGTTGCTCAGGAGTTCATCTACGTCCATTATACATCTCTCAACGTCATGAACCAGCTCTATGGCTTGACAGAAGTTGTTGCTTATAGTGTTGTTACGATCTATGAGTTCCTTGTGTTGTTTATATAACTCGTATGCCTTACCTTCGAGTTTATCTCCGTTCAAGTGGAGTCGAGGTAAGGCGCCCACCATGAAGGTTTTTCCCTTATAATTGCTGAACTTTGCGTAGCTATGCTTGATAACCTGTTCGTTGGTTAGCTTCTCGTACTCGGTCTCATGGACCCTCTCACCGGCGCTGGTCAAGATATGGTCACCCATATAGCCGAATCGTTCACCAGAATCCAACGCTAGAAGAAGGTTCTCAGATACATTATGCTTCGGAGGCACAACGTCTGCTAAGAGCTTCACTGCCAGTTCAGCCACCGGCATCACCTCCTCCATGGACGTTCTTATGTCGAGTAACTCCTGCTGAGAGGGTACTTTACTGAAGCCTCCTACTCGCTCATTCATACCATGTACTTCCCTGCCGCTGAGGGTGTTGTGGATCTGGTTGCCAGCCTTCTTGAGGTTGAGAGCCATCTTCACGGCGTCAAGGTGCTCTGACGCCATGCTGAAAGCGTCTGGGAAGCCCAGAAAATCGGGTAAAGCCAACATATAGACGTGAAGAGCATGGCTCTCGATGGTCTCCCCGTGGATGAGCAGATCTCTTAGTGTATTTGTCTGCGGCGTAGGTTTAACTTTGAACGCGTTCTCTATAGCCCCTATGCTAGCGAGGCTGTGGGATGCAGTGCATATTGCGCAGATCCTTCTGGTGATATCTGGAATCTTCTCGTAGTGAACGGTCTTTATGAGGCTCTCGAAGAACCGGGGACCCTCGAAGACGTTGAACTTGACGTCCTTCACCTTGTCACCGTCTAGGGTGACCTCTATGCCTCCATGCCCTTCGACCCTCGTTAATTCCTCTATTTTAATTGTCTTAGTCATTCACTTGGCACCTCCAAGAAAGTCCTCTGGGAGCTCTCCGCTGAAGATTCTAAGCCTGTTCATGATAAATTCCTCCGTGTATCCCTTGTCGAGGAGCATCTGAAGCTCCGCCGCGAAGTTACTCCCATCCTCGACAGGCCCCCTGCAGCCGATGCAGTCGAGACCTAGGCCGGGGCATCTTGCTTCACAACCTGCCCGGACCACAGGTCCGAGGCATGGTTTGTTATCCTCCACTATAACGCATGGGTACTCGTGGAGCTTGCACTCGACACAGACCGGGTATGAGTATCCAAGAGGGCTGTCACCGTGAAGCAGTGAGGTTATTGCTTTAACTACCTCGTCCTTCTCGACGGGGCAGCCAGGTATGCTGAAGTCCACCTTCACGTACTCACGGATAGGTTTTGACTCTAATGCGTCGTAGTAGTCTGGCTCGACTCCGTATACATCCTTGAGGCGCTGTGCCAATGTGGTCTCTCCGTTCCTCATTGCCTGGACGCAGCCATCAGTGGCGCAGTTCCCGAAAGCGATGAGGACGCTTGATCGTTCTCTTATCTCTTTGAGATGCCTGAGATCGGTCTCGGTGGACACAGAGCCCTCCACGAAAGCAATGTCGATAGGCCCTGACTCCTTGTGGCTACTTCCCTCCTGAAAATCCACGATGTGGAACCTAGCTACTAGGTTTAGTAGCTCATCCTCCATATTGAGTATCTGTAACTGGTCACCCGCGCAGCCTGTGAGGCTGAATATGCCTAATCTTGGTTTAGTCATCACTGTTGCCTCCTAGATCATCCCCTTGGTGTTCATCGCGTCCCACAATGTGAACACAGGACCGTCCTTGCAGACGTACTTGATGGATTTGCCTGTGCCTACGATGCATTGACCGCACTGGCCGACGCCGCACTTCATCCTCCGTTCAAGCGTCATGTAGACTTGTTCAGGTGTGAAACCCATCTTCTCTAGCTCCATTACTGTAAACTTGTACATTATAGGTGGACCGCCTAGGATAGCAACTGTGTTGTCCGCTGGCTCATCCATGATGGCGAAGAGCTTGGTGACAAGACCGTTGGTTATCCTGTCATCTCTCTCGCTCACAAGGCCATTGAGGACAAGGTCTTCTTGGTCCTCGTAGCTGAGGTAGAGCTTGACTCCCTCGGCGTCGCCTTCCCTGAAATAGTGGAGTACATCATCCTTGAACAGCATCAAGTCGTATGACCTGATCCCGTATAGAACAATAATCTCACCATACTTTTCCCTATTTTGAGTGGCATACTGGAGCACACCCCTGATAGGTGCAATGCCTAACCCTCCCGCTACTAGGAGAAGATCCTTGCCATAGAATTCATCCATGGGGAACCCGTTTCCGTAGGGTCCCCTAACCCAAATTACGTCGCCTACCTTTTGACTGTGTATGGCGTTGGTTACCCTACCAGCGTTTCTTATACAGAACTCCAGCTCAGAGTTGTCACTCTGGGCTGTGCATAGGGATATGGGTGCCTCACCTACACCCATGACTCCTAGCTTAACGAATTGACCAGGAGTGTAATTGAAGTTCTCTGCGTACTCTGGGTTTTGGAACTTTATAGTCACAAGGTTCTCGATCTCGGTCATCTTACGGATGTCTGTGATCCTTGCTTTGACTGGCTTCAGTGTGCTTTTGTTGCTCACTTGATGTCACCTCTCACTTTCTGTAATATCTCAACGAAGTCTATATCGGCGGGGCAGAATACTGTACATCTTCCACAGCCCACGCAGTTGGGCATCTCCTCTCTGAGACTGCCCTTACAGTTGATCCTATTCCTGAGCCGCTCCATAGATGTGGGCCTAAAGTTGTGGCCACCCGCCACTAATCCATGGTCCTTGAGCATACATGAGTACCACATCCTTACACGTTCACCCGTGTTCATGTCTAGATTAATGTAGTCCTGTACATCATAGCACCTGCAACGCGGGCAAACGAGGTTGCATGAACCGCAGCCTAGACATTTTTCCGCGTACTCCGCCCAGAGGGGATCATCATATGACATGTCCAGGTGGTCCTGAAGCCCAGACATCTCAATTTCAATTGTGAAGGAGCTTAGCCGGGTTTTCTCGGCTTCCTTGAATGCGTCAAGGTCACCTTTCTCAGGCGCCGCGAATAGTTCTGAGTGGTCCTTCACTATGTTATGTCCCTTGAGGCTGCCAACCCTGACTAGGTACTTGTCTCCGATGTCGTGGAGGAATAACTCGAAGCCTTCCTGGGCGTAATCTGTGCCAGTGGATTTGCAGAAGCATTTCTCGTCAGGGGTGCAGCTGACTCCCACTATAACAGAGTTTTTTCTCCGCTCCAAGTAATATTTGTCCGGAAGCTCCTCCATGAATACTCGTGCCAAGAGGTTCATGGCGTTTATGTCGCAGGCATGAACCCCGAGGAGCACCATGCTCTTATCGATGCTAGGAGGTTCAAGGTATTTCTCCTTCTCCTTGTTGAACGTGAACAATGTTTCCTTTGGTTGAATGAAGTACTTCTTGGGAGGTATCATGGTCCTCGTGTAGTCGAGGTCCAACTCATCGATCCCTTTCACTGGCTGGAACCTATGAGCGTTATCCGTGGCCCTCACCGGCGCCACTACCTCACCGTAGCTTTGCATTGCCTCGAAAAACTCTACTAGATTTTCTTTTTCGAGAATGTTAATTAGCATTTTACTCAAAGCCTAACCCTTAAAGAAACACTATAGTGCGATTACATTAATTACGGTTATTATCGGAATATTATTCATATTAACCTCACTAGGGATTCGGGTTCTTGCACTGGGAGAGATAAATCTATAAACAATTCATATTGAAGCCACGGAATATGCGAACATTGACAACAAGCTCTCAGACGACTCTAATGAACCCGATATGAGACTCTTTACGTACCTCAAATAATTGTGTCCAATGTAGAATCAATCAAAAAAAATGTGGTTAGAGGTTGCATAGTCGCATGAGGTTCCTCGTCGCTGCCTCACCTACTTCTGCTCTCGATAATCCTTTGGCTTCGGCGATGAGGTCACAGACAATAAGGACGCCTTGAGGTGTCCCAGAGTCTGTTTCTGTCAGCAGATACTCCATTGGAGCCCACTTCACTGCTTTGAGGTACTCTGGGTCACCAGCCTGGATTGTTCTGAGACCTACTGAGAGGAATATTCCATTATCCACGCATTTTTTTGCGTACTCTATGCCCTTGCTAAATCCATGAATAGCAAGACCTGTCTTGATGTTACCAGAGTCTATGAGCATGTCAATTATCTCGGTTCCATCCGCCCTATCGTGAACGATGGCGGGTAACCCTAGCTCCCGCGCTAACCTTAGCTGGGAGGCGAGGGTTTCGACCTGAATCTCCTTGTCAATGTACTTGTCCTCCCTGACCCACTGTTTATTCATCCTGCCCACATAGTCGAGACCGATCTCGCTAATGGCGACTACCTCTCTGCTGGTCGCCAATTCTTTGAACCGTGCCTCCACATCGAGGTTGTACTCGTTTGCGTACCATGGGTGGACTCCCACTGAGGCTTTCACGATCTTGTACTTCTCAGCGATCTGAACTGCAGTTATGCTTGACTCCAAGTCTATTCCTGATGTAATGAGGAGGGTGAACCCGTCATTTTCAGTTTTCCTTAAAGCCTCCTCCGTTAGGTCCCGGAGGTGGCAGTGACTCTCAGAAAACATGTCAAGTACTTTTCTGTGCAGCGGTTATAGAAACGTTTCCTAGTCAATTGCATTACTAATGGAAATGATCTTAGGTTATTCGTTTAGTAGAATTGAATCAAGTTTTTTATCACAAAACATATCAAGTGAATTAAAAGTTAATACTGGATGGATTAATATGAATTCAGAAGCTCCACATATAGTTATCATTGGACTGGGAACCGGTGGTTTATTCAGCTCAAGGGCGGCCACCAGATTCAACAGAAAAACAAAGATCACATTCATCGAGAAGCGAGACTATCACATGTTTTCACCATGCGGTATACCCTACGCAATTGAGGGTCAGGTGAAAGATTTTGAGGACCTGAAACACAGTGTCCCCACCACGAGAAGCATTGACATCAAGCTGAAACACAAAGCAACAAAGATCGACACCCAGAACAAAAAGGTCAAGGTCAAGGACCTAGAGAACGAGAAAGAGATATGGATCGAGTATGATAAACTGATAATATCAACAGGCAGCAAACCATTAATTCTCCCAGTTCCAGGCGCGAATGAGCTCCTAGGAAAAGGGATATACGTGGTATCCAACCCTGAGGAAGGCAAGATTCTGAGGGATGCCGCCGAGAAAAGCAAGACAGCGGTAGTAATCGGCGGCGGCGCCATCGGGATGGAGATAGCTCTAGCGCTGAAACACCTAGGATTAGAGGTTCACATCACTAAGAGAAGCGAGCCAGCGCTTCCCAGAAACCTAGACCCTGACATGGGGAAGATTCTGATAGAGCATCTTCACGAGAAGGAACTGAAGGTCTACTTTGGGAAAGGCATCGAAAGCATTAACGGCAAAGATAAGGTAGAGTCGGTGACCATTGCAGGAGAGACAATACCCACAGATATCGTTGTTATGGCTGCAGGGGTATCCTCAAACAGTGAGCTTGCATCAGAAGCAGGCATAGCCTGTGAGAGGGGGGCTATTCTGACTAATGAGAAGATGGAGACAAGCGTTCCAGATGTATACGCCATTGGTGACAACTGCTGGAGCTTCAATCTCATCGACAAGACACCCTCACGTGTTGCGTTGGCCACAACCGCGTACAGACAGGCACTGGTCGCCGGCGTTAATGCGGCTGGAGGCAACGCCTCTTACGGGGGAACCCTTGGTACGTTTGTTACTTTTGTTGGTGACCTTGAGACCTCTTGCACTGGATATAATACACCTCTCGCTGAGGCTCAGGGCTTCAATGTAGTCACTGGGAGAGCCAACACTTCCCTTAAACCCAAGTGGATGCCTGACGCCAAGAATATCTCAATAAAGATTCTCGCTGACGCCGAGACAGGCAAGATCATTGGCGGACAGGCTATTGGTGAGGAAGGTACTGATATGAGAATCAACTTGATTGCGTTGGCGATCAGAAAAGGGATGACGCTGGAAGAGTTCAGCACAATTGAGCTGGCTTACTGTCCCCCCGTCTCTGAGTTATATGATCCTTTGCTCATGGCGACAGACGCTGCCCTACGAAGGCTTGAGGCGAGTAAGAGAAAGAAAAAGAGTTCCTAAACTCATATTTTTTCTAAGCCCGTCGAGTGTAATTCTTTTTTGGATGTTATGAGCTAACTGACTCTGGTTCTATTGGTGTCATGTTAAGAGTTTCCGGGAGATATACCGTAGGTGGTTCAACCGTCTCAACACCACGTCTAAGGGCCCAGATGGATACAACTGAGATGAACAAGTAGCCTGAGACACATAGAAGCACCAACTCGATCGTGTTCACTACGGCACCCATGAAAAACCAGGGATTAACCTGATAATACCTCTTGTACGTAGCTTGTTTCTACACGTATTCTAGATTGAAAGATCACGTTTGTAGTGATTGTAGAGGTCGATCAGAGCTAAGTTTCCAAGAACGGTCGGCACGAATGCAAAGTACCCAATGTAGGGATAAATCATACTCATCACCACAGCGATGAGACCCATAAAAAGAGAGATTCCCAGATACGAACTTATTCTCTGTCGTGTGAACCTGAGGGTAACGCCAAGAGCAGGTATTAACCCCGAGTTTTCCACTATCATAACAAAGAACACTGGCGCTGACAGCACCGTGAATCCGATTATTACGAGACTGAAGATTAGTGCTAGGTTTAATGCCAAGTCATACCCGATGCTGTCACTCAGAAAAAGGTAAACATACACAAGGATGACCGCCACTGAGAACGCGACGGAGTAGAAACCAGCCTCAAAGAACCGGCCAAGCCTCCTGAAGACATACATGTATGCAGTCTTTACATCCAGCTCTTCGTCTCTCACTGCATCCAACGAAATCTTGAGGGAGGCAATCGACGACACCCATGTGAGAACCGAGATAATGAACAAAGCTACTGGGATCCAGCTTATGAGCCGGGACCAATCGAACCCATAGATCTCATAGACATAACTGACAGGCATCACGTCTGACTGTGCCCAGAAAAAATCCAAGAGTTCATCATACAAGTCCTGAAACACGTCCCACGACTCAAGGAGCTTGTTTCCGATGATAGAAAGCAGGGAGCTCAATATCGCAGGAACAAAAACCAAGGGTCTCCTCTTAGCTTTCTCTATTGAAAACTTCATGTGCTCTAGAGCCCCGTTGCGCGCAGAGCCAACTGGTTTACGGATTATCTCAGTTCCGCAACGCTGACAATGCGTAGCCTCCTCTGGGACCTTGATACCGCAGCGGGGACAATAGGTCATTGGTTAACACTCATACCGGTTTCTGATAGGTTAAAAACTTTCAACCACGAGCCTCAACTACGGCTTCAGCGGTTAAGCGAACCGCCTCAGCGCTGCCATATTTGGGGTTCCAGCCCATGGATCTGAGGGCTGACATGTCAAGTTGCATAATCTTCACGTCTCCCTTCCAGCCTCTACCACCATCAACCCCACCTGTCAACTTTATCACTGCATCTGGGTTGCCTGTGACTTGTTTCACGGTCTCAGCGATCCTAAGCACGTTGGTGCGGTCCTCCGAGCCGATGTTGAATATGGACACGGTCTCAGTGGACTCTACGCCCTTCAATACACCTGATACGCAGTCATCAACATAGAGATACGACTTGGATTGAGAGCCATCGCCCAGTACCTCCAATTTCTCAGAGCTGTCAAGTAGCTTACCCACAAAGTCCCATATGACGCCGTGATTACTCCTAGGACCAACAACGTTGGCGAGCCGATAGATGATAGCCCTAAAATCATACATAGAGGCATACGCAGCGATGAGGCCCTCACACGCCAGTTTACTTGCACCATAAAGCGATATCGGCACAAGGGGTCCATGATCCTCAGGCGTTGGAAATACATCGGTGTCTCCATAAACTGTGCTTGAGGACGCGAAAGCCAGAACCTCGACGCCTCCACGGGTTCTAATCTGCTCAAGCAGATTGTATGTGGCCTGGATGTTCTGTTTGAAATGGTCCTCCGGGCTGGCTTTCTTCGCTTGGACCTCAGGGTTAGCAGCAAAATGATACACTTCGGTACAGTCTTCAATAGCCTTCGCGATGTCGCTTGGGTTAAGCAAGTCTCCCTCGATGAATTCGAAGCGTTTGTTGCCCTTCCACTGACTCAGATTCATTATTGATCCAGACGTCAAGTTATCCAGAACCCTGACCTGTTTGCCGTCTTTTATCAGCTTATCAACAAGGTGGCTACCAATGAAGCCCGCTCCTCCAGTAACAAGGACGCTCATCTAACTCACTGAAATGAAATGCCGTGACGATTTGAAGCTATTGATTAAGCCTGTCTGGAATCGAACCTCCACTTGAGGTCGTACATGCTACCAAAGGCCTGAACAACGCCGGGGTGGCTCGTCAAAGCGGCTTCACGCAGGAAGAATGGTACTCCCTCCTCTTCTACGAGGAATAGTGCCTTTCCATCACTATCTGGGTCCATTATAGCTCCCCTGATCTCAACTTTGTCACTGAACCTGACCTCAACCGAGTCCCCGAAGGATTCCTTGAGCGCTTCTAATGTGTTCTTCTGTTTCATGCGGTCTGACTCTACCAAGCTTTCGGGTGACCTCATGAGAATCCTGATTTCTACGCCTTTTTTCTGTGCCTCTATTAGATCGTCCTTTACCTGGTCAAGATATTCCATTGCGCGAGTGGAGATGAGCAACAGTTTCGATGCGTTCCGGTAAAGCTTCCTTGTTTCCTCGATGGAGACATCGCCGACGCTGATTACTCTGATGAGACCGGTACGTTGCTCATTCATACCTGCCTTGAGGTACATCTGGGACGCCCTGGACACCAGGTCACTCTTGTAAGACTCAACCACATCGAGGCGTTTCCTTATCTCCTCACGTGACACCACCACTAAGGCATCTGATATCTCCTCCGGTGAGAGAGGCGCAAACAGCGCGGGTCTACCGGGTCTCATGATTACTAGACCTTTCTGGCTCAGCTCATCCAGTACGCCATATATCCGGGCGTTGGGCACTCCGCTGGATTTGCTAAGTGTGGTTGCCTTTGTTTCTCCTAGGTACATGAGGTGGGCTAGTGCTGATGCTTGGTACTCGTTAAGCCCCATGCCTTGGAGTGTGAACTTTACTTGGTTTATCTTTGCCTCCATATGGTGTCTCACTGTATGTTGGTGTTTCCCCAACATAAGTTTATAAGAGATTAAGTTACCATCCAAGAGTAGTAACAAATACTCTATGGTAGTATTACAGGTGAAAAATCAATGAAAGTAATGATAATGGGAATGGACGGCTACCTAGGCTGGCCCCTTAGCATGTATCTAAGCGGCAGAGGCCACGATGTATGCGGCGTCGACAACATGAGCCGCAGAAAGAACGTCGTAGAGATTGGTAGCTGGAGCGCTACACCCATCAAACCCATTAAGAGGCGCCTTGAGGCGTACAAAGAGGCTACAGGAAAGGACCTCACATTCTACAGGGGTGATCTCGTCGAGCCAAGTTTTGTCGATGTCGTCGTCGAGAAGGAGAAACCGGACTGTATAGTCCACCTAGGGGAGATCCCCAGTGCTCCATACAGCATGATCGACGTCGAGCATTGTAACTATACTCATGTGAACAACGTTATCGGACACAACAACATCCTCTTCGCCATCAAGGACCATGTACCCAACTGCCACCTACTCAAGCTGGGCACAATGGGCGAGTACGGCACACCCAACATAGACATCGCCGAAGGATTCTTTGAGGTAGACTATAGAGGCCGCAAGGACAAGCTACCGTTCCCGCGGCAACCAGGTAGCTGGTACCACTTGACCAAGGTTCACGACACATGGAACCTAATGTTCGCAAACAAGATCTGGGGAATCAGGGCTACAGACGTGATGCAGGGCGTTGTCCACGGCGTAATGACTGACGACATGGTGAACGACGACCTACTCACAAGGTTCGACTTTGACGAGGTTTGGGGTACCGCCATCAACAGGTTCTGTGCTCAGGCTGTGGTCGGTCATGAGCTTACACCATATGGTAAAGGTGGACAGACTAGAGGCTACCTAGCCCTACGTGACAGCATGCAGTGCTTCAAAATCGCCATCGAGAACCCGCCGGACGAGAGAGAGTACCGTGTCTTCAACCAGTACGACGAACTCTACAGCGTCAACGATCTAGCAAAGTACGTGAGCAAGGTCGCTGAGGAGTATGGGTTAGAGGGTAAGATCTGGAACATAGAGAACCCGAGGGTAGAGGCCGAGGAGCATTACTATAACCCAGATATGGAGCACCTGCCCAACCTAGGCTTCAAGCCCACATACACTCTTGAGAAGGAGTTGCACATCACACTCCCCAAGCTCATGGAGTACAAGGACCGGATCGAAGCTAAGCGCGATTCCATCAACCCAAAGATCAAGTGGACCGCTTAGGCTCCAACATTTTTTATTCATTCTACTCTAACTATTTGAGGAATACAGATGAAAGTAGGAGTTACTGGCGGCGCAGGGTACATAGGATCAACACTGGTCACCAAGCTACTATCACAGGGAGATCAGGCGGTCTCGGTGGACAACCAGAGTATTGGCGACTACAATTTCCTGAAGGCTCATCCAGTCGGGGTGAAATCCAAGTGTGTTGAAGGAGATATCCGTGACCTAAAACTACTGGAGGAGGTCTGGGAGGGCTGCGACACGATAGCTCATCTGGCGGCGTTACCTGGCCTCGTGAGGTGCAGGGAGCACCCGGAAGAGGCAGTGTCAGTGAATATCTACGGCACATACCAAGTGATGGAGGCCGCGAGAAAACTTGATATCAAGAGGGTTGTTTTCTGCTCCAGCGCAGCGACGTATGGAGTGCCGGTGAAGATGCCGGTCACCGAGGATCATCCCCAGAAGCCTCTGAACCTTTATGGGGTCACTAAGGTTGCAGGGGAGCAGGTCATCGACACGTACTGGGACAACTATGGCATAGAGACGGTGAATCTTCGTTTCGGTAACATCTATGGCGTCGGCGTGTTCACGCGCTGGGACACAGTGATACCCAAGTTCGTGAACCAGGCCATGAACGGAGAGTCCCTGACAGTTTACGGAGACGGGGAGTACAGCAGGGATTTCGTGCATGTACAGGACATCACCAAGGCCATGATGCTCTCACTCACAACAGAGGGAATCGGGGGGGAGGCTTTCAACGTGGGCGGCGAGACTCTCAGCATCAATCAGCTAGCTGAGATAGTGAAAGAGGAGATCGCCAACGAGACAGGGGGTAAAGCTGAGGCAGTGAACACTGCTCCGAGGCCCGGTGAGACCAAGCTGTTCAGTTACGATCTAGCTAAGATACGTGGTAAACTCGGTTTCGTGAACGACTGGACCGTGAGGAAGGGCGTAAAACAGCTCATCCAGTACTGGGTCAAAGAAAGGTGATATATTGAAACAGGAATCCGGTGAAGCCTTCAAGGTTTCAGCGGTCATCCCTGCTTTCTCAGAAGAGAAAACCATCGCAAAAGTCGTTAAAGGCTGTCTTCATTATGTTGACGAAGTTCTTGTAGTTGACGATGGGAGCACTGATGACACATCAGTGAACGCAGCAGCCGCGGGGGCGAGAGTCATCAAGCTTCCAAGGAACATGGGCGTGCTGAAAGCCACGGAACGAGGATTACATGAAGCAAAAGGAGACATCATTGTCACGCTGGACGCTGATGGACAGCATGATCCCTCCGAGATACCTGACCTCATACAGCTGATACTTGAGGGAAAGGCAGATCTTGTCATGGGTCGGAGACCCAGTTTTCCTCACCTGAGTGAACAGATAATCGCGTGGCTGACCAGCTTTCGGGCTCCTGTTAGTGACGCTAGCACCGGTTTTCGGGCGGTGAAGGGTAGTATTGCTAGAAAAATGAGGCTTCACGGGGTTTGTCTCTGCGGGACCTTTGTGCTGGAGGCGTGTAGACTGGGCGCGAGAGTCATGGAGGTCCCCGTCACCATCAAGGAGAGAGAGCAAGGCAAACGGAGGATTCAGACACGTCACGTCAAACAGTTCTTCATACTGCTGTGGGATGTGTTATGGTTCAAGGAAACAGTTTTAGATGATCAAGTTTCAGATAGGAGATTCAGGAAGTGAAGTCTATGAGTAAAGGCGTGACGGTGTGGTTCACAGGTCTCCCATGTAGCGGAAAAACAACGATAGCTGACATGGTTGCAGAGATTCTCAGGGAGCAGGGCGAGAAAGTAGAGAGGCTGGACGGCGACATCGTCCGCAAGAGTCTCACAAGGGACTTGGGCTTCAGCAAGGAGGACAGAGACGAGAACATCAGCAGAGTCACTTTTGTTGCTAAGCTTCTGACGAGGAACGGCGTGAAGGTCTTGGCTACGTTTGTCTCGCCATACATCGAGCGAAGGCAGCGAAGCCGTGACGAGATAGGTGAATTCATGGAGGTCTATGTCAGATGCAGCGTCGAGGTATGCATAAAGCGTGACATAAAGGGCATGTACAAGAAGGCTCTAGCGGGAGAGATCAAGGGCTTCACAGGTGTAGATGACCCCTATGAGGAGCCGCCGAGCCCTGAACTCATCGTGGACTCTGATAAAGAGACAGTAGATGAGAGTGTCCAAAAGGTCCTTGAAGCCATGAAGAAACATGGATACCTTTAATCATATTTATATTAGAAAGTGGAAAGGGAAAGTCCTTTTTTTCAATAGAGGGGGAGGTCTAATCGACCACGATCATGGTCAAGGTAGATCTGACGTGATTGAGGCGCCTGATCTTTGTGGTGATAACGTCCTTGAGTTTCTGCATTGTTTCTGCTTCCAGTCGGACAACAAAGTCGTAGACGCCGTATACACCGTATACATCCTTGACCTCTGCGATCTCTTCTAGCGCTTTCTGTACGTCGGTTCCTTCACCTAGATCTGTGTTGATTAGTACGAAGGCTATGCTCATACCATTCACCAATTTGGAAAAGATTGATTGTTCTTTTAACCTTTTCCAACGCGTAAATAATTGATCAATATTCTATATACTGAATAGCCATAGATAATGACTGAATTCGCCTAATATAGCCTATATATGTTCGTTGTCTGTCGATTTTAGATTCGTCACAAGTTTTAATATAACACGAAGCAACGCGAGTTATGATTGCCTTGTCTCTTCATCGAAAAGTATCAGTTATTGGAGCCGGGATGACCCGTTTCCACCACAAGCTCCACCTTGAGAAGCAGGGAAGAGAGCTTTTCACAGAGGCTGCGTTGGAGGCAGCCGAGTCAGTTGACAACGGGTTCACTCTCAAGGAGGCTGATGCTCTGTATCTGGGTTACTTTAGCAGCGATATGTTCGAAGGGCAGGCTCACATATCGGCTCTGATGGCTGACTGGATTGGAATCAATCCCAAGCCAGCGGTCCGTGTTGAGGGGGCATGCGCCAGTAGTGGAATGGCGGTGAATATGGGCGTCCTAGCGATAGCCTCGGGTCTCTACGATGTGGTTGTCGTGGGAGGCGTCGAGAAAATGAGGACACTCGACACATCAAAAGTCACTGACACTCTCGCGATGGCTGCTGACGTGAGCTACGAGGTGGCAATGGGGTTTACATTCCCTGGGCTCTACGCGGCGATAGCCAGCGCCTACTTCAATAAGTATGGCTCCACGTGGGAGCAATTAGCAAACATATCCATCAAGAATCATGAGAATGGCGCCCTAAACAAGAAAGCTCATTACCAAGAGACCATTATGGACATCGCAAAAAAGCTTGGAGAAAGAAAACAGATGAGCTTCAGCGACGAGATGGAGTTCCTGAACTCGGCGCTAAATCCCATGGTAGCCAGCCCACTACGGTTGTTTGATTGCTGTCCTATCTCGGACGGCGCGGCAGCGGTCATTTTAGCAGCTGATGATGTTGCTAAGAAGTACACGGATACCCCTGTGAAGATCGTTGGGATAGGGCAAGCATCTGACACCATGGCGCTTCATGACAGGGAGGACATTACAGCCTTGATGGCTTCAAGAGTCGCGTCGAGGAACGCATATGATATGGCGGGAATCAAGGCAAAAGACGTGAGCGTAGCGTGCGTCCATGACTGCTTCACTATCGCCGAGATAGTAGCCACGGAGGACCTCGGGTTCTTTCCCAAGGGTCAAGGCGGAAAAGCAGCGATGGAAGGTAGGACAGGGCTTGATGGCGATGTCGCGGTGAACGCTGACGGTGGACTCAAGGCAAAAGGTCACCCGGTAGGCGCTACAGGCGCAGCCATGGTATATGATATATTCAAACAGCTCAGAGGAGAGGCAGGTGATCACCAAGTTGCCGACGCAGAGGTTGGGATAGCCCACAACGTTGGCGCCGCCGGAGCCACAGTCACAATGCAGGTGTACAGGAGGTAAATGAAGATGACTGAGCACACTGTAAAAAGTTTCATGGAGGGTCTAGCTAACGAGACTCTCAAGGGCTCCAAATGTACGAACTGCAGCAAACTCATGCTTCCACCAAGACCTATCTGCCCAAGCTGCGGTGGTAAAGAGATGGAGAGCCATGAGTTTAATGGAGAGGGAACGGTGAAGGCATGCAGTGTCATACATATAGCTCTCACCAGGTTCCAAGACATGAGACCCCACTGCGTGGGCATAGTATGGCTTAAGGAAGGCGTCGGGGTAAGCGGGTTAATTCTCAGTGATGGAAAAGAAGTAGAGGTTGGCTCCAAGGTGGAGGCAGTCTTCCTCAAGGAGGAAGATAGGACGGTCCTCGCCTTTAAGCCCGTCTAGGCGTCCTTGAACTCTGGTTTTCTACGAGTGTTGAAAGCATCTATGCCTTCCTTCAACTCGTCATGGTTCCATAGAGCCGAGAAAGCGTCTGCCTCTGCCCTGAGCGCAGCGTCCATCTCTGCATCACTATGAATGAGCTTCTTCATCGAGGCAAGTGCGATCGGAGGCCCAGCCACAAGGTTCTTGACGTATTCGTCCACCTTTGCGTCGAACTCACCGACGGGATAGACCTCGTTGACCAGCCCCGCTGCCTTGGCTTCCTCGGCGTTGATGCGTCTGCCTGTCATGATCATCTCCACGGCAAGGGTCTTGCCTATAAGCTTTGGAAGCATGTAGGTTCCACCCCACCCGGGGATGAGGCCAAGGGTGACCTCCGGTTGACTGAATCTGGCTTTCTCTGAGGCGAGTCTAAAGTCGCAGAACTGGATGAGTTCATTGCCGCCGCCGAGGCAGTAACCCTGTATGGCTGCTACTACTGGCTTGGGGGTCTCCATGATCTTCTTGTAGATCCTGTGTCCGGTCTCGGATACCTTTCTTCCACCAGCGGGGTTCAAGTCTGGGAACTGGGTTATGTCTGCTCCTGCGCAGAATGCTCTGTCTCCGGCTCCTTTGAATAGGATGCATCGGATGGACTTGTTTTTGCCTGCTTTCTCCAGTGCTTTTCCGATCATCTCAAGCATTTCTAGTGTCATGCTGTTGAGCTTGCCTGGCCTGTTGAGAGTGATGGTTAGTACGCCATCTTTTGTATCGGTGAGTACAGGTTTCTCCTCGCCGAGCCCTGCTTTCTTCATCTCGAATGGCCCCTTGGGTATGTTGGCGCCCAGTTTCATCGCTGTGTCAACGTCCTCCTCGGATGCTATTCCCTCGGCTACAACCTTCTCTGCCTCAGCTACAAAGGGCTCCAGTAGCAGCTTAACGTCGAAACCCTTGGCCTGATCCTCGGTGACAGCCGGTCGTTCAACGTAGTTGTAGAAGCCTTCCTTTGTCTTACGTCCAAGTTTCTTGGCCTCAAATAGTTCAGTGATCTTGGAGTGAGGCGCGTACCCGGACCCAATCTCAGCCTCGAAGACCTTGAGGATGTGATACACGATGTCGAGACCTATTAGATCGCTGAGCATGAAAGGTCCCAATGGCATGCCTGCCTTGTGCTGCATAGCGGCGTCAATCTGCTCCACCGTGTACTTATCCAGAAGCTTGGCGGCGTCGTTGAGATAGGTAACCAAAACCCTGTTTACTATGAATCCTGGTGCGTCTTTCTTTACCCAAACAGGGATTTTACCCATGCGTTTAGCCAGCTCAATGACAGTGTCGATTGTCTCCTGACTTGTCTTGTCTCCCTGGTTGACCTCTACGAGCTTCATGATGACCGCGGGGTTGAAGAAGTGCATCCCTATGAATCGCTCAGGGCTTGGCACCACTTCAGCTATCTTGGTGATGCTGAGGCTGCTTGTGTTGCTCGCCAGAATCGCGTCCTTGGGTGCTTTCTCGGCTACCTCCTTCCAGACGAGGTGCTTGATGTCCATTCTCTCTGGGATTGCCTCTATGACAAGCTGAGCGTCGCTTACTGCCTCAGCGAGGTCGAGTGTGAACGTGATTTTACTGAGGGCGGCCTCCATTTCCTCTTGGCTCATCCTGCCTCTCTCTACACTCCGGCTAAGACTCCTCTTGATACCTGCCTCGCCGTTATCCAGGAACTCCTGCTTGATATCCCTTATAGCGACACTATAACCGGCGACGGCGGCGACCTGACCTATGCCATGACCCATGACTCCAGCGCCTAAGACCGCCACTTTTCGAACCTGATCAGCATTCATATTGCTTCAATGCGCATATCCATGTCTGGGCTTAAATCGTTTTTCGGAGCAAAGACTATATAGCAATCTCCTCTTAGTTGCGCGAGAGAGATCATTATGAGGCAGGTAGTTCTGCTGAAAGACATCCCGGACCTCACTGAGATCAAGCTACATCGTGAGACCAGGGCGCCCATCGTGGAGGGCGTGAAACGTAGGATCAGCGAAGTGGACAAGCGCGCCTTGGAGGCCGCAATTCAACTCAAAGAAGCCGTGGGTGGCGAGATCGTTGCCCTCAGCATGGGAGACGATAAGACAAAAACAGCGCTGCTTGAGGCGCTGGCAATGGGAGCCGACGCGGTGTACATAGTCAACGAGCCAGAGTTCAAGTGTCTCGACACCAACGCAACCAGTAAAGTTCTGGAAGCAGCGTTGAAACAGATCGGGGAATACGATCTTGTTTTGACAGGTGAGATGACGCTTGACAGTCTCAGCAGCCAGATGGGACCAAGGCTCGCTGAGCTACTTGGGATACCCCAGATCACATATGTGAAGGAGATAACGGCAGAAAACGGCAAGGTGAAGGCAGTCAGAGACCTTGAGGACGTTGATGAGGTTGTTGAAGCGCCGTTACCTGTGGTCGTGAGTGTAGTCCGTGAGATCAATGAGCCCAGAATCCCAGCTTTGATGAAGATCATGAGGGCCAAGAAGAAGCCCCAGACGGTCTGGGACGCGGCAGCCCTAGGCCTCGATGTTGAAGAGATCAAGGCTCAAAGCTACGTCAAGATCACTAATTTGGCTGCACCTAAAGTAGAGAGAAAACAGATCAAGATCGAGGCAGATAGCATCGAGGAGGCAGCGAAGAAGTTAGCCGAGGCTATTGTATCGGAGGGGATCATGTGATGACTTACCTTGTATACTCAGAGGATAGAGAGCTAGCGTTCCAGCTACTGGGCAAGGCACGTGAGCTAGCTGATAAAACAGGCTCCAGTGTAGCAGCCATTGTTGTTGGGGAGTCCCAAGAATACGTGAAGCAGGGAGCAGACAAGGCTCTGAAAGCTGACCTCGGTGAGTTCAACGTCGAGACCGTCAAGGAAGCGTTGCTCGAAGCTGTCAAAATGACAGAGCCATCCGTGATCATGATAGGGGCTACCAAGAGGGGAAAGGAGGTTGCCCCCAGAGTTGCGGCTGCCCTAGGCGTTGGCTGCATGACGGAGTGTAGCAGCGTAGACCTAGGAGAGGACGGTAAAATCATCGTAGAGCGTCTTACCTACGGAGGCTCAACAGTGGCAAAAGAGACGAGCACAAGCACCACAACGGTAATCACTGTACCCTCACGTTCATTCGAAAAGCTTGAACCAAAGGAGAGAACAGGCGAGATCATAGAGTTAACTTTCGAGGCAGTGAAGCCCCGTGTCAAGGTGCTTAAACGACGCGAAAAACCTAGGAGCAGCGTGGACCTAGAAAGCGCCCCCGTGATAATCTCGGCGGGTCGAGGCTTCAAGACACAGGAGGATTTGAAGATTCTGGACGAGTTAGCGGAGGTGCTGGGAGCACAGATAAGTTGTACCAGACCGATTAGCGCAGACCTTGGCTGGATGGACCAGTGGGTCGGCATAAGCGGCAAGAAGGTGAAGCCCAGCCTCTACGTGGCGTGCGGCATCAGCGGCACCATCCAGCACGTCGCAGGCATAAGAGACAGCCAGATAATCGTCAGCATTAACAATGACGAGTCCGCTGGCATCCATGGTCTCAGTGACTACAGTATCGTAGGTGACCTCTACGAGGTTATCCCGGCGCTAGCGAAGGCTCTCAAGGAAGCTTCCTAACCCAAGTTTTTTCTTAAACCCATTCCTTTTCATCTCATGGCTCTGAGTGAGGAGATTCTTCAAAGCATCAGGGACGCCGCAGCGATAATAGCGGAAGCCAAATACGTGACATGTCTAACTGGTGCAGGAATATCCGTGGAGAGCGGCATCAGGCCGTTCAGAGGACCTGGCGGTCTCTGGACCGAGAAAGGTGAACCGCCCATGGATGGCTACCAAAGGTTCCTACGTGACCCCAAGGCGTATTGGGAGCGTAGATTGCAGCGAAGTAGTGAGTTTGGGATCACTTTGCTTGGTTCGGAGCCCAACCCTGGCCACATAGCATTGGCTGAGCTTGAGAGTATCGGCGTCTTGAAGACATTGATCACCCAAAACATCGACAACCTTCACAGAGCCGCAGGGAGCGTGAACCTGCTGGAGATACATGGTAACAGCCACTTGATGAGATGCATCGAGTGTAACGCTAGATGGCCCACCGAGGAGTTCAAGGTCGAGGTGATACCACCAAGATGCACGAGATGCGATGGAGTAGTGAAGACCGACACCGTAATGTTCGGTGAGCCTATCCCTGCCCCTGTCTTGGAGAGTTGCTTCCAAGAAGCAGCCAAAAGCGACTGCATGATAGTAGCAGGGACAAGCGCTACAGTCACCCCTGCAGCCAGTCTTCCAGTCTTAACAAAGAGGAACAGCGGTAAGCTAGTCGAGGTGAATATCAGGAGCAGTGAGATCAGCTACATTTGTGATGTAAACATCTATGCACCATCTGGAGAGAGTCTGCCGATTCTTGTGAATGAAATCCGAAAACTGGTCTAGCTTAATTTATGGTCTTAGATCCTCGTTTTCTATTATATATGTAAAAACTTGTCACCAAGCTCAAATGTATCGCGACCAAAGGAAAACCAGATATCGCAAGTGAGTCGTCTGACTCTTCCACGATTTTCACGGTATATGATGGGTATAGTTTCTCCCAAGATTCTGTTTCTAGTCTTAGGATCCAAGTGTCGTTGAAATTGATTGTGCGGGGATCTGCTCCTCCAAAGCAGATGAAAGCATCTATTGTCTGCACATAAACCATCCGAGGCATAATACGTGCCGGAGGATTGGCTGGACTACTGATGTTTGTCCAGCTTTTTTCATACAAATCTAGAACCCAAGTCTCTCTAAGAGGACCTTCACCGTATCCTCCACCGAATATTACGAGCTGCATGTTCTCTTTGTCAAGGTCGATGGCGTTCCAGTATCTACCATGGGGCTTCACAGTGTAGTTGGTTTGAATCCATGATCTGTTCCCTGAGTAAAAGAACCACACATCCTCAATGTATTCACGTGAAATAGGTGAACGGAGATGACCTCCATACAGAATAGCCCTGCGGTTAACGGAGTCATAAACCATGCCTTGTCCATACATGCGACCTGGACTGGTGCTTGTCTCGACCTCTGTCCACTCTATGGTTTCAGGGTCGAAGACCCATGTATCATCTTGAAGCCCACTTCTTGACCCCCATCCACCATACAACACGAAGACTTTCTCGTCGGAGTCATACACTAAAGCTGCGTCACTTCTCCCCTGAGGCTTTTCCTCGGGACCTAGTTGTGTCCACTCCTCTGTTTTACAGTCGAATATCCATGTCTCGTCAAGTCTTCCACGTGTGTTCATCCCCCCAAACATGATGATCACTTCATGGTCTTGGCTGTACGCCATCATATGACCGCCTCGTGGAGAAGGCGATGAATCGAGTTGCATTAAAGTCCATGTATTTTCGAGTGGATCGTAACTCCATGTATCATTAAGATAAGTCATTGATTGCTCCACAATGTGTCCACCGAAAAGAATAACTCTTCCGTTGACTGAGTCAAAGACCATCTGATGCCCGACTCTTGAGTCAATGTTGACAGCGTTTACCGTGATAGATGGAACTAGTAATGAAAAGCCATAAAGAGCCAACAATAGGAGCTTGGTATTCGCTGAGACCACAAATGATGTTTTCCCCAAATCGATATAATACTTATTCAAGTGGCTTACTGACCATGTAACACCATTTTTTTTAGTAAAAAAGATTCACGTCTTCAATAAAAAAGAAATTATTTGTTTAGCTTTTTTCGAGTCCAATCGGCGAGTTCTTTGCATGAGGGAAACCAGACATCTCCTTTCGCGTGCATCTCGTCTAACAGTTTCTCCAGCATCTTGAGTCGGCTGATCCTTCCGATAGCTTGTGGGTGACAGGTGAGACCAAAGTAGCGTCCTAACTCGTAGATGCCCTCGAACTCTGGTTTCCATATGTCATAAACTTGTTTAGGGGTCATTCGATGCGTCTCAAAGTGGGGCCAGTCGTCAAGCATCCACTCTATCGGGAGCTCAACAAGTCCTGTGTCCTTACCCCTCCACTTGAGCATGTAGGGCATGTCGTCATCCATGAAGTTGCTATCATACTTGAATCCCAGTTCCTGGACTAGGTCCAGTGTCCTGTCGCTTATGAGCCAGTAAGGCGCCCTGAAGCCCTCGGGCTTGACTCCGAGCTTCTCGAAGGCAAACAGTCCCTTCTGGAAGACTCCTCGTTCGCTCTCCCAGCTTATCTCTCCGAGGCGTTCATGAAGGTAGCCGTGGGCCCCCATCTCGTGTCCCCTTGAGACTATCTCCTCGCAGCTCTCAGTGAAGTTGTCCACTGTCCACCCTGGGGTGAAGAACGTTGCTTTCATCTCATACTTGTCAAGAAGGTCCAGGATGCGGGGGATAGCAGTGTTTGGGGCGAACTTGCCCCTGCTCTGCGCCACGATGTCTAGGGGCGCGCGACGCACCAAGGCGCTGTTACTATCATAAGAATGGGTTAAAACCCTTGTTAATCGGTAATACTTTTATAGTAGTTTCGCCGTGGAGAAGTCGAAGAAAATGAAAGAATATGAAAGCGTAAAGAACTGGAAAACAA
>JAOZHP010000111.1 GCA_026014815.1 Candidatus Bathyarchaeota archaeon
ATAATCAGTTTTAAAAACAAAAGAGTTCTTTCGTGATTCATTATTCAATAAATACAATGGATTTTTTACATCTCTTGCCATCATAGAAGTTTCAATAGCCTCTCTAAGTATAGATAATGCTGACCTGACCATAACATGATCGTATACAGCATATTTAGTGTGATAAAAACAACTAATTACAGATTCAACGACAGGAAGCTCTTTGGCTTTAATAAAAAGCTCTTTAGCTTTTGTTAAGTGGAAAGCATGAAAAATTCGATCATCAATTAAACCATATTTAACACCCGAAAGTGTAGAATCTCTTACTAAAAAATCGGTTCGATCTGCTCCAAAATCTGAAAATAAGATTTTATTTAGATATCGATATTCCTTATTATTATTTGTATTAACAGAGGGTGAAATAATTTTTTGAATAATATCGAATTCAATTTTGACGTTATCACATACTTCCTCAATAATATCAAGTCGTTTTTCTTCTAAACCAGGGACTCTAAAATATTCTTGAAATAGTCGCTCGAAAGGCAATTCACATATATCGTGTAATAGTGCGGCATATCTTAAATATTCTAAATCAATTGAATCAAAAAACTTTAAGGTATTTGCAAATCTTGTTGCGTTATGTAGGACTCCAAGGCTGTGTGAATATCGAGTATGAGTTGCACCGGGATAAATTAATTGAACGGCACCAAGTTGACTTATCCACCGTAAACGTTGAAATGAATCTGTTTTTATTATTTCTCGTTCAGTTTCTGATATGTTAATATCTCCATAGATTGAATCTCTTATTCGATCAACGGTTTCTATTCTCACACTATCAACTCTTTAATATTATTCAAATCAAGTTAATCAATGTGTTTATATAAATCTATTTATTAAGTGGGCATATTTATTATTTAAACGTGGAGTTTACTCAAAGCAATATATCACCCAACAGATTTATATTTGTGTTTATGAAATCCTAGCATGGGAAGAAAATGGTTGAAGAAATAAGTAAAAGTAATAAAGAAGATAGTAAAAATCACTTCAAAGAAAAAATTAGGAAAACCATTGGAAGTTTTTCTATTGAGGTCACACCTTGCATAATCCCATTTACAGGCGATCTATTTGTAGTGACATTTGCAAAGAAAAATGACTCACAATATCATAAATTTTGGATCTCAGCCAAAATGTATGAAAAATTTATTCGCAGTACAGATGAAAAGCAAATCGAACGCATTTTATATAAAAAGTTGCAGGAAAAAAAATCAACCTCAATGTTGGAATATATTACGCAGGGGGAGATATGATGATAGTTGATATTTCATGGATTTCTGTGGAAGTTATTAGCATAATAACTGTCGCAATCTCCTCTCTAATAGTTATAATAATTGATACGAAGCGGAAAAAGAAACAGGTCAAAATTGAAACGTTAAAGATGGCTTTGAGGCCGACATACCCTTCAGTTAAAGAAATATTTGAAGATACAAATTATGCTATTAAGTTACGGACTAGAAGTGCGCCTGATAAAGGTCAACTGAAACGTTTACAAACAAACTTGGAAAAAAATATTCTCTGTATAAAACAAGATTATTCCGAATTTATAGAAAATGGAACTGAACTGAATTTGAAATCAGTAGCTCCAGTCATAGCTGCGATGATGGTATGTGTATATATAGATGAAGACTACCACAATTTACTTTTAAATCAAAACAAATTAGATCAATATGTAGATTTTATTTCCAAGTTTCATGAAGAATTAAAAAAAATTTTATTAAAATAAGCGCGTACCAGATTACTAGCGAGAAAGCGGCACTCTTAATATTATCGAAATGTCACTAGATTATTGGTATTTACGTAAATAATTCTGCTAATTTACCTAATGAATTTTTTTTAAAAAAAGATTAATCCAACATTTTCTTGGATATATTATACTTGGGTCATCATAATGGCTTCTAGGCCTAATTCTGAAATGGATATATGGACTTACAGAAGCAATAACTAGCAATTCTGTAGCCTCAGTTGATTTTTCTGTAGCTCTCCATGTGGAATAAGTTACGATTACCATCAACATAGAAATGATTATTGTTGTTATTTGATCCATGTAATTTAGAATATCTCCTGTCTGCTAGTGCCTTCTTGATGGTTGGTTTGGCGTCTACCTTGTGGGGGATGTGGTAGGGGATGCCCTGGGGGTAGTACCCATGGAGCAAGTCCCTGCCGGCACGCGCTAGTGCTCACGCATTTTTATGCAACGTAGAACATCCAGTTCTTCTTTGTTTGCTCTTCTTTCTCAGCCAAAATAGACTCCCCTTCCTTTAATCTTCGGAGTATAAAGTCGCATACAAATTCTGGGCATTCCTTGAACATTTGAACCATAGTTTTCAAAAGCATTTCCTCTTCTGGCAGAAGATCCTGTAACATTCTATCGAGACCGATGAATAAAATCATTTCAATATAAGCAGATTCGTTAGGAAGTTCATCTCCTAGAATATAGTTGATAAGCTTCTTGAAGGCATTTACTTTTTTAATAGTTTCTTCCGAAATCTCAATTTTTCCCATCTTTAACAAAGCCACCTTTTAATGGTGTTTATCACCGATTAAGTGTTACGTGTGTGTAACGCAAATGCATCACCGCAAAAAACTTACGAGAAAAAAAGATAGAGGATAGTTAGCTGCCTGTACTTTTTTGACTGCAGATATTTTTCTACAATCTTTGCTGATTCAATTATAGGTACAAATTTGAGCGTTACTAATCCTATCCAGAAGAGTGTATCGTTCGCTACTTGCTCTGAAGTTACTTCTACTACCTAAGCCCATGGTTTTTCCAGCCACAAGGCGATGTGTTTATCCCATTCCCCGTTTATCCTAGTAAATGGTGATCTCTGTATGCCTAGCCCAGCCTATTTAAAGTGCAGTAACCCCGGTTGTGGGAAACTGAACCCGGTATACGGGGACATAGTCCCCGATACGGAGTACAACTGTGTTTTCTGTGGACGCCTGTTCAAAGCCCCAACAAAAACCAATATTGAAACAATTGATACAAAGAAGCAAAGCCGTGGAAAAAAACCCATACAGAAAGAAAGCCGCCCACAGAACAGAAACCTAAGGAAACCCATGAACTAACCTCTCCTATTCTCTAAGATTCATAAAAGACAACCAGAGTAAAGAGTTACGGAAGAGATGATGGAATTATTCATTTTTTTGCTATGCTTGTTTGATGAACAGCATTACCTCATATAGGTCTATGTCTGGTATACATCCCTGATAAGTTAATAGGAAAAATACACTAGCAGGTACAATGTAGTAACCTACTATTTCGCTAACAAAGAACAGGTAGCCCTTTTCTCCAAGATTCCCAGTAACAAGGAACCAAAAAATTTTTTCTCAATATTACAGGTTACTTGAAACAAGCCGTCAACGTTATCAGAGAAGCCAACACATCAAACCCATGCGCCTAGCAGCACTCTTCAGCGGCGGAAAAGACAGCACATACGCCGCGAGACTCATGGAACTAGAAGGCCACGAAGTACAATACCTCGTCTCCATGAGATCCAAGAACCCTGACAGCTACATGTTCCACACCGTAAACATCGACATCACCAGCCTCCAGGCAGAGACATGGGAAAAAGAATACGTCTCAGCCGAGACGGAAGGCATCAAAGAACAAGAGTTGATAGACCTAAAGACAACATTAATGGAGCTTGACATCGAGGGAGTCATCACCGGCGCCATCGCCTCCAATTACCAACAAGAACGCATAGACAAATTATGCCATGAACTGGACTTGGTTCACTTCTCACCACTATGGGGAAGAAACCGCGTCGAACTACTCTGGGAAATGCATGAAACAGGCATGAGCATCATCTTCTCCGCAGTCGCCGCGCAAGGCTTAGACGAAACATGGCTAGGCACAAGCCTAGACGAAGTCAAAATAGACCGCCTAGAGAAACTCTACAGCAAGTACAGCGTAGACCCCTGCGGTGAGGGAGGAGAATACGAGAGCCTCGTAGTTGACGCCCCATGGTTTAAACAGAGAATCGAGGTCATCGACGCCCAGAGGACGTGGGACGGGGTCAGCGGTAGGTATATCATAGCCGAGGCACGGCTCGTCCCCAAATATTGATGCATAAAGATTAAAAAGGTCAAAGCCGTCAACAGGGGTTAGAGGAGAAAGCGGTGATGTCCCGCCAAACAGTTTAGGCCCACGGGCCCTTTTCATATCTGTTAGACGCTCCTCCGCTGCAAACAACAAACCCAGCGGAAGCATTAGACATCGCCACTATCCCTTGGAAGTGTATAGAAAATGAGCGAGAAAAAAGAGGAAGTAGTATCAGAGGCACTCAAAGCTGAGGAACAGCTCAGGAGCCAATGGTACATACTAGACACCGACGGAAAGCTCTGGGAGTTCGACCAATTCGACTTCAAGGGCCATGACAACCTCCGCAAATTCAGCGGATACGAGTACGAGAAAGACCGAACCGTCACACGAACACCTCCCCACGTCGATCTCATGAGAAGCCTGGAGCTAGTAGACTACGAGCCAGCATCCGATCCAGGGAACTTCCGTTACTACCCCAAGGGAAGAATGATCAAAGCGCTGCTAGAAGAATATGTCACCAGCATGGTGCACGAGTACGGCGGAATGGAGGTGGAAACCCCGCTCATGTACAGCATGGAGCACCCCACCCTCAAATCATACCTCAACAGATTCCCAGCACGCCAATACACCATCGAGTCAGATGACACCCGGTACTTCATGAGGTTCGCCGCATGCTTCGGCCAATTCCTCATAGCCCACGACGCCACCATCAGCTACAAGAACCTACCCCTGAAGATCTACGAGATGACCAGATACAGCTTCAGAAGAGAGCAACGGGGAGAGCTAACCGGACTCAGACGCCTCAGATCGTTCACCATGCCAGACGTTCACGCCATCTGCCGAGACCTAGAACAGGCAAAAGAAGAGTACAAGGTCAGGTTCAAGCTCAGTCAGGACGTCCTCCAAGGCATCGGCTTCGACAAAAGCGACTACGAGCTAGCCATCAGGATGGTCAGAGACTTCTGGGACGAGAACCAAGACCTAGTGAAAGACCTAGCTAAGGAACACGGCAAACCCGTGCTCATCGAGATGTGGAACGAGCGGTTCTTCTACTACATAGTCAAGTGGGACATGAACTTCGTTGACAATCTGGACAAGGCGTCAGCGCTCGCCACCGACCAGATCGACGTCGAGAACGGTGAACGCTACGACATAAAGTACATGGACGAGGACGGATCAACCAAACACCCCTACATACTCCACTGCAGCCCATCTGGTGCCATCGAACGAGACATCTACGGGCTCCTAGAGAAGGCGGCCTTCGACATGAAGAAAGGCATCAAACCGTCACTACCCCTATGGCTGGCACCCACCCAAGTCAGGATCATCCCTGTGAGCCACGAGTACACCCCCGCCGCTGACAAGATACGCGAAGAGTTCAACAAGGTCCGCGTTGACATCGACAACAGGGACGAGACCGTTGGCAAGAAGATCAGGGACGCCGAGAAAGAGTGGATACCCTACATAATCGTCGTAGGCGAGAAAGAGGCAGGGCTAAACGAGTACCCGGTACGCGTCCGAGGACAGAAGAACCCTGAAAAGATGAGTATATCCTCGTTACAGGAAAAGATCCATGCAGTGACCGGTGACAAGCCTTACAGGCCGGTCCCCGTGCCAATATACTTACAACAAAGACCCAAGTTCGTGGGCTAGCTTATCCCGTGACGCCATTTTTCTATCTGAGCGTCTTTCTTATTTCCTTTCTTAAACTCCTTGTAATGGTCCTTGCATAGGTAAGCGCGTTTAATACCTTCAACGTCAAGGCCGGCGTTCTTTGCTTTAGCGATGTTCACAGAACGTATTGCGTCAAGCTCACAGTTATTGCAGCTGCACTTTGTGCCTTTGCTTATACGACCCATAGTTATCGGATAAACTGGGCGGAAGGCGACGTATAAAAGTAGTTAAAAAAGGAGGGGCTTAATCGATCCTTTCCAGCTTGAACACAACGGGCTTCCTACCATCGGTGCAACTACTAAACATCACACCGTTCTTGCCCACCCACCGGAAGTTCCCGTTTTTTCGTAGATGATTATAGTCACGGAAAATGTCTCGGAACGCCCAGCCGCAGAAATCTGGTGGACAGTTATCACCCTCCAGGATGAATTCTTCTCCCTCTTTATACCTTGAACATGGATTTCTACCACGCAGGCTCTCAGGGACGTTGTCTCCAAAGATATCCTCCTTGGAGAACGTTTTGATGACAGTCACCTTGACGCGGCTTATCATTGGTCATCCTCCAGTTTCTCTATCTGGAAAACTACTGGACGCATCCCATCGGTGCAGGTAACCCAGTTGGGGGTCATCCCGTACCAGTTCTCGCTGTCGTTGAAGTTTATTGTAACGAGGTCTTTCTGGATGTCCGCGTACGCCCAGTGACAGAAACCCTCGGGACACCGGACTCCATCAGTAATGAACTCCTGTCCCAACTCGAAATTAGGGCAAGGACTCTTGAACGTAGATGGGAAATACTCAGGCACTTCCCCGTCGAACACTTCCTCGGCTGTAAACTTTTTCACGACAGTTATCTTCATTTTAGCCAATTTTTATTCCTCAGATTATCTTAGATCCAGTGAGACCATGAAAAACTCCAGGGTCCACCGATAACCTTCCTAAGACCCTTACTTTAAGCAAAATATAAGTGATTTTCAAAACCGATACTGACGTTTCAGCAATGGTTACGATTATTTCCTCGTTTTTTGGAACTCGGCGATAACCTTCGACGCCATCTCAAGGTACCTCAAGGCCACATTGTACCCCGGGAAACTCCCTAAGCCACACTCGGGAGACGCGTACGC
Organism: Candidatus Bathyarchaeota archaeon; assembly: GCA_026014815.1. Classification (GTDB taxonomy): domain Archaea; phylum Thermoproteota; class Bathyarchaeia; order TCS64; family TCS64; genus RBG-16-57-9. Next base: position 6,874 of record JAOZHP010000111.1, read on the forward strand.
TATCATCTCCGAACCATATGTACCTGCGACCTTGTCTAGTCGCTTCCTCATCAGCTTTGGGTCCTCAAGGTACATGTAGGGATCGATGATGTTCCTCTTTATCCCCGTCCAGACCTCACCGATCTTTTCTGGTATATTTCCCTCAAAGCCCCTCGACTTGTGATAGTTCTCTATCAAGGTATCATACTGTGTTACCCCGATGGGGGCCCAGAGCCGTTTATCTGTCTCCATCAGTCGCTGCTTCGTGGACTCCTGAATGTAAAGCGGGTCCCCCACGTGGCTAGCGATGACGCCTAGATGCTCCACGTCCCAGAACAAGTTCTCAGAGGTGTTATGCAGATGCATGCTCACGTCCAGCCCCTGGGAGGCAGCGGTCCAAGCTATCTCCTCCCACGCCTTACAAAGTGACTCACGTCCATCAGACCCATAGTCCAGTAAAGGGTCATTCATGAACCCCAGCACTGGCTCATCTATGCTCACGTGACACATCTCGGCGCTTCTATTACTGAAGATGGACTCCCGGAGAATGGCACTGATGCTGTGCCCCAGTTCCTCGTAAAGGCTGGGAGTCCTGTGCTGGAAGAAGCTCGCGAGAGTATAGGGACCGGTTACGCATGCTTTGATCCTTACCTTGTCTACGCCGGACTCGTCCCTAATCGCTTTAGCCTCTCGTTTAATGACCTCAGTTTCAGGGATTGCTGTGCCAGCCTTGGCTTTGATGGTGTTCAACGCGGTGAGCGCGCCATCCGCCTTCTCGATGCCCTCCATCATGGCGAAGTACATCTCGTTCATGTCCCTGAACTGGGGATAGTTAGGCACATCCACTCCGGCCTTGAGCTTATCAGTGAACGCGGACACCACCTCGCCATGGAAAGCCTCGTAGTCATCGTTACTTATCCCTAGGAAAGGCAGTAGGCTGTTGGCTTTGCGGGCGCCTCCCCAGATGACCTCCATGTCTATTCTGGCTGGCATGCTACCGATATCTGAGCTTTGCATCGAGTCCACTGGATGCCTTCAGCGGATTCCCCATTTAAATTATTCCTTCTATACCCAAAGTGATTGCCTAGCATGTACTCTAAGAATAGCGTCAGAGAACAGTGAAACCATACCCTTAGAGTTCATTGTAGTTCAAGTAAGATATTTAGGGACTCGCGAAGCCTTTACAGCGACAGGCGTCCCAACAATGAACAAGGCTATCACGTTATCACTCAGCGACCCAGCGGGTCAGACAATGCTCCCCATCTTCAAAGAACACGGCTTCAAAGAAACCGAGGAATCTAACGTCCTCATGAAGGGAGACAAATACCTCTTCGCCATAGAGCCCCTCATCGTCCCCGAGGAAAGATTCAAGATGCCTCCGGAGCCCAGACCATACCCCACGGACTATGACAAGCTTGCAGCGAGATATGAAGTCGAATACATGGTTGTCGCCAGCAAGCACTGGGCGCAGAGCGGAAACCCAAGCCTCACAGTCCACCCCACAGGCAACTTCGGAAAAGCAATGTACGGTGGCCACCACTACGAGTTACAGCCAACGGCACCCAACCCCATGAGAGACGTGTACCTAAGATTACTGCAGAACCCTCCCGAGGGTTTCCAGGTGAGTCTTGAGGCGACGCATCACAGCCCCACACAGTTCAAGGTACCCATGTTCTTCGCCGAGGTGGGAAGCCGCGAGGACAAGTGGCGGGACGAGACTGTCTGCAGGTACCTCGTGGACAGCATCCTCAAGGGAATGGATGATGAAGGGGAGGCTCAGAAGGTCATCGGGTTCGGTGGAGGACACTACTGCCCCACCTTCAGCGAGAGCATAAGGGAGTACGCCATGGGCCACATGGCAGCCAAATACACTTTCCACAGCCTCACAGAGAACCTCGTCACCCAGATGAAGGAAAAGAGCATGGACGCCGAGGCAGCACTACTCGATAAAGGACTGAAAGGAAAGGACAAACGAAAGATACTCGCCCTGCTGGGTAAGCTGGAGATACCTGTTCTTTAGCTACTCCTCGAAGACCCAGCCATCTATATCGTTCCAGATCAACTGCAACACTCGCTTACTCTGCCCAGGGGGCAGGGTCAGAAACAGTTTCGCTAGATGCTTGCACATCCTTTTCTTGTGCCTTCCCTTCCTCCAGTCATCACAGTTATGCTTGATGACCTTGTTATCTAGGTCCACCTCGATGTAATAGTTCCTAAGACTAGCCTCGATGAAGTCGTTGCTGCTCCTAGTAACATGGACCTCGTCAGTGATCTTCTCCGCCCTACCGAGTCGTCTAGCATCAGTGAAAAGCATGATGTGATCACTGACACTCAGATCCTCATCATCAGACGCATACGCGGTGAGAGGCTGTACACCCACCGGTCTCGCGGCAGTCTCCCTGTACCCTGTGATCTTCTCTAACGCCATGTTCTGCTCCGGCGTCGCCTCTCCCAGTATGTTAAGCATCTCCACGGCGTTCTTCACGGCGTTGGCCCTGAAGTGGTTGTTGAAGTACCCATAGGTGCGTCTTGCCTTGCCTTTTATCTCATGGACCTTGGGCACCCACTCCTCTAGCTGGTCCTCGCTGTACTCGTAGTCGTACCAGAGTTTCTCGCCGTGGCCATGCCAACGTACATAAGCAAAGTCAGCGGTTACCTCCATCTCCACTGGGAGTAGAGGCTCATCCACTATCGTGTAAGCCACGTTGTGCTTCCTGAGGAGATCATAGGTCTCGGGCCTGAGCCAGCTCTTATGCCTGAACTCGACAGCCCACTCATAGTTTCTGGGCAGCGACTCAAGATAAGTCTCCAAGTTCCCCACGTGGTCATCATAGTTGAACTTGGGGCGAAGCTGAATCAGCAAGGGCCCCAGCTTCTCAGCGAGGGGCCTCATGAGTTCAAGGAACCTGTCTGTGTCATCCTCTACACCATCACGTAACCTGAGCCACTTGTCATGTGTGATGAGCTTGGGTAGCTTAGCTGCGAAGGTGAACCCTGGTGGAGCGTTCCTCCTGAGCCCAGCTATCAAGCCCTCGCTTGGGTACCTGTAGAAGGTGCTATTGATCTCCGCTGTGTGGAAAACTTTGGCGTACTGCGTGTACATCCCTGTCTTCTTCTCATAGAAGGGCCCCACCCATTCCTTGTAGCTCCACCCGCTTGTACCAATAATTAGGCTCAAAAGATTCACCGGAAAATCATTGGATTCCTGTGAATATAAGTTAAGAGAATGGAGGTACTGGATTGTCCATCGGCTGTCCGGACACCGAAAATCATGCTTTTTTTATGAAATTGTCATATTTTTTTTGAACCATTTGCTAACACTTATATATAGTATTTATAATAATTACATGAGTCACCATGACTTCATGTCCAAGATGTGGCAAAGAGGCAAAAGCGACCGGAAAAGAATGGAAGTTCGGACAGTTCGATGCAAAGTCATATCACTGCAAGAGCTGTGACAAGACATTCAGTGCGTTCTATAAGGGCGGCGCCTTAAGCCACACAGTACCAAAAAAATAGACTCTCCAATAATCTAATTTTTTTCTTTTTCCCGACAAGTTCATCAATCATTCACACATCTTCATTAGCGTGGTTGATATGAGCCTAGGCATTCGCAGACTGAACAAGGAGAGGGGAGAACCCATGCCAGGTGAGGGACATAGAGGAGTCAACAGCGTGATGGCGGTCCCCAAACAACATGTCTCAGCTTACTCGTGCAGGGTTCTCAGGATCAGCCCCAACGGCTCGACAGCCATGCATGACCACCAACGTATGCACGTGGTCATAGCGTTAACAGGAAAAGCTAGGGTAGAGACACGTGACGAAGTAACAGAGATAACTCCTGGCATGATAGTCAATATACCATCCTTTGTTCCTCACAGGTTCGTCAACGCATCACGTGAGGACACCGCGCTTCTAGTGCAGAATCTTTTCATCGAAGAGTCAGAGGACCCCTGAAGCCCGCTCCATAGAGTATATGACGCGACTAAGAACGATCCATGACTCAAGGGGCTCAGGGTAAACACTCACTACCTCATCAGTCAACGCCAACACATCCTCACTCATAGGACCAGAAGGATAAGCACCGATAAGCACGACTGGGTTCTCCTCCATGGCTAGACGCTCAGCCACAGAGTCGAAGCTATCCTTCACTCCGTGACTTGTATATGCATATACTTTGCTTGGCTTAATCTCCGATAATAACTCCTTCAATCCTAGACGCCTGAGCCTCAGCAACGGCTCCTTACTCTTAGCCGGTGAAGACCGGTCCTTGAACAACTGCTCCATGAGGCTCTTGAACCTGAAGTAGTCACGAGGAGGTCTCGTCGATGGATCGATATCGATGGTGAAGCCTTGCTGCGTGTTAACCCAAACACGAAGACCGCCAGACTTGTTGAGGGGGGACCCCATAGCCTCAAGCAGGCACACGTGAATGATGTCCGGTCTGCCACGTCTCTCCTGATTGGGCAGCTTCGTCATAGCGTAGTGATGCAGGCTCCTGTCTAGGAGGTTCTCCTCGGCGGGCTTCCCGTGACGTTTAGCGTTCCTCCGCACTGACGGATGTTTATGGATCTCGGGTGGCACTAACTCAAGGGCCGTCTCAACGAATACTAGGTTCAGCATCTGGGCTCACTTCCTCAATATCCGTGTCCTGCTCATAGGTCTTACGTGAGACACTCCAGCGACCCGCGAAAAACATCAGGACAGCAGTCAAGAAAACAGCGGTGATCGCCGTTGACAAGTTCTGTTTAGCTGCCTCAAGCTCAGCCTGTCTCCTCTGATACGTCGACGAGAGAGACAGATATTTATTCTCCAAGACATCGAACTCAACCGTCAACATTTCCAGCTCGATCTCCAGACTGATGATGATGCTAGATTTTGTGATTGATTCATTGGTTCCCTTTGTGAGCCAAAAGATCAAGGAGGCACGATGTTTCTCGTCGTAGTCCTCATAGCTCTCTAACGCTTCGAAGTAGTCACCGATGGTGATGCTCATGTTTACCGCATCAAGGTACCCGAGGAACCTAGACACGTTGAAGTCAGCGTTGTTGATCCCCACCAGTGGTGAAACCTCCTCAGCCATCTCCTCGAATTTACCCTCAACATAACTGATCTTGGTGTCATCCAGCAGCATGAGGTCACGTGAGACCTTAGTGATCAAGGGACCCTTGAAGGGGTCCAACGCCCCAACTGACGTGTTAAAGACTTCATAGTAAAGCCCAGCCTCAGCTTCAATCTCTATTTCCTCATACGGTTTGACCCCGAAATCAAACGCGTCCTTGCTGAGAGTAACGTTGAATGTGGTCCATGATTCTGTTCCGTTGAGAGGGAAAGATAGGCTCTGGTTCATCTGAACTTGCTCAAGGTTGAAGTTGTAGCCTGTCGAAGCATCACCGAAGTCGTAGGAGCCATGGCCCTTCCACGTGAGTTCAAGCACAGCTACGAGTTTCCCAGTGTACTTGATGTGCTCCTCGGCTGGGTCAACCGGTTGATCAGGCATAACGTTGAGCCCGATGTTCATGTACGTTAGGTTGAAGATGTATAACTCATACGCCATCACTTGATCATAGACGGGTTCAGGGGATACGGATAGGCTTAGATCCATCTCACCTGCGGATACGCAAGGTACACTATGAACGGTTAAAGCCAAAATGAGTATGATAAGTAGACGCCTGGTTCTCATATTGAATAAGGAGGGTAGCATCCAGATATGGTTTACCCGTGAAATCTGGTTACTCCTCCACTGTTATCGCGGCGTGGGGACAGCCGTCTACACAAGCCATGCACTGGATGCAGTCATCCGCTCTCGTCGGCTGAGCCTTTGTCTCACCTTTGATCTCGACAAGGTCATATACGTTTACGGGGCAGACATCAGCGCACACGCCGGCTCCCATACACATCTCCAAGTTAACTTTTACATCTACCATTCATCAACACAATTGATCCCGTCGAGTGGGATTTATTAACTCTTTTTACAGGTAAAACTAACAAAATATAATAGGCGTAGAGGGCATCGTTGCATAAGAAAATGGCTGAAGAGTTCACGATAGCACCCGTGAGAAGGCTGCTGAAAAAGGCAGGAGACCTGAGGATCAGCCCCGAGGCCGCCATCGAGCTCAGGGCAGTGATAGGTGACTACGGCTCAACGATAGCCAAGCTCGCCGTCGAGAATGCTGTCTCAGACGGCAGGAAAACCGTGTTAGAAAGGGATATCAAGGCCGCGACGGTTAAGGTAAGGCAACTGGAGGCTTCCGACACTGAATGAATCAAAGCCAGAGGGCATCCTAAGACGCTTATTCGGTCGACATGCTGATTACATCGAGAGACTCGGCCCAATCTTCACATTGACTATGTTCCTGTTCATCTTCAGCATTGCTATGGGTTATTCCATGGGCAGCGACATCTCCACGGATGTCTTCGAAGATGTCCTAAGCAATATTCCTGAACCCACGGGATCAAACAACTTTGAGGTGTTCACAGCCCTCGTTAGCAACAATGTGATGGCCAGCTTCATCTTTTTTGTTTCAGGGGTGTTGGTTGGTATCCCTCCCCTCATCTTTATCGTGCTCAACGGGTTCTTCGTGGGTTGGATATGCTATGTGGCTGGCTCAGAGCTGGGCCTCGGCTTCGTCATAGCGACGCTGCTCCCCCATGGTGTGATTGAGATTCCCACTATCACCCTCGCCGCCGCGATGGGAGTTGGCCTGGGGTATCAGATAGTCCATAAACTGCGTAGACAGGGGGGGCTTCAACAGTACGTCACGGAGTCACTGAACGTCTTTGTGACGCGTATGATCCCGTTCCTCATCGTTGCGGGTGCAATCGAGACAATGATAATCATCCTTTACACTTGACCCGATAAACTTTTCAGATTACGAGTCGTAGCAGTCCGCATGTTTGAGAAAGACGGAAAAAAGTTCAACTGCTGTGAAAGTGTTTTACTCCAGGTAAACGAGGTACACAAACTCAATGGCTTTGGTCCTGAAGTCATGAAGACCGCCTCAAATATGGGGGGCGGCGTCGCTGGGTGCGGCAGCATTTGTGGAGCGGTTAGCGGCGGAGCAATGGCCTTCGGCCTCCTGATGGGCACAAGCGGTGACGAGAGCCCCGACGATTACACTGCTCTGCGTGAGAGAATGAGGCACTATACCCAGATCTTAATAGACGCCTTCGAGGAGAAATGGGGCAACATAAACTGCTACGATCTCTTGGGCGTAAACACTCGCACCGAGAAAGGAAAGAGGATTCACGAGGAGAACAAGGCTAAAGGTATCTATTACTGCAACGACTTCGTTGACTGGACCGCAGAAAAGTGTCTAGAAATCATCAACGAGAACTCCCTATAATCCCACAGCAAATACTTGCATTCAAATAAACACCATTTTTCAGAAACTAAAAAGCGATCTATAAGGGAAATAGTTATTTTACTTAATAACTAGGGCTCTAGGACAGCCTCATTGAAGTACGGGGCAGCGAGCCGCCTCATGTCTTCAAGCTCTTTCTCTGAGTAGGGCTTAATGGCTCTGCATTCCTTGTCCATGCTGTCCTCGGGCCTGAACCTCTTGATGACCAGCCTCCTAGACCCTGAGAGTGAAGACACTATTTCATCTATGTCACTTGGTTCATTTATGCCTGGGATCGGGGTTACCTTGAACTCGTGATGCACACCACTTCTACGAACAATCTGGACTGCCTCCCGTATCATCTCAGGTTTGATCCTGTACCGGGCCACCTCCTGGGTTTTCTGGAAGGGGGCCACCAACTGGACGCTAAGATAGTCCACAAGTTTTCTGTCTATTAGGTGCTGTAATGCCTTGGGTCTGGACGCGTTGGTGTCCAGCTTCACCTTATACCCCATGTTCTTGATCTCCCCGAGGAAATCCTGGAGATGCCTGTGGAGCAACGGCTCCCCGCCTGTTATCGTAACGGCGTCCAGGAACCCTCTCCTCGGGAAAATCATCTCAAGGAAATCAGGTACAAGAGTCTTCTCCATGGGGATGTAGTCGTGGATCAGTTCACTGTTGGGGCAGAAGGGGCACCTGAAGTTGCACCCAGGCACCGTTACTGTTGCGCAGAGGTTGCCAGGGTAGTCGCTTAGACTCAGCTTCCTTGAGCCGACTATCGGTAACTGTATCTTCAATTGTTTTTTACGTCGTAGTGAACTCGTTGCCTGTGCGCCTCCTTTAATCCTTCTGGTATCTTCGATAATTCCTGTGGGTAGCCGTCCACCCATACATAAGTAGCGGTTTTATCGCCGCATACGGGGCAAACTGATACCTCACCCTGAGTGTACCCGTGTCTATCGCAGAGACTGAAGACAGGTGAGACCTTGAGTGAGTTATACCCGAACTGGTCCATGCATCTACGTAGCAGCAGCATGGACTCATCTTTGAGGACCTGCCCCTCCTTGAGATGTATCTGAATCGCGGTGCCCCCGGTATATATGCCGTGATACTTTTTCTGGTGCTCCAACATGTCCCAGAGGTCGTCCCCGTGGCTCGGCGGCAGCTCCGTGGACCCAGTGTAGTAGGGTACGTTCACACCTGACGCGATAATCTCGGGGCGACTGGTCTTGTCGATGCCCGCCATGTGTGCCCCAGCCTCCTCGCTGGGGTACGCCTCCAATGTGTAGAGGTGCCCAGTCTTTGCCTGTATCATCTCAATGTATCTTATCAAGTACTCTAGGAGCTTGTAGGTGACCGCTTTCCCTGCGACGTGGGCTGTCCCAGCGTCAATGACGTTCAGCAGCGCCTCATTCATCCCTGATAGAGCGATACCCGAGAAATGCCAGTCAAGGTTATCATGTAAACTACTCGTTGAAGGCATCTTCCCGTTACTGAGTAAACCCTCTAGATGCCGCTTTTTTGCTTCAAGCGCATCAGTGGCGGTCTCCATGAGACTGCTTAGCCTCTCAAAGAACTGGTCCTCGTCCCTCGTTTTGTAGGCTATCTGGGGTAGGTTCAAGGTGACTAATCCGGTCAGCCCGCTGTAGTCGGCGTTCCCCGGTATTCCACCGTGTCTAAGATAGATGGCGTGGGAGTCAGGCTCCGCGTCGGGTTGACTGTGTATGTGATCGGTCACGAGGGTTCCTGTAGAATAGTTGACAAAGTGGACAGCCCCATACTTGTATGCTAAGGACAATAATTCTGTGAACCCGGGGTCGCTCCAATCTGTTCTGGATGTGACGTTAACTACAGGTGTGACGTTGAATCGTCCATTCAGGAACTCGTTCTCTAGCATCCTTACCAGAACCTGATTGAACATGGTCATCTCAGACCTTAACTCAGCGGGCTCAGTGTCCCATGACTCCGGTATTGGAGATGTGTTCAGGGAAAAGGTAACCTTGTTATGTATCTCGGGGCTGTTTAGCGCAGCCATCAGAAGCCCTACGTTGCGTCGTATCTCAGCCCTGCTCATGTTTCTTTTCTTGATGATGCTGGCCATATACTGGTCCAAGCCGTTGAAGGTCTGAGAGCCTGCCCACTCTGATCCGCTGGCTTTAACGTGGCTCACAATTAGACGGGGCACGTCTTTCATAGATGGCTGAGAGTCGCCTAGAGAGTTTTGGACAAGTTTATTGAGACTCCACCCCGTGGATACGCCCTTATCGGGTTCATCTATGTGGTGTATATAGAACTCGCCCTCGGTGTGAGCCTTGAGGCCCCTGTCACTGTAGAGGGCTTTCGCGTCCATTTGGGAAGAAGAGTGTACATCCTTCTTTAAACCTGTTGGAGACATCTACAGAAGAGTCAGGAGAGATCAAGTAACCAAAAGTGGAAAATGGATGATTATAGGGACTCGGCGAATTTCTTTCCGAACACCTTGCACCTGTCGAGGGTATCAGCGTGGTATTTTACGTCCGTGTCGATCATGACGCATACCTCAGTGTAAGCCTTGAAGCCAAGTTTCTCTATCCGTTGCTTTAGGCGCTCCTCCATGATCCATGCGCCGTCATACCCGTAGCTTCCGAAGACTGCCGCGGGCTTGTCATGTATCTTCTTTCTCTTAGTCTTGATGTAACCCTCCACGTGCTCAATGAAGTCTTTCATGGCATTGGAGATATCCGCGTAGTAGACTGGTGAACCGAAGAGGACGCCGTCAGCGTCAGCCATAACAGTCAACGGGAACGCGGTCCCGATCTTCTTTACCTCGACGTCGCCAACCTCTTTGACGCCATCCGCTATGGCGTGGGCCATCTTCTCTGTGTTCCCTGTCTTGCTGTCGTAGATCACAATTACCTTCATTTCATTACCTTCCGTACTGTGTAACCGGTTTCTAGGATTCACTTCGATATGGCGATTTATATATAGGTCGCCCAGTCCCGAATATCTCTGTGAAGATCGGGGAAACCACCTGCAAGAGCATACTCAACAAGAGCGGCATCTCGGGTGTAGAGTACGCGATAAACCCGTACGTGGGGTGTGGCCACGCCTGCGTCTATTGTTACGCTAAATTCATGACAAGGTGGTACCACAAAGGCGAGAAATGGGGCAGCTTCGTGGACGTGAAGAAGAACGCAGTGGAGTGCCTCAAGAAGGAGGTCACCAAGAAACGCCCCGGAATCGTACTCCTCTCAAGTGTAACGGACCCTTATCAACCAGCCGAGAAAAAGTACGGCGTCACAAGAAAGATTCTTGAGTGCTTAATGAACACCGGTTTCCCCGTCGAGATTCTAACCAAAAGCTCACTGATCCTCCGAGACATGGATATCATAGACGAGTTACCCGAGGTAGAGGTAGGATTAACGATAACCTGCATGGAGGACAAAATCCGACGAGTCTTTGAGCCAGGAGCCTCAACGGTACAGGACAGACTCGACGCATTGAAGACATTCAACGACGCTGGGATACAGACCTACGCGTTCCTTGGGCCCCTTCTCCCCTACGTCTCGGAGGATGGATTGGAGGAGCTGATGAACACCCTCGCGGATAGAGTAAACAGAGTCATAGTTGACAGGCTTAACATTAAAGCTGGGAACTGGAAACCCATACAGATAGCCTTGGAGAAGAACTTCCCCGAGTTGATCCCGGAGTTCAAGGAGGCGTCAAGAGACGACTCAGAGTACTATGATGAGGTTAGGAGAAAAATGAGGGTTGGCTTTGATAAACGGGCCATACCCGCGGATATAGTCTTCTAGGCGAAGCCCTTTTCCATGAGCTCAAGAGTGTGACCGTCAGGGTCCTTGAAGAAGCATAGCCTGCTACCGTTACTCGCGGTTACTTTCCTCAACTCAAGACCCATGCCTTCCAGCTTGGCGAGCTTGTCATCAAAGTCAGGTACATGCAGTGCAAGGTGACTCCAGTTTCCACCCGGTGGCGTGCCTGGGCTGCCCGGTCTCTGCACAAGCTCAAGAAGGCCGCCGCCTATATCCATTACTGCGATCTTTGCTTCCCCGCTGCCGAACTCGTTCACCACTGGGAACCCGAACAGGTCTTTGTAGAAGTCAAGGCTCTTGGAGAGGTCTTTCACGTATAATCCGATATGGTCAAGTGAGGTCATACAGTGATAATTGACTTCAAGCTGTATAAATTATGACGTGTAAAAAGGAAAAAGGGATTGAAACCCTACTTTTTCTGGGGATGGTCCAGCTCAGCGTGAGCCGCCGCTAGCCTAGCAATGGGAACCCTGTATGGGCTGCAGCTCACATAGTCAAGGCCGATGAGGTGGCAGAACTCGATGCTGCTGGGCTCTCCGCCGTGCTCTCCACAGATACCTATCTCAAGGTCAGGCCTTGTTGCTCTGCCTTTATCTACGCACATCTTCATTAGCAGCCCGACGCCCTCCCTGTCGATTACTTGGAAGGGGTTGCTTGGCAGTAATCCACGGTCTACGTAGTTGAGAAGGAACTTGCCTTCCGCGTCGTCACGGCTGATACCGAAGGTCATCTGTGTAAGGTCGTTGGTACCGAAGCTGAAGAACTCAGCGGTCTTCGCGATCTCGTCAGCTGTCAAAGCAGCCCTTGGTATCTCGATCATGGTGCCTATCTTGTAGTGGAGATCGATTCCGGCTTTCTTCAGCACCTCCTCGACTACCTTGTTGAGTTTCTCGTACTCTGCGTCCATCTCGTTGATGTGGCTGGTCAGCGGGATCATGATCTCGGGGTGTACGTCTACGCCTTTCTTCTTCATTTTCACAGCTGCCTCCATGATGGCCTGGACCTGCATCTCCGTGAGCCCCGGGTACATGAGTCCGGCTCTGCAGCCTCTGAGGCCCAGCATTGGGTTTGTCTCCCATAGGCTCTCAACCACTCGTAGCAGGTACTCCTTCTCCTCTAGCTCCTTGCCCTCGACGCCCTTACACCTTAACTCTGTGACCTCGATTAGTAGCTCCTCCCTCGGGGGAAGGAACTCGTGCATCGGTGGGTCGATGAGCCTCACGATCACAGGGTAGCCATCCATTGCCTCGAAGATGCCCTCAAAGTCCTTCCTCTGGAAGGGCATGATGTTCTCCAGTGCCTGAAGGTACTCTTTCACATCTTGGCTGGCGTCAGCCTTCTTCTTGAGTGCATCATAGTCCTCTTTGCCTTCCGCTGCCTCTAGTTGTCTGAGCAACGGTGCAGCTACCTCGGACTTGAGGATCATGTTAACCACATTCTCGCGGCGGCTGATCTCTTCGCCTTCCTGATCGAAGAACATGTGCTCTGTTCTGCAGAGACCGATGCCTGTGGCTCCGAACTGGCGTGCCTTCAACGAGTCTTCTGGGTTGTCAGCGTTTGTGAGTACGCCAAGATGCTTGATATCGTCTGCCCACTCGAGGGCCTGGATTAGCTCGACCTCTTTCTCGAAAGCGGCCTCAATCTTTGCGACCTTGCCGAGGTAGACCTCGCCTGTGGCGCCGTCGATGCTTATCCAATCGCCTTCTTTGACGGTGTACTCCCCAACGGTGAACAGGTTGCGGCTGTTATCGATCTTGATGTCCTCGCAGCCTGCGATGCAAGGCTTACCCCATCCACGTGCAACTACGGCTGCGTGGCTTGTACCTCCGCCGTGCTGTGTGAGGAAACCCTGGCTTACCACCATACCGTTCACGTCGTCGGGAGTGGTCTCGGGTCGAACGAGTATGACGTCTTCCCCAGTTTTCCCATGCTCTTCTGCTCTATCTGCGTTGAATATCGCTATGCCAACGGCTGCGCCTGGGCTGGCGTTCAGTCCCTTCGCCAGAAAAGTCGCCTTCTCTATGGCGGCTGGGTCGAACTGTGGGTGCATTAGCTGGTCGATGTTGTTGGGTGTGATTCTCTTGATGGCTGTCTTCTTGTCGATGAGGCTTTCCTTGGCCATGTCGACGGCGATCTTGATGGCTGAGCGGGCTGTCCTCTTACCTGTCCTGGTCTGCAGTATCCAGAGCTTGCCCTTTTCGACGGTGAACTCCATGTCCTGCATGTCCTTGTAGTGTTCCTCCACCTTCTCGGCGATATCCTCAAGCTCCTTGTACAGCTTGGGCTGCTGCTTCTTCATCTCAGCTATCGGGATAGGGGTTCTGGTCCCCGCGACGACATCTTCGCCCTGGGCGTTGAACAGTAGCTCTCCGAAGAGCCCCTTTGATCCATCGCTTGGGCTGCGTGTGAACATGACACCGCTGCAACTGTCCCAACCCATGTTCCCGAAGACCATTATCTGAACGTTGCAGGCTGTGCCCATACCGTCTGGGATGTTTTCGACTCTTCGGTAAGTGATCGCTCTGGGTATGTTCCAGCTGTTGAACACGGCGGCGATAGACTTTTTCAACTGCTCCATGGGGTCCTGAGGGAACTCCGCCTTGAGGAGCTTCTTGTAGAGCTTTTTCTGGCCTTTGACTGTCTCTTTGAGGCCCTCAATGCTTACTTCTGTGTCACCTTTGACACCTTCCTTGTCCTTGACCTTTTTGAGGATGGCCTCGAAATCGTGGCGTTCTAGACCCATGACCACGTCGCTGAACATGGTGATGAGGCGCCTGTACGCGTCGTAGACGAACCGTTCATCGCCCGTTAAACCAATCATGGCTTCTACGACCTCGTCGTTCATGCCAAGGTTAAGGACTGTGTCCATCATACCGGGCATGCTGATAGGAGCCCCGCTTCGCACAGATAAGAGAAGTGGCACTTTTTTATCGCCAAACTTTTTCTCTGTTGTTTTTTCGAGTGTCTTGACGTGCTCAAGGACCTCCTCCCATAGTCCTTCGGGAAAGTTGCCTCCAGCCTTGAAGAAATCTTCACAGGTCTTTGTTGTTATGGTGAATCCCGGGGGGATTTGCAGTCCGAGGTGGGTCATCTCCGCTAGGTTTGCACCCTTTCCTCCAAGAACTGCTCTCATGTCTTTGTTTCCTTCTGTAAAATCGTAAACACGCTTTTCCAAATTAGGTATCTCCTGATAAGATTCTGGATGGGACCCCTCCTTTTACCTTTACCGGTGGAAAGATGTGAACCATTTGATGTTTCAGGGGCTTCAGTTAGCCAAGTATGGCTGCTAAGTATTTTCCAGCATATATCCCAATCAGGCACAGGGTGTTGGTCCCTAAGAAGTATAACATGAATAGGGTTCGCTGCCCTGTCTCCAGTAACCTGAAGGATTCCAAGCTGAACGTGGACATTGTCGTGAAGGCTCTTAGTAGCCAAACTGCGAGGAACATGCGTGAGGATGCAGGGAGATCTAGGTTGCCCTCAGCGAGGTACGTGATGAGGCTAAGAATGAAGGCTCCTAGCAGGTTGACTCCTGGCGTGCCTAATGGGAACTTGAGCGCCGTGTTCTGTATCCATCCACTTACTAGGAACCTTAGTATTGCTCCGAGGAAGCCGCCGAGTCCTATGAAGAGTAGTGGATGAATATTTTATCGCCTCGATAACTACTCCATGCATTTCAATGACGCTGATTTTTAAAGAATTTGATTCATTTACCTTCATAAATAGGTGAGTATATACCATCTTCAGGTTGTATTTGTTGCATCTTACTAAATTAGTCTATACCATTATGGTATTTGTTATAATACCGAGTTTTTCTCAATTTCTGAGGGAAACAGGCGATAATATAGGGCAAAATTTAAAAACAGTTATAAGCGAGGCTTTTCCCATAATCATAATTCTCGTGAGGGGTTCTTTGACAACAAAGCTTCATGATCAAGCAACCTGCACTGAGTGCGGGGGAACTAACCTTCTGCGAGACTATGAGACCGGTGAGCTGGTATGCCAGGTCTGCGGTTTCGTGGTTTCATCCACTCTCATAGACCAAGGCCCAGAGTGGCGGGCATTCGACCAGGAGCAACGCGACAAGCTCCCGAGGGTCGGAGCACCTGTGACCTGGACCATACATGATAAAGGTCTCTCTACCACCATTGGGTGGCAGGACCGTGACGCATCCGGAAGGAAGCTGAGCCCAGAGGAAAGGGCACGGCTCTACCGGCTCCGCAAGTGGCATCGGAGAAGCAAAGTCAGCGACTCTACACAGAGGAACCTGGCCCACGCGTTGAGCGAGATGAGCAAGATAAGCTACAAGCTCAACCTGCCAAGGAACGTCATCGAGACCAGCAGCATGATCTACAGGCGGGCCATCCAGAAGCAGCTCATCAGGGGCAGGACAATCCAGAGCGTCGCCGTCGCATCCATCTATATGGCTTGCAGGCAGTGCGGCATCATCAGGACCCTTGAGGACGTGGCAACTGCGGCCAACATCACCAAGAAGGAGGCTGCAAGGAACTATAGGTTCCTGTTGAGGGAGTTGAAGCCAAACGTTCCACAGGTGGACCCGCAGGGCTACATCAGTAAGATAGTGAACAAACTTGCGTTGACTGGGGAGACGGAGCGCCTCGCAATGGCGATTCTGAGGCAGGCGTCAGATCTGAAGCTCACCAGCGGTAGAGGTCCTTCAGGCATCGCTGCTGCGTGCATCTATATCAGCAGCCAGCTAACGGATGAGCGACGTACTCAGGGTGAGATTGCGAAGGAGGCTCAGGTTACCGAGGTCACCATCAGGAACCGGTACAAGGAGCTTGCCCAGCGCCTAGAGTTCAACGTCGTCCTCTAGTTATCACACCCTTTTTCAGTCTGTTTTCTTCATTATTATCGTTATGCCTGAGCGGTATGTTATTTTCACTGGTCGCCCTAACGCTGGGAAGAGCAGCACCATCAGGGCGTTGACTGGGTTGAAGGTAGCGATAGGTAAGCGCCCCGGGACCACAACGCGGATCAAAAAGTACCCGATAGCTAACGGGTTGAGCCTAGTGGATATGCCTGGGTACGGCAGGAAGGCTGGTGGTAGCAGGGACTGGGAGGATAGGACCAAGAACCTGATACTTGACTTTATCGAGGAAAACGCTGAACAGATACTCATCGCCGTCCATGTGCTCAACATCACAACTTTTATCGAGACGGAGGAACGCCTCGCGAAGAAGGGTTTCATCAGTCTAGACGTGGAGATGATAGGTTACCTCCACGAGACACTGGGCGAGTTCCCGCTGGTTGCCGCCAACAAGATCGATAAGGGAAAAGAACAGGACATCGTGACCAACCTTGAAGCCCTCATGGATCGCATAACTGACGGCGCCCCTGAGGAGGCAGCTGACTATGTGTATCCTCTCAGCGCCAAGAAGGACATCGGTGTCGGTGCGCTGAAGAACAGGTTCATGAAGACTTTATGGTCAGCCGGGTTCAGTAAGCCGTTTAAGCTTGTTAGAAGCTAAGAATGGTTATAAAAAAACGAGACCGAGATAATGGGGGACTATATCTCGATCTCGTCAGTGTCTTCCTTGTCGTAGATGTCCCACTCGCCTTCCTCGTCGGTGACGCCGGCCTCGGTTATGGCGATCCTGATCTTTTCCTCAGGCAGGTATGGGCTGTCTATGACCTGGATTAGTCTTGTGTTCTGTCTGCCTTTCCGCAGATAGACTCTGTGGGTGCACGCGTGGGCCATGACGTGGCCGCCCGTGGGCTTGTTGGGGTCACCGTACGCAGAGTCTGGTTTAGACTGCACCTGGTTGGTTAAGACCACGGACAGGTTGAATGCCTCTGCGACGCGTAGCAGATTGCCCAGTACGCCTGCTATCTTCTGCTGGCGCTCCGCTAGGGTTCCTCTGCCGATGTACTCGCCTCTAAAGTGGCCTATCATGCTGTCCACGATGACCATCTTCACGTCATGCTCCTGGCAGACCTGGGGGAGGTTCTTCACGAGCATGATCTGGTGTTCGCTGTTGTAGGCGCGTGCGACGAGTATGTTGCCGAGTATCTCCTGGGCGTCGTAGCCTCTGCTCTCGGCGATCTGGACTACTCGCTCCGGGATGAAGGTGCCCTCGGTATCGATGACGCATATTCGACCTCCGAATCCTCCTTCCTCCACGGGTCGTTGTGCCAACACGGATAGAGTGTAGCATATCTGGGTCTTGCCGGAGGCGAACTCACCGATTAGCTCGGTGATTACGCCTGTCTCGATTCCGCCGCCCATTATGCGGTCGAGCTCTTTTGAGCCGGTTCTGGCGCGCATCATGTGTTTGCGCATTTCCAGCAGTTCCGTGGCTGAGACAAAGCCCGGGTCCACCTCTAGTCTCGCAAGGGCGTTGACCTTTAGCGCGGTCTCCATTCCCATGCCTGTTAGTTCCACGATCTCGCGGGGGGGAGTGACTGCGATGGATTCGAGGGTGACTAACCCTGCTTTATGCAGTTTCTTGATGGTGGTGCTGGCTACTCCGTCTAGAATTCCGAACTCAATTACCTCGCCCATATCACTCGGGGCTTCAACTCGTTTTTCGGCTTATAATGTGAACGCATAGAGATGTATATGAGGGAGATGGGTGAAACTGGAAAACCCTAAAGACTCCATTGAGGAGTTGTCTATTGATTGCATTGTCGAAGCTAGATGAAATCAAAAAGATAGTAAAAGAATCGGTGGATGAGAAGAAGCCCATCCTTGTCGATATAGCGCGTTACCTCTATGAGAACCCCGAGCTGGGGAGCGAGGAGTTCAAGGCCTTTGAGAAGATCACCAAGGTCCTTGAGGATCACGACTTCAAGGTGGAGAAAGGCATCTTTGATATGCCCACCGCCTTCGTGGCGTCATACAGAGGAAAAAGCGATGGACCTAAGGTGGCTGTCCTCTGCGAGTATGACGCGTTGCCGGGTGTGGGTCATGGCTGTGGTCACGACCTAATCGCTGCCTCCGCTGTGGGGGCGGGTATCGCCGCTAGTCAAGCCATTGGTGAACTCGCAGGAGAAGTGCTTGTAATCGGGACTCCAGCCGAGGAAGGTCATGGACCAAGCGGCGGAAGCAAGGTTATAATGGCCAACAAAGGATTCTTCGATGACATCGATGGCGTGGTGATGCTTCACCCTGCCACTGGTTGGAGTGTTGGTGGACAGTCCTTGGGCGTCGGGAAGGTGCACATGACTTTCAAGGGTCAGACTAGCCACGCGGCGGCTAGCCCTCATATGGGGAGGAACGCGTTGAACGCGGCAACTCTCGCCTATATGGCTACGCATATGCTGAGGCAGGAGGCTAAGAGGGACGCTAACCTTGTCATCCACGGGATTATCACGGAGGGGGGTTTAGCTAACAACATTATTCCTGACAGGGCTGTCCTTGATTTCGGTGTGAGGAGCAGTGAGGAGCCATACCTTGAGGAGATGCTGGAAAAGGTGGCTCGGTGCGGTGAGGGAGCTGCACACGCCATGGGTGTCGAGGTGGAGATCACCAAGAACAAGTTCTACGCTAGCATGAAGGTGAACATACCCCTCGTAAAGGCGCTTTGGCAGAACTATAAGGACCAGGGAGTCCCTGTTAGGGACTGGAAGGAGTCAACGACGGCTATGCCAAGGGCTTCCACTGATTATGGTAACGTGTCCCAGAAGACGCCTTCCACAGGTAGCTCCATCGCCATCGCACCGCCCGGTACTCCAGGTCACAGCATCCAACTCGCTGAAGCATCGATAACCAAAAAAGGACTGGACGCCATGATCGTGGGCACCAAAGCCCTCGGGATGACGCTTGTGGAGATGCTTATCAGACCAGAGTTGCTGAAGGAAGCAAAGGAGTATTTTGACTCCAACTAATTTTAATCCTACATTTTTTCGATTTCCACTGCGTCTAAGAGTTCTCCATCCCAGTCCACTATTTTTCTATGATATCCACAGACATGGAACCCCAGCTTCTCGTAAAACGCGATGGAACCGGTGTTGTGAGCCATAACCAAAGCACCAATATGCTTGAACTCTTGTTCACGGCACCATGGTAGTACCCCCTTCTCCCAGAGGGTCCTGCCCACGCCTTTTCCTCTATGCTCCGGCATGACCCATGTTCCTCCCTCGGCGCAGTGTCTTGTCCGTATGCTGTAAGCCCAGCGTGGAGAGATACCCGCGAAGCCGGCGAACTCTCCTTCCATGTAGGCGACGTATACTGCCTCCCGTTCCTGCATGTGCCGTAGATATTGTTCCTCTTGTTCAGGGGTGTACGCGTTGAGGATGGTTCTCCTCTCGTCTCTACAGATGCTGATGAGTTCACTGATCTTAGCCGCGTCTCTCTCAGGTACGGCGTGCTCGACCATGATCTCCATGAGAAAAATACTGGTGTTCACTCATTTATTCATATGACACAGAATTGAATAGCATTTAAATCGTGGTAAAAATAAATCAGATATGATCCTATGAAGGTCCTTTTCGTTGAGCCCCCCAAGGATATCTGGTTCATCATGGGCGACTACCTGCCCCCACCATACGGTATAATTCAGGTCGCTGCTTACTTGGAGAGGGAGTTACCCGACGTGGAGGTCGAGGTGCTGGACTGTAACGCTAGGGAGCTGGACTGGGACGGGTTAAAGGAATACATCGAGGCATCAAGCCCCGATATTGTCGCGTCGAGCAGCCTCTCCACCTGCAACACCTACGAGGTAGCGAGAACATTACAGGTCGCCAAGAAGGTGAGCAAAGACATCTTCACAGTCACGGGTGGAATCCATTTCTCGTTCACGGCACAGGAGAGCCTGAAGGCTTACCGCGAGATAGATGCCATTGTACGGGGGGAGGGGGAAGCCACATTCGTCGAGTTGGTGAACTCCATGATTATAGGGTTGCCATTAATCGGCATACCCGGGTTAACCTTCAGGCAGGGGAAGAAGGTCTATCATGGACCGGATAGGCTTCTCGTCGAGGATTTGGAGTCGCTGCCTTTTCCGGGTTATCACTTGGTTAAGGATCATATGGATAAGTATCACTTCGCAGCCATGGGGGGTAAGGACGCTCCATTCGCTCTAGTGGAGGGGGGCCGTGGCTGCCCCCATAAATGTATTTTCTGTACCCAGTGGAGGTACTGGTGCGGTGAGTGGCGGGTCAAGTCACCCTCCCGTATCGCCGACGAGATGGAGTGCATATACAAGGAGTATGGGAGCAGGTTCATCTGGCTCACCGACGACAACTTTGGACCCGGGGACAGGGCGGAGGAGCTGGCGGATGAGCTACTGAAGCGAGATATGCCTGACCTTATGTGGTTCGTCCAGATGAGATGCGACGACGTGGTAAGGATCAAGGACGCGTTGCCCAAGATGAGGAAATCGGGGCTTCAATGGGTCATGATGGGGGTAGAGAGCCCGACGCCAGAACAACTGGAGATATACAGGAAGGGCATCGAGCCCAGCGACGCCATGGAGGCGGTACGGCTGCTCAAAGAGAACGACATCTTCACTCACTGCATGTTCATCATCGGTGACAGAGGGGATACCCATGAGTCTATTGAGCACCTCAGGGGCTTCGTAAACAAGCTGGACCCTGATTTTGTCATCTACACGGTTCTAACGCCTTTCCCCGGCACCGATGTCTACGACGACGCCAAGGAGAAGGGTTGGATCGAGGACGATAACCTGTTCAACTATGATATGGCTCACGCCATCATGCCAACCGAGACACTGACACGGATGGAGGTTCAGGAAGAGTTGTACAGGTGCTATAACTCGTTCTATGGTTCATGGGGCAGAAGGATCAAGGGCATGACGTCAAGCAACGAACTTAAGAGAAGGATAAACTGGTACATGGCAGGCAGAGGAATTTTGGTACAACTCAAATCTCTGATAAAATAAAGAAAAAGAATCCTACCAAGCAGGGGTCAATCGTCTTTCATGAACGACAGGCCACGGTACTGTTTGACCGCCTCAAAGAGGAAGGCTGCTGCGCTGAAGAGACCGATGAACATGGTTGTCAGGTCCCTGAAGTCGCCCCTCCAAGGATAGACACTCACATAGCTCACCATTAAACCCAGCAGTAACGCCGAGTAGATAGTTAAACGGGGTATCAACATACCCCGGAGAAGGAGGAAGCTACGTAGGGCGTCGATGGATTCCTTGTCGTTGATGACGTATTTACCGTCGAAATCGGTCTCAATGAGCTTTAGGTCCAAGAGCTTGTTGATGTGGTACTGGGCGAGACTGGGGCTGCTGAAGTCGAGAGCACGCCAGACATCCCTGACGCCTATGCCTCCGTCAGCGGTGAGTATGCAGAGGTATACGTCAAGGGTCTTGCCGTATATTCGTTTTCCCGCCGCCACATCACTCACCTAGGTTTATGCTCGCCACTTCTTCTAGAGTCTCAAGGTTATTTATCTTAAGCTTCCCTTGGCTGATGGTGTAGAGGTTTTCCTCGATGTAGAGGCTTCGCTCGACTGAGTTCTCGGACTCGAACCAGAAGCCGCTTCTGAGGAGGCTGTCGTCGTCGATGTGGGTAACCTGTCCACGTAGCTCGATGCCTTCGAGGCTGATATCGAACACGTAGGCTCCTTGGTACACGTAGTCGCCGTAGAAGCCGCCTGGTACGTCGCCGCTGAAGTCGTCCTCGTCTATCTGGGCTTCAAGTATGGGGATTACGAGTAGGTTCCTCTCCTTGCTGAAGAGGAATGCGTGGTGGTCACGTAACGCTGGGCTGTCTGTGCCTCTGTCACCTATCTCTATCTTCGCTAGCTCTCTGGGGTTCTCCACGTCAGATACGTCGAAGAGGCTTATCTTGACTCCCTGGTACCAAGAGAAGTCTCCTTCCTTGGCTTCCACGGTCTCTTTACCTACGCCGATGAGTGTGTTCTCGTCGTATGGGTGGAGGTAGTCGCTGTAGCCGGGTATCTTGAGCTTCCCCAGAACAGTGGGGTTCTCGGGGTCGCTGAGGTCGATGGTGAAGAGGGGGTCCACCTTCTTGAAGGTGACAAGGTAGCATCTGTCTCCCATGAATCGGGCGCTGTAGATATCCTCGCCGGGGGCAAGGTTCTCTAGACTGCCTATGATCTCCATGTCTTCGTTGAGTGTGTACACGTTGTTTCCGGATGTGCCTATCCTCCAGTCTCGGCTGGTGGTGGCTACCCTGAAGACTCCCTTGTACTCGTCCATGCTGAACTGGTTCAGTATGTACCCTGGGACGGTGCCGTTGCCCCGGAAGGTGATGCCGCCGTCCTCGATGCCTATCTTAGTGATAACTGTGTCGCTTCTCCAGCCCTGGCTTACTATGTACATGTTTCTGGGGCTCACGTAGAGGGTTGTGCTGTCGTCTAGGAGGAAGGTCTCGCTGGTTATCTTGGCGTCAGGGTCCATGATGTTCAACGCGGTGATGGTGTGGTAGCTTATCCATCCTTGGGTCACGTTTGGGTACCAGATGTCCTCGGCCTCCACTGTACACCACTCCTTGCCTTGCCTGATTGTGGGGAGGATCAGCGTGTCGTCGTCCATGTACGCGGGGTTGGTTATTATGAAGTAGACATAGTCCCCGATCATGCGGCTGTTGAAGTACATGCCGTCGATGGTCAAGTCCTGATCAAGCACAGGGTTCGCCCTGTCGCTGATATCGTAAACAGAGACCTGGGTCTTCTCCTTATCAGTCTCAACGTCTATGAAAGTCTCCATATAGTAGTAAGGAGAAAGGAAGCTGAACGCCACGAGTTTGTCCCCGTTCACGTAGATATCATGCACGGGGAACTCCAGCTCCAGTTTTGTGACTATCTGAGCCTCCTCCGCGGGGTACGCCTTGATGATGTATATTGACTTAGACTTTACGAGGTAGATGTACTCGCCGTCGGTCTTCACAATGTCGGCTTCATCGACGCCCTCAACCTGAATATTAGTTGAAGAATAATCGGGGTCAAGAGCTTGCGACAAGTCCGAATATAATTCCTCAACAGCAAAGCCTCTCCCTGTCACAGAACTCGGCACAACGCCGAACATGAGCACAGGGCCTCCCTTGTAGTAATTATTTGAGCCACCATACTCTTCGAGGAACTCGATTAGCTGATCTTGGCTCTCGAACTGCTTCATGAAGCCGAAGCCTTGGAAGGTATCCAATGTTGGGACGTATACTCCACCGAAGTTCCAGAAGATTCCGCCAAGGAGCCCTCCTACCATAAAGGCCACGAGGGCGAAGCTAGCTAGTTTCCGTGTGTCGAGGCTTACTGATGTAACTGGTAGTCTCATATCTTGTCAAGAATAGCCATACATGGATTTGATATAATCCTAGGCATTTGAACACCCAGCGTTTCTTGTTCTAAACCGTGGAACAGGGGAAACCGTTAAGCATCTGAACCGCAAAATCAGTACGGCGACCCGGCTTGCATATCCTATTAATAATCTCCAACCCAAGGATGCTCCGACACATGTTGGGCACCGTAAAGGCAGCAGCCGGGAGAGGTCACAAAGTCACTGTGTTCTTCAACGAGGAATCAGTGAAGCTCCTAACAGAGCATAACACCCTCAATGGACTCGAAGCGGAGATGCTTGCATGCGTAACAGCTTGCCAGTACAGTGGTCTCGAAGAGAATGCCCTCATCCCTAGGGCGCGGATGAGCAGCCTTGGTGAGGTAACAATGTTGATGGAAACAGCGGATAGAACGCTGTTCATGGGGTGAAGCTATGGGAGAGACTATGCTAATCATGAGGAAGCGCCTCATACCTGGAGCACGAGTAGAGGAAGGTCTACGGTTCAGCGCTGCTATGCTTGGGATGGATTACCTACCAATAATGGTTTTCGTAGATGCCGGTGTCGAGATATTGCTCCCAGAAGCCCTCTACAAGAACAACCTCAAGGACTATCTCAGTGTCATGTCTGACCTCGCAGGCGTCTATGTGTTAGAGGATTCCCTCACCGCTAGGGGTATCACAAAGGAGGATCTAGAAGAAAGTATCAGTGCCACAGTGGTTGACTTCAGTGAGTTCTCGGAGATGGCGAAAAAGTGCAGTATAATAACAAGCTACTAGGTGAATGAAAGTGAAGACGCTGGTTGTAATAAGCAGGGCTCACGCGGACACAGCGTTCAGGCTCGCAGAGGAACTGCATGACGCTGATGATGAAATAGCCTTCGTCTTCACAGGAAGAGGCACCCATCACTTATCGAACGAGGAAACTCTTGAGAAACTGAGCTATGGTGAGCTGTACACGTTAGAAGACGAGTATGACTCAACTGATGAACGTGTACATGCGATAAGCTATGAAAGCTTCATAGTGTTACTGGAGGAAAGTGAGCGCACATTCAGCTGGATCTAGTCAACCCACCAGACCCAGCCACGTGCCTCCTTGCTGCGTTCTCCATTCAAGACGCCTTTTTTTCTGAGCCTGTTCAAGAAAACTATTGTGGAGTCAGGGCACCGTACCAGCCTTTTCTTGGTTTCCGCCTGTATCTGCCTTGTGCTGAGGGGTTTACCGGCGTCGATGAGTATCTCAAGTATCACCTTTACAGCTTCATCGTCTTCAAGCCGTCTGGATTCCATAGGCATGAATGTAGGTACATGTTTTTATCCTCATCGACGGTGATCCAAGTATGAAGTTATTCACTGTCGGCCCGGTGGCGTGCTTCCCTGAGGTCCTTGAAGCCATGGGGATGCAGATGATGAGCCACAGGAGTAAGGATTACCTCAAGATCCATTTCGAGACAGTAGAGCAGCTGCAGGGGTTCATCGAGACAAAGAACCCTGTGTTTCTATTCAGTAGCACGGGCACAGGTTTCATGGAGGCATCTGTGCTCAACTGCGTCAAAGAGAAGATGATTGTCTGTGTGAACGGTAGCTTCGGTAAACGCTTCGCCGAGGTGGCGAGAGCCAACGGCAGAGAAGTCAAGGTGATAGAGACCAAGCTCGGTGAGCCAGTTCAACCGGAGATAATAGAGAAGGCGTTAGAAGAGATGCCTGACGCAGAGGCCGTGGCAATCACACACAACGAGACCAGCGTAGGCCTAATCAACGACCTACCCAAGCTCACAGAGGTCTGCAGTAAACATGATAAGATGGTGTTCGTGGACGCGGTGAGCAGCATGGGGGGCACAGAACTCAAGGCGGATGAGTGGGGCATCGACATCTGCTTCAGCAGCAGCCAGAAATGCTTCGGAGTACCCCCAGGAATAGGCATAGGCAGCGTAAGCCAGAGAGCCCTCGATGTCTCATCTACTATGAAAAACAAGGGCTGGTACTTCGACCTCAAGGTCTGGGAGAAGAACCACACTGAGGGCAAGGGCACACCCATGACCACCATCATATCCCAGGTAGCTGGAATGAACGTCGCCCTCAAGATGATCGAGGAGAAGGGAGGGAAGCAGTGGTACTTCGATCTCTTCAAGCATCGGAACTTGAAGATAAGGAAGGGCATCGAGAAGCTGGGCCTCAGCACGTACCCGAGAAAAGGCTACGAGAGCCCCACCGTGAGCTGTATCAGCGCCCCCGAGGGCATGAGCGGCCCCGATGTCTACAACGCTGTCAGGAAGAACGGTTTCGAGCTAGCTCAGGGCTATGGAGCCTTGAAGGAGACCACATTCAGGATCGGTAACATGGGTTGGATACCGGACGAGTACATCGACGAGATGCTTGAGACACTCGGAAAGGTAGTCTCCTAGCCCCGATTTTTTACTGAAACTTTTTCATGTCATCCCAGTTATTTAGTTATAATGTCTCTGAATACTGAGGCCCATGGAATACTCAAAGAAACCGGGTTGCTGGAAATCCTCAGCACTTATGGTAGGGCTGAGGTAGTTGGAAGCGTTGCCCTCGACCTCATCGTGAAGCTGGACATTGATATTCATGTCCTCGTGGAAAACCCAGAACTCATTGAGACCGTGAACATGATCTACCCGAGACTTCTGGAGCACCCCAACATCGCTGAGATGCGTATATCGGATTACAGGCCAGATGGAGTGAAGATAGGAGTAGACAGATACCCAGCCACATCCGGTGACTGGTCCATAGATATCTGGGTAACGAATAAGATCGAATCCACTGCGTTTCAATACGTTTTAGAGACAACTACACGACTGGATGAGAAGAACAGAGCTCGATAATGAACATAAAACAACATTACCATGAAAGAGGGGTACTGAGGGACGGGCTAAGTCTCGGAATCTATGAGGCAGTCCTAGATCAGGGCGTTACATCGGTTGAGGCCTTTGAGGCACTTTCAAGATAAATATGCGTTTTTTCCTCGGCTTCAGAGATGAATATCTCTAAATTCCCAGTTACCAACCTCATGGGTAAAGTGGGTGAGCAACTTGAAGGGCTTAATCCGACGCCTCAGAGATGAGTTCAGTTTCCTCACTGGAAACATCTTGCTACTTATTATCACCTACATGATTTTTGGGGCCATGTCAGGGCTCTTCAGGCAGACATGATTCCCCAAGAGAAGAGAGGGCGAATCATGGGGCTCATAGGCACATTAAGGAACTAGCGATTGTGCCAGCTGCATCTCTCTTCGGGATATTATACCAGATGAAAGCTGTTTACCCCTACTATCTAGGTGTACTGGTCCAGATAGTATGCCTCGGCATTATCATTCTTTACCTCAAAGAGCCTGAACACAGAGAAGAATAGATCTTTATTTTTTCACCCTAAAATCGGGAAACTCGTGATTAGCTTCTGTTTTCTCCACCTTGATCTCGCGGACATACGCTGAGGTTGGGCCCCTGTGGCACCACTGGATGAGGCGATCCACTTCGGGCTCACAGCCCTCTACCACCGCCTCTACGTCACCGTTGGGCAGGTTCCTGACCCAGCCCTTGAGTTTCAGGTGGTTTGCCATTCTGCGGGTGTTTGCCCTGTAGCCGACTCCCTGAACCCTGCCCTTGATGAGAAGACGCGCCCTGATCATAATATTTCCTCGACTCCGTACCGGGCTGAGATGAAGCAGCTTCCCTCATGGCTCACCATGCATGGACCCACGGGGCTTTCAGGACTGCACTCCTTGTTGAAGAGGGGACACTCCCATGGATAACAGATAGCTCGGAGCACATCGCCGCACCTGCATCCGTGAGGCATCTCGTAGCTAGTCTCCGTCTCGATATCGAACTTCTTCGCAGCGTCATGTGCCTCGTACTCGTCCCTGATCTTCAGGCCTGACTTGGGGATGACTCCGATTCCTCTCCACGGAGCATCCTCGGGCTCAAAAACTTTATCTAGCAACGCTAGGGCTCTGGGCGCTCCCTCGGGCTTCACCGCCCGCTTGTACCCGTTCTCTACTTCTCCCCGTCCTTCCTTGATCTGTCGTAGTATCATGGCGACGCTAAACAGCACATCGAGGGGCTCGAACCCTGCGATGACCTGAGGCACCTTGTATTTACTAGATATCTCACTGTAACCGACCTCGCCGATGATGGTGCTAACGTGACCCGGATCGATAAACCCGTGGACTTCAGTTACTCCCATGTCTAGGAGAGCCATCATGGCTGGTGGAATAGTCAGGTGGGCGCTGTAGACGCTAAAGTTCTCAGGTGGACCCGCAGCCAGCTCGCTGGCCGTGGTAGGCGCCGTGGTCTCGAATCCTACACCGAAGTGAACCACCTCTTTATCGGTTTTCTGCGCCATCTTGACGGCGTCGTGGATGCTGTAGACGATCCTGATGTCGTGTCCTTTGGCCTTGGCGTCGCTGAGGCTCCCGAGACCAGCCGGTACCATCATCATATCCCCGTAGCTTGTGACTATGGCTCCTTCCTCGGCTAGCCTTATGGCGTAGTCGATCTTGGTGGGGGGTACTGTGCATACTGGGCAGCCGGGCCCCATGAGTACCTCAACGTTCCGTGGCAGCATGCTACGAATGCCGTACTTGGTGATGGTGTCCTCGTGGGTGCCGCAGACGTGGACTATCCTGATCTTTCTGTCTCCTGCGAGTTCTTTGATGTACTTCACTACTTTTCGCGCTGTCTCATCGTCCCTGAACGCGTCCACGAAGCTGAACATCAAGAACCACTTACTGACATAGCATAAAAAGAAAACCGTAGAGAACACGGGGACTGAATGTGCTGCGTGAATTCTTATAGGATCATAAGGGTATCCATCTCTGATTGAGTTGGCTTCCAGTAAGAACCCAGAGGTTTTGATTAAAACAAGCCTCGGAGACATCAAGGTTCAGATCTACCCTGAGAAAGCGCCCGTTACTTCAGGCAACTTTCTCCGATACGTGGATGACGGACTCTACGATGGTACCTCTTTCTTCAGGACCGTCACCATGATGAATCAGCCCAACGACGAAGTGAAGATCGAGGTGATCCAAGGCGGGCAGGTCCCCAAGGAGAAAGAATACGAGCCTATAATCCTAGAGCGGACAACACTGACGGGTCTGAAGCACCTTGACGGCGTAATCAGCATGGGCAGGTTCAAGCCTGACAGCGCCAAATCCAGTTTCTTCTTCTGCATCGGCGACCAGCCTGAGCTAGACTTTGGTGGAAAAAGGAATCCTGATGGTCAGGGCTTCGCTGCGTTTGGACAGGTAGTTGAGGGAATGGATGTTGTCAGGGCGATACAGGTGCAGCCTCATGAGGAACAACGACTTACACCACCGATAGTGATACACTCGATTACAATGATTAACGAGTAGCTACATCGGTACTGGTTTTGGCTCTAGCTTGTGGGCTCCGTTGCTGTACTCTGAGACCCAAATATGGTCCCCTATGTTGAGGCTATCGTAGGCTCTGTTATCTACGTTGATCTTGTAGCCCTCCCTAGTTACGAGGGTATAGATGACGATGGGAACGAAGACGCCCGTATAGATGATGGAGTTCTGCTTCGATTTGTCAGCTACCCTTGTCTCGTAGATGAATACCTTCTCGGCGAAGAGGGTAGTTTGCTTCAAAATCAATCCAAGAACCAGAAATAATATGATAAAGAGTATGCTGACGCCTAAGATGGGTGACATTTAACTTGTCTTTTCTCCTACGTAACGCAGCATAGAGTAGCTTCATAAGCCTTTTTTGTGGATTTCACACCAAGAAAGTGAAAATAATTGAATTTTATTTGGTTAGGATGAACAAGTGTAAAAACCTGAGGAACCCTTGCCAATCCGCAGCCTAACGAGACCGAGCCACGAGGATAATTCTTTTCATACCCTCTGAGAATGCAGCTCCCTTAAAGCCACCATAGAGCCTGATGGGCGTCCAGCCCGAGAGCTTAGTGATCTCCTTCAGCTCATCCGCGTTATAAACCAGATTGTCAAACTCTATCAGACCCTTGTAACGTAAGTCATCGCCCTCAGGGACATAAATTCTCCAAGAAGACTTCATCCTTGAGGACTCGTGGTCTATGGTTGTCTCCTCTAGCTGGACTAGCTCACGGGGGACCTCGTGGTATCTCTGAGGTTCGAGGTGTCTGAACAGATAGTCTTTGTTCATCATGTCGATGACCATGACGCCTCCATCCTTAGTGACTTCACGTGCCTGATTAAGGACTAGGACATCTGTCTCACGTTCATAGTACCCGAGGGATGTGAACATACTGATAACGGCGTCGAACCCGGTCCGCCCACATAATGCTTTTTTCAATTCACGCATGTCGCCTACGATGAACTCGCATCTATCAGCGACGCCCCGTTCCTCGGCGAGGGTTTTCGCGTACTCTATGTATGGCTCGGAGATGTCAATCCCAGTGACTTTGTACCTTAGCTCGGTGAGGGAGATTGAGTGTCTTCCTATCCCGCACGCCAAGTCCAGCACCTTGCCGTCTCGTGGGACCTCGTTTTCATTGAATATGTTCTGGAGGAACAGCGCCTCTTCTTTGGCCTTCTCTAGTCTATATGTGAGTGCATGGAGGAATAACCCGTGTTTCTCGATGAATGTCTTCTCAACCCAGTGCCTTGACAACTTCTCGTAACGATCCACGGGTTCATAGTTTATATGGGGATAGTCAACAATGGTCTCACTCAGCGGAGTTTTTTAACTTAGTCAGCAGAAAGAACACTAAGAGCTGGTCAAACATGCCGGAGAACAATGAGAAAGAAATGATCAAACAGACCTACAAGGAGTACGCCGGCACATACGATGAAAGCGTAAGCGAGAGGCTTGGCAGTGCCCGTTGGGGCATCGAGACCCTCGTAAGGCTGCTACTCCGAGAAATGAAGCCGCCGAAGAACCCAGTGGCGCTAGATGTCGCCAGCGGGACAGGGCTCTCAACCTTCGAGCTTGCTGAACAGACTGGCCCCGGAGAGTATCATGGGGTTGACCTCAGCCCGGAGATGGTCGATAAGGCTCAGATGAACGCCGAGTCCCTAGGCGTGAAAGGCATAGAGTTCAGAGTAGGAGACGCCGAGTCTCTCCCTTACGGTGATGATATGTTTGACCTTGCAATATGTAATATGTCCTTTCAGTTCATCACCGACAAGCCTGCTGCGCTAGGGGAAATGTACCGTGTGCTGAAACCGGGTGGAAGAGTGGGGCTACTCTACGGGGCGGGACACCACATAGCTGAACTCCTCGACATCTGCGAGACGGTGGCCCAAGATTACCCTGACTTGACTGGTTTAATGGATTCCATAAATTACATCAGAGAGATTCACATCGACATCGAGGAAACTCAGAGGCTCCTCTTTGAAGTTGGTTTCAGAAGACCTCTGGTCTACGGGTACCACCGAGTGATGCACGTGAACCCCCAGCGTTTCTGGGCACGAAATCCGTACCCGGCGCATATACGGGCAGCGATCCCACTTGATCGACGTGATGAAGTTGAGACAGAGATAATTAAAAGACTAAGTGACGCCTCGTCCAGCCGAGGGTATAAGCTGACATGGTACACCATTCAGGCGTATGGCTCGAAGCCAGAGTGATGATAACGGAAGCGCAAGCAGTTAAGCTCTCTTATTTCACTGTCACGTTGGACAACCCGTACTTCAGCAGTATCCGTCTTTTTGCCTCGGCTTCCTCTTTCGTGGGCGGCTCCATTCCCCTTAACCTGTACTCTAACCCTGTTTGCCCGTATTTTGACTCGGCGAGGCGATGGTACCGTAGGATGTCTACTCGCTCCACGTTCTTGATTGTTGAAAGGTAGTTCCCCAATGCATGGATGTTCTCGTCGTCATCGTTCTGATCAGGGATCAACGGGATACGTATCCAGATAGGATGCCCAGTTTCAGTGATCCGTCTCAGATTATCCAGAATTAGCTCGTTGGGCACCCCAGTGAGGGCTTTATGGCGTTTACTGTCCATGTGTTTAAGGTCATAAAGAATCAAATCGGTGTAGGGTAGAATTCTCTCTATCTGTTCCCATGGGGCATGCCCTGATGTGTCAATTATTGTGTGCAGCCCATGGTTTTTCGCTGATCTTAACAGCTCCAAACTGAACTCGGGTTGAGCTAAAGGCTCGCCGCCTGATAGCGTCACTCCGCCACGGGAGTTCTCGTAGAAGGCACGGTCCTTGAGCACCTCCTCCATCACTTCTTCGACAGTTACTACTCTTCCAGCCATCTCGATGGCACCCGCGTAACATCCTTCAACGCAGGCACCGCAGGCAGTGCACCTCTCGCGGTGGATAACGTGCACGTCGTTCACTAGCTCATGGGCTTTCTCTGGGCAAGCCTCGAAGCAGTGACCACATGCGATGCATCGTCTCGGCGTGAAGAGTATTTGGGGGTGGGGAGACATGGACTCGGGGTTGTGACACCAGAGACAGCGTAGAGGGCACCCTTTGAGAAAAACAGTGGTACGTATCCCTGGTCCATCATGGACCGCGAAGTGTTTGATATCGAATATCATGCCTGAAACCATCCTAGTCACCTGTCACTATCCTGTCTACTACGTACTGGCGTATCTCATCACTGAGGCTCGCAAAGTATGCGCTGAACCCTGTCACTCGCACCATGAGGTCAGGGTACTTGGACGGGTCTCTCTGCGCTGCGAGGAGGGTATCCTTGTCTAGAACATTAATGTTTACGAGGGTGCCCCCTAAATCGAAGTGGGTCTTGATCAACGCCTGCACCTTCTCCCTCGCCTCGTCGTCCCTGCCCAGCGCCGGGTCCAGGTCAAGCTGTAACGGGGCTGTGTTCCCGTATCCGGGCTGAACAGCCGCGACGGCTGTGACCATCTGTGTGGGGGTTCCGCCTTTCCCTATGTTGAATCCCGGTGAGGGGTTAGGCCCATGGCTGAGGGGTTCACCGGCATGCCTCCCATCCGGTGTTGCGCCGAGCCTGTTACCGTAATCCACCACCTTTGCCCAACTGAAGAGGCCGGGTACCATCTTCACTCCGTTTGGCGTAGGTTTAGACACGATCATCTCGGTGAATGTATCGGTAACGCGTTTAGCCCACTCGTCAGCCTCTGACCCCCCGTACCCGAAGCGGGGGATGTTTCGCATCATAAGCCGTACTCGTTCACCGTCTTTTCCAGCCCAATCAGTCTCCAGGTGACGCATCATCTCGGGCCACGTAACCTGTTTTTCGTTCTCTACTCGTTGCTCTAGCGCCGCGAAGCTGTCGGCTACGGTGGCGAGGGACGCCCCGTCTACTCCGATGTCGGTGTACTCTACTCCTCCGTTGCTGGCATCCATTCCTTTCTCCAGCGGGCCATAACAGAAAAGGTCCAGGTATAGCTCAGGGAAGACCTGGTGCATATGTGCAAGGTGAAAGTCGATGCCCTCGGCTGTCACCTCCACCGCACGGTTCAAGTGCCCTTTGAATCTGTCCCACAGCTGTTGTACGCTGGGGGCTGTTGTGTTGCTGCTCATCATCTCCCTGAGGGATGCGTCGAAGACCTTGGCGAGGTCGATCTTGATGAGATCCATCATGTTGTACTCGCGTCCCGGTATGGCGAGCCAGTGACAACCAGCGTAGACTCTTTGCCTAGCGTCCTCGACGGGATACCCGTTCCGTGTGAAGCCTTCGGTGACAGGGGTGTCGCCTATGAACTTGGGGAACCCCATCTTGTCCTCTATGAGAATCTCGACGCCCCTCCGGAAGAGC
>JAOZHP010000112.1 GCA_026014815.1 Candidatus Bathyarchaeota archaeon
AAATCGTCTGACCAGATGGTAGCGAACGACATCCTGTTGGTTGAGATGAGTCGTGAAGTAGTCGACCTAGCTGTTGCCGTGGACATCAAAGTTGTAGAGTGGCCCACGAGCGGCGGGATGCTGACCAACTTCAAGGTTATGGCTGTAATCGCTCCTAGAGTTAAGAGCGACTACAAAAACAACTGCGGAGTGGCCTACGATACCGATATTGCAACGGGCTAATCATGGCGCGGGTTTCGGGTAGCGAAGTACAGGACATCATTGACACCGATCTGGAGACTTTGACTCCTTTCATAGATGCGGCGAGCCAGCTAGTAGATGGAATCAGCGGCTTAGGTGCAGCGACATTGAAAGAAATTGAGCGCTGGCTTGCTGCACATCTTATCGCTATCCGCGACCAACGGACAGTAAAGGACGCAGTAGGCGATAGTTCCCATACCTATGGAGGCAAGACGGGCATGGGCCTTGACGCCACGCTGTACGGACAACAGGTGAAGCTATTGGACACGACCGGATATTTGGTTTCAGTTGGCACATACGTGAAGAAACCTAGTCTGACCTACTTAGGCGGTGTCGTTGACGAGACGACAGGTAACGTGGAGGTGTAATGCCTGGTTGGGGCATGTCGTTGTTGGGTTACGCGGCCCTCAAGAAGGGTATGGAGGGCATGATCTCTGGCCCGACCGATACGTGGTTGATCGGCCCCAACACGGATTATGATGTCTATGTAGAGCTTGGCACTTCAAGGATACCGTCAAGGCCATGCGTTAAGTTTGGTGCAGAGAAGGCCATGGAGCAGCTAGACTCGCTGGAGCGTGTGTCTATCAATATCAATGCGTTGCTTCGTTTGCTGGCCTTGAAGATGGAATATGAGATCAAGGCGTCTATGCAAAGAGTAATTTACGCCCATCCTCTTGGGGATATTACCCCGACTGGGAATCTAAAAGGAAGTGTTGAGGCTGTCAAGCAATGAGCGATACGGATGCACAGCGGAGTAATCGCCGCTACATTGCGAAGTATGGTCGTGCCACTGTCCTTACTAATTACAGCGAGGGCGGTGACGATGCCTATGGCGACAGCACCATTGATTCAGATACGGCAACGATCAACGCAATAATTGAGCGGTACAAAGGTGACTTCAAGAGGGATGCATCTGGCGGGATTCCCACGGGCGACGCTGTGATGTACGTTGATGATAGTGCGACCATATACCAAGGCGCAACCAATATAGCCAGCATGCTGACGGCTGATGATGAGGATTATGTGGTGAAACAACTCGATCCTCAAGGCACGGGGATGATTGCCGTCCTAGTGGAGAAGATTCGACCATGAAGAGAATAGTAGTGTCAGGATACTTTAACCCGCTTCACGTTGGACACCTTTGCCTTTTGAATGCAGCTAGTAGGCTGGGCGATAATATAGGGGTTGTTGCTGATAATCTAATCGTTATCGTGAACAATGATAAGCAAGTAGCCCTAAAGGGAAGTACCTTGTTTATGAATGAAGATGATAGGGTAAGGATTATGCGCTCCTTGCAAGTGGTTGATTGGGTCGTTTTATCAATTGATAATGACCTCTCAGTTTGTGAAACGCTAAGATCCCTTAAACCGGACATCTTCGCAAATGGTGGAGACAGGACAAAGGACAATATACCGGAAACGAAGGTGTGTCAAGAACTAGGAATTGAGATGATATTTGGAGTAGGTGGCGACAAGGTGGAATCTAGCTCGAAACTACTAGAGCAGGTGCTAAGTGAATGACCCTAAACTGTCGATAAAGGACCTGATCCGTGACAACTGGGTTGCAGCGAATGTT
Source organism: Candidatus Bathyarchaeota archaeon (assembly GCA_026014815.1). GTDB lineage: Archaea > Thermoproteota > Bathyarchaeia > TCS64 > TCS64 > RBG-16-57-9. The sequence goes on from JAOZHP010000112.1 coordinate 1,816, forward strand.
AGTGATGTGACACCATCGATTCACACTGGATGGTTTGACCAGAAAAGTACCATGCCACAAATAACTGTAACCGATCCTTCCGAGGTAGTTGAGGGTGGCGGGGCTTCAGGGTACTCAGGTATGGGATCAGATGGTACTCCTTCCCAACTGATGAAGGGCGGAGTGGACGTGAATTTGTGGTGTACAAGGTTATCCGCTGAACGGTGGTTGGCCTTGACTGGCAGCAGTACTATCATTAACCCGAAGAAGTGCATATTTGAGATGAGGCAGGAGATCGCAAGGATAGTGAAAGCAGGATATGAGTCGATAGCCGACCTGAGCCATATCGTCTGGCGCGGTGGGGGGGAGATTGTAGAGACCGGCTCCAAGCCCGTCGTCTACAGGTTCGCCGGAGAAATAGGATATTCGTATCTAAATTAGGGGTGTGAAATGGATTATGAAGTAGAGATAATGAACGAGGCAACCTTAGCGGCCGATAGTACCATTCCCACAACCTTAGCGGGCACTGAATGTACGGTGATCCCTTTGACAAACGTCGGGGCCTTGGCGCTGACAGTAGAGGTGACATTTGGCCCTGACAATACAGGGAATGTAGTAGCGCACTTGAAGAGTTCTCCCACTGGCAGCCCTACTGATGCTGACGTTTGGGATACTGAGGATTTCGGAACAATCGTCGTGACCTGTGTCCAAGACACTCGCGTACAAGTGACGAAAGATGTCGTGGTTAGTCCCAAGGCCATGAAGGTACAGATGGTGAACGAAGATGATACCTATGGCGTGGGACCGATCGTTGTGACGCATATTACATCAATCATCTAGGAGGCATTGCTTGTACTTCCCGCATAGTTGATAGGTAAAGCGAATGTGATAGAATGGGGGTATAAAACTACGGCCTTTGCCATCGTAGACACTGGTCGGAAGGAGAATCGATCTCTATGAAAATCGTCTGGGCTGGAAATGCTCATCTCCAAGCTACTGGTTATGGGGTAATCTGTAAACACGTTGTGTCTTATGTTCAACACAATTCCAAGCATCAATTCGCTGAATTTGCCATCTCAGGAATAACCCATTGTCGACCGTTTGATTGGGATAGGGTTAAGGTGTATGGAGGGACGGAACACGCAGGAAAGTTCCAAATCGGTAACTGGCCGATAGTACAAGAACTAGAAAAGCCCGATGTATGGTTAGTCAACTTCGATGCCTGGGCTACGGGCGACATGATCCCGCGCTCAGGTGTTAAGTATGTCCTCTATGCTCCAGTGGACCATGATCCACTACCTCCACCTTGGTTAGCTGCTATGAAAGGAGCGCATGAGATTGTCCCTTACTGTAAGTTCGGTGAACGGGTGATAAGGGAAGGCCTTGGAATGGCCTGGCCTATCCAGGAGCCGATCTATCATGGAGTGGATACTAGGGTTTTTAGGCCTACCAAGGTTACGAAAACGAACGCCTTTGGAAACCCCACACCTGAGAGTACGTTCATGGTGGGAATATTCAAAAACAACCGCGGCACGAGATGGAAGCCTGAGATCCAACTAGAGGGGTTTAGGCTGTTTCTGGATCAACTAAAGAACAGGAACACTAAACTATACATTCACTGTAGCAGGCTCCCGTCTGCGTCATTCGATGTCGCTAGGCTTGTCAAGAAGTTTAACCTGACCGGACATGTTTACTTAGTAAACCAGGGACTATATCGCTACGGATTGTCTGAGGAAGACCTGAACGCGATGTACAATGCTTGCGACGTGGTGTTAAACGCGGTCGCAGGGGAGGGTTTTGGCCTCCCTATTTTAGAAGCGTTTGCCTGCAAGAAGCCCGTAATTGCGGTTGGGTTCAGTTCAATGCCGGAGTTACTTTCTGACGTAGAAGGCGAGATCAAGCGAGAGGATCACACGGTCTTGGAAACCGAGCGCGGTTGGTTAGTAGGAATATCGAACAAGGAATACACACTGGGGAAAGAATCGGCTCGACGTGTATTCAGGGCGGAGGACATTGCTGAGGCCCTGATTCTAGCCTATGAGAACCCTGAGAAATGTAAAGAGAAAGGTGAGGCGGCCTATAAGTGGGTACAGCAATACGACTGGGAAATAATAGGGGATCAATGGATTGAGTACCTAAACGGTCTAGAGAAAAGGATGAAGAAGACGTATTCATGGTCGACGGTCAAGAACACGGCCTCCAAGAATAAGTTGGCGTGTGCGTTGTTTAGCTTTAACCGGCCTACTTATCTTGTGCAAACCCTTGATTCACTCGCCAAGAATACCCTTGCCGACAAGTGCGATTTCTACATCTACCAGGACGGGCCATTGAATCCAGATATTCCATACACGACAGCAGAGGATGAGAAAAAGAACGTCAAGCTGACCAAGCTGTGTATGGAGTTATTGGTTAAGGCCCCATTCAAGCACAAGAAGATCTTCGTCAATAAGGAGAATGCTGGTTACGGTAGGCAGGTCCAGCAGGCGTACAAGCTGTTCAAGAAGTACGACAACGTCTTTTTCACGGACGACGACCATGTAGTCAGTAAGGACTATATCGAGGTGTTGCTCAAGCTACACAAGCAGTTCCCGGATGCGATTGTCGGAGCGCAGGCTACCGAGGAGATGAACATTGCTAAGGTAGCTACCCTGGACGAGATAG
>JAOZHP010000113.1 GCA_026014815.1 Candidatus Bathyarchaeota archaeon
AGATCCAACAACCTGGGTGCAGTTAGAGCGGTATGTGCAGGACATCATAGGGGCATTTGCGGAAGACAGGCGGGTTTTGATGTGGGATCTGTACAATGAGCCAGGGAACAACGGTCTTGAGATAAAGTCGTTGTCACTGTTGGAGGAAGTGTTCAAATGGGCACGAGCAGCAGGACCGACACAGCCTCTCACAACAGGGGTATGGTGTAACAACAAAGAGATAACAGACTTTCAGTTGAGAGCCTCGGACGTTATTACGTTTCATAACTACAATGATACCCAGAGTCTGATAGTTCAGATCAGAGAGCTCAAGACATACGGCCGTCCTATCATCTGTACCGAGTACATGGCCCGTACGAGGGGGAGTTGTTTTGAGACGCATTTACCGATCTTTAAGCGAGAGAATGTAGGATGCTGCAACTGGGGGTTGGTAAGCGGTAAAACGCAAACCATTTATCCGTGGGGTTCTGAGGAAGGGGCTCCGGAGCCGAGCGTGTGGTTTCATGATGTTTTGAGGAAGGATGGGAGTTCTTTCAAGAATGAGGAAGTTGAACTAATCAAGAATCTCACAAGTGTTAGCCAGTAATCCGCCCAACCTGCGCATGCAGCCGACGCTGCTATCGGCGCGGATTACGGGTTTGGTTGGAGCCTAAAAAAGATGAGTTTAAAAGCGGATGAAATTATCCGTTCAGAATGTGGCTAAATGGAAGAGTGATTCACGAGGTGCCAACTGAAGGGATATTGAGGCCAAATTACACTGGTGACAGAAGGAGTTATGTGGATGCAAAGCTCAAGGAGGGATGGGATCAATTCTTCATAAAGCTCGTCCGCAAGGGCAGCCCCATTGAGGCACATTTTATCATAGCAGGTTCTGCTTCTTTTTATCATGGGTTTTCCGATCTAATGGAGTGTAAGTTCTCTTGGGAACTATAAAAGAACACAAGAAAAAAATTGTCACAAACTTGAGCAAGACTCTTAAAAGGTTCTCCTCACTGACTACTTCAATGGGCAAGATCTCAAAGAGCTATTTGAACTGGATTTTCGATGCGTCGGACCAAAGCCTCTGAAGGAACCAAGAAAACCAGGCAGTGGAATTGATATGTACGATATGTGGGGGGCTGGCTATAGAAATTCTCCTTATCATTTGGATGCTATAGATATGAGTGGGACATATCCTGAACCTGTATATCTGCCTTTTGCTAACTCTAAAACAATGGATGATGTTGTAAACTACCCGTGGCCTAGCCCTGATGACTTTAACTACTCAGTTATTCCAGAACAGATTAAACGCAATAAGAGTTTTGCTATAGTCCTAGGTAATCCAGGCATACCTGATATCATTAATGGTACTGGAGTAAGAGGACGTGGTATGGGACAGCTATTAATGGATATTGCTCTTCAGAATGAAGTTGGGATCGCTATCATCGATCGCCGGGTTAACTTTTGGTATAAGTATTTGCGCAGGGGGTTGGAAGCTGGCCAGGGTAAAATAGATATAGTCCATCTTGGTGAAGACTTAGGATCGCAGAAAGGGCTTCTTCTCAGTCCCGAGATGTTTGACACCTTCTTTCGCCCCCGATATCAAAAATTCTTTGACCTTGCTCATCACTATCGAGCAAAAGCCTGGCTTCATTCTTGTGGCTCAACCTATTTTCTTCATTCACGCTTTATTGAGATGGGCTTAGACGTTCTCGATTCAGTTCAAACCGAACCTGCTAATATGGACCCAGAAAAACTCAAGGCGGAATTTGGAGATAAATTAACCTACTGCGGTATGATTGACACCCAACGGCTCCGTCCTTGCGGGACAGTGGAGGAATGTCGCGCTGTAGCGCGCCACCGAATTAAGGTCATTGGCAGAGGAGGAGGATATATTTTCTGCCCTTCTCACGATCTCCAAATAGATGCCCCATCAAAAAACATCTTGGCTATTTATGAAGAAGTTACTGGAAAGAAATTTACGTAGTGAAGTTTAGAACCATAAAAATTCTTGCCTTAGAGGCGAAGAGGAGTTCAATGCTCTATACCAGGATGAGGACGCAGGAGGTAAAAATAAGCTAAAGCTCTTTTAACCGAGGACAAAGGAGATGAGCATGCCATATATGTTTGACGAAATTTTTTCAGAAGAAAGCGTTAAATGATTTGAAACGTTTGGCACCTATAAAGCGTTCTGTATGATGTCAGAAATTCTTGAAGAAAAGGAGAGGGAAAAGATGGCAGTGGATTTAAAACAAATTGCTGACAATCTCATCAAAGGGAAGG
>JAOZHP010000013.1 GCA_026014815.1 Candidatus Bathyarchaeota archaeon
CACGCGCCACAAGAATAATCGTCATAGTCGGCAGGGTCGATGGCCAGCTCGTCTATTTGATACTGCATTGCCCTAAGGAACCAAGACGATGTCAAAGTTAATTTGAGCATCATCTTGTCGCCTAGCGGCAGGCCAGACCCGTCAATAAGCGTAGTCATATTGTCAGCCGCTAGCTCGTAACCTCCGGAGAAAAGGCCGTTGTACAACGCACATACAGACTCTTGTGCATTGCTTATCATCCAGTTGATAATGTTGCTTGTTGCACTGTCCAGCAAGTATTGTACAATAGCAGCAAATAACGCTGCAACCAAGGCCAGACTCAACCCTAACCCACCGCTAACTACTGCAAACAACGTTGTTGCAGCGATGGCGGCAGTCGTTGCATCTGCCACACCGTTGGCGAACGGTAACAACGTTTCTGTTATGAACTGGAACGTGAAACCCCAAGCTACGTTTGCCAGTTCGCACTTGGTTACATCCGTGCCCGGTACGCCAGTACCCGAAATCGCCGTTTCCTCTGCAAGGTCGGGAGCAAGCGTCCCTGCATTGTCGTTCACTGGCAACGGGATGTCGCTTGTAGTACGTGCTGACAAGTCACAGATGCACTCCATCATTGCTTCAAGTACCGCTGTTAGTTCTTCAATACCGCAACCCATTAAACCCTCCTCTAGATTCGCAACAATTGAGCTTATCTCGTCCCAATCGTCGTTGTTTGGTGCCAAATAGTATGATTTGGTATAGTTTTGCGCAAACGTGCTACGCCTGTGTAGATACTGCGTTAAGTTACGCAACATCTCAACTTGTGCCCCTGTGAGACATATTAGTACATCGTCAAACTGCGGGTCAAGTATACGCTCTGTTTCAATAAGCACTCTTGGCTTATAATAGGACTTTCTCCGCCAACTCTCAGACATAAAGCATCCTTTCCATATGTCGCTATGTGAAAACTTGCATCTTGTAACCCAAAACCAGGGCAGCTATGGGGTCCTCGGGGGTCGAACCCTGTACGTCAACGCGGATGCGCTGAAGATTCTGTATTTCAAAGGAACCTGAATATACAACAGGCGTGCCAGAGCCGGGAGAAGCACTCTGGTTAAGCACGTAAAAACTTCCATCGTCGTCGAGCATCATCCTTACCAGTGTTGGATTATTAAACCTGTCCAGAATAGACACTACTTGTATCACCCAGATTTCCCCCGTGGGGGGAGTGCCTGTAGACGCAACAAAAGTGCCAGTTCCGGCCACATCACCAGATATGTCTTCAAGCAATTGTGCATAATAACCAAAGATTACGTTGTTGTTTCCCATTAAAACCTCCTGTAAGTCGGCGACAATCGCCGTTATACCGTCCCAATCGTGGATGTCAGGCGTTAAGTAATACTGTTGTTCATATGCTGCCACGAACGTTGTTCGACGGTCAAGATATTTTGCCACGTTGCGCAAAAGCTCAATCTGTGCCCCAGTGATATGTAGAATTCCGTCGTTGAACTGCGGGTCAATGATGCGTGCCGATTCTATAAGAATCCTTTCACTGTTATATGCCGTCCTATTATCTTCTTCGGTCATTTACAGCTCCTTGTTATTTGGCGCTACGCGAAAAACGCGCGCACAAGCGGGAAGCTGTACGCGCGTTTCGCATAGCGTGGTGGTGGGTCAAGAATCGAGAGTCGCCCTAATCCACGTGGCGATTTTCTCCCCGTCGGAAAGCGTAAAGCCTCCCGCAGCTTCGAACTCCGCCAATAGCGTTGCAACAACACCGGTAATCGCAACGGTACCATCTGTGGCGACAAGCGACATCTTGATACCCGGGACTTTGAAACTGGCCTTTTTCCCCTCTGCGAGGTTAATCCAGCCTGAAGACGTCATTCCGACATCTTTGTTCGAGTCAGCAATGAAGCTCCAAGTCAGCCCTGTAACCGGGATGATTAACTCTGCCCGGACCAACCCCAAGTCAGTTGTGGGCTCAAGCGCTGCCAGCAGCGTCGTCACTTCCGTGACGTAATCCGCTAGCAAGGTCTGGTCATCCATCCCCAAGATTTTCTTGGTCGTTCGGCCTCTGGAGTCAACCAGAGTGAGAGACAATTTCGTAGCCATAGAAACCTCCGTTTTGAATGCATCCAGCTCGTTGTGACTGGATGCTGATAATCAGCATAGCACAGATTCGGGAAATGCGCAAATGAGACAC
>JAOZHP010000114.1 GCA_026014815.1 Candidatus Bathyarchaeota archaeon
AAGACAGCCTGTCCTCCTGCAACTGCGAGCCTGACTATGGTCATGTATATTCCTATCTGTGTCTCCGAGGCGTGGAAACGTGGGCTCTCGTTGAGGAAGATGGGCAAAAAGTTCACTCTGAAGATGAGGTTGAACATATACAAAGCTCGAACCGTGAAGATACTCAGTATAGACCCTGTGAAGAGACCTCTCCAGCCATTTCCACCCTTCTTCTGTTCATCATCTGGCTTGTCATCGTAACGTAGAAGAATAACAGCTGCTAGGCCAACGAGGCCAACTGCCGCTGAGAGGTAGAAGGGGAGAGCGTAACCCTCAGTCTCCGTCACCCAACCACCGATGAAGGGAGCTATCACGCTACCTATACTGATAATTGAGAGGTATCTACCAAAGGTCTTCCCCCTGCCTTCACTCGGCAACAACTCTGCCTGTAACGCCTTGAGGGCTATCGCATACGCCGACATCACTGAGCTGGTGGCAAAGTAAAGGGCAGCGAAATGCGTGAACTCAGTAGCTAACGGATACAACGCGTAGACGACAGTCGAAGCCAAGATGGCGAAGATCAGCATCCATTTCTTTCGGACACGATCCGCTACCACACCCATCAGGGGCTCAAAGATGAACCACCCCATAATACTCGCAGTTCCCAGAAGCCCTACCTGAGCAATGCTCATACCCCTCTGCCTGATAAACAACGAAAGAATAGGCGAGATGATCCCGCCACGGAAATTCGTGGTCAACTGTACAAGCATCAAAAGAAGCAGCGAACATTCCCTCGACTGAACGAGATGCATAAACTATGCGAAGTAAATGAGTTGAAAAAACTTGTGAAGCCTAATATACAGATTGAACCGGTGTCAGGTTATCAAGACTGGGCATCTCATCGATAACCTCCTTCAATCCCCTGTACCTATTCCGGAGAGTAACCTCAGTGGTCCCAGCAGCCTCAGCTATGACTCTCTGGACCCGCCTGTCATTGTTCTCTTGGCACGCCATATAGAGAGCAGCTGCAGCTAGTCCCCTCGGGTTCTTACCCGTGAGACCTTTCTTCTTATCCGCTTTGCGGAGGATTTCCACTGCCAGCATCTCTGTGGGCTGCTTTACCTTCAGTTTGTTAGCGATACTCGGTACGAATTTGAAGGGTCCATCAACAGGCATCTTAAGCTTCAACTCTTTCAGCAGCAGGCGATAAGTCATCGCTATCTCGCTGTGCTTGCGTGTACTTACGCCTGTTATTACCTTCAACGGCCTCGGCACCTTCAGTAGCCTGCACGAAGCATATAAGCTCGCGGCTACGAAAGCATCGATGCTTCTACCTCTGATGAGGTCCTTCTTGAGGGATCTCCTGTAGATGAGGGCGGCCTGTTCCTTCACGTTCTTGGGAAGATGCAGCTCACTGCTCATCCTGTCAAGCTCAGCCATGGCGATGCTCAGGTTGCGTGCGTGAGTCTCGTTCACCTTGCTTCTGTTATCTTGTCGTTGGAGTCGCTTCATGCGTTTCTGTGTCTCGTAATTGAGCTTGTTGCCTTGGGCATCCCTGTCTCCCTTGATGACTGTTGACAGCCCCTTGTCGTAGATGGTGTAGCTGTATCCAGTGCCTGTTCGGCGTCTGTCGTTGGATTCCTGTAGATTGAAGACCCTGTACTCTGGGCCTGTGTCCATGAAATTATCTGTGACCACTGTTCCACACTTGCTGCACACACTCTCGCCAGTATATGTATCAGTGACTATGCCTTTGCTGCCGCAGGTTTCGCAGCTTGTTTGTTCCTGCTGTCTTAGAGATTCTTTCATTTCTCCACCTCTTTACTGATCAAAAATACCAATGGGTATTTTACCCATATCACAGTGTGATCTGCTACATCGCTCTTTATAAAGGTTCCTGTTTCCATTCCTTTTCGCCTCAACACATTCCCCCAATAAGATAGGAAGACATTCTTCGGGACCACCAAGCCTTTTAAAACAAGCTCTATAATGATCAAATGAAAGGTTTTGAAATGGATAAACAAGACATCTGAAAAAATCAAGAGGCTAGAGATACAAGGAGCAACAAACGTAGCCCACTCAGCTGTGAAAGCTCTCACAAAGGAGCTCCTAGAAGCCAAGACTGAGCACCACGCCTCTACTGCCCTTAACGAAGGCGTAAAGATCCTCGTTGATTCCCGCGAAACCGAGCCCATGATGAGGAACGGCCTCAAGTACATGCAACGCCACATTGCTGACACATGGACAACACGTGAAGAATTCAGGGATCAAGTCTCTAAGGTCAGCCGTGAGATACTAAATCATTTCAAGTATGCCCGTAAAAGGATCGTTGAGATAGGCTCAAGGAGGATAGATTCTGGTGACACGATTCTGACTCACTGCCACAGCAGCGCCGTCACAGCAACGCTGATTAGGGCAAAGGAGAATGGCGTAGACTTTAAGGTGATACAGCTGGAGACGCGTCCCAAGTACCAAGGCAGGATAACTGCCAGAGAGCTTGTTAAGGCAGGGATCGACACAACAATGATAGTGGACTCTGCGGCACGTCACTACATCAAAGAGATAGACTTCGTGGTCGTAGGAAGCGACGCCATCACCAGCGAGGGAAACGTCATCAACAAGATAGGCACAAGCCAGGTGGCTCTAGCCGCCAACGAGGCAAGAATACCCTTCTACGTAGTGAGCACACTCCTAAAGTTCGACCCTGAGACCATCCATGGAGAGTACGAGAAGATCGAGGAACGAAGTACAGCGGAGGTCTGGGCAGACCCACCTGAAGGGTTGAAGATAAGGAACCCTGCGTTCGACGTGACTCGAAGAAACTATATCCACGGAATAATCACGGAGACGGGGATCATCAGCCCTCACAGTGTCCTAGAGGCGATTCATCGAGAGTACCCATGGATATTGAAGTAGAGACTACAGATGAGAACGTTTTCCTAGACTACAGGCCACCTAGTGAGAGCTTTTTCTAGCTCAGGGTGATCCTTAGAGTACTCCTGTAGTGTTTTTCCTTTCATCACCGCATCTACTGCCTGCCTCAGCGCTGTGGCTCCTTTCACGGTGCCATCGGGGTGTCCGTGGATTCCTCCACCTGCCTGGATCACCACGTCCTTCCCGAAGTACTCGATTAGCTTCGGTACCATACCCGGGTGAAGTCCGCCAGAGGCTATGGGAAGTACAGGCTTAATACCATACATTGGCTCTACACACGCCTTCTTGTTCTCGATGACCTCCTCTGCCGTCTCAGACATCTTGCCAACTGCAGTGCCTACGTGTAATTGATCTACTCCGAGTAACCTAGCGACCTTGGCGATGACTCTCATGTTTATGCCATGTACGTGGCTCCGTGTGAACGCCGCGTGGCCAGCTCGGTGAGCGTGGATAGCCAGCTTGTAGCCTGCGTCTCTCATCGTCTGGACGCTGCTCCAGCCGCAGGTGAGTATGTCGATCATCATGCATCTGCCATCATGGTCCTCGACGTATTGTGCTCGTCGCTTCATCTCCTCCAGCTCGGCTGTCACATTGATGAGATATACCTTCCTTTCACCTGTCTCTTCCTCAGCTCTATCCCTCATCTCAAGGGTCTTGACTACTCGCTCCTCGAAGGGGTTGAACCGTTGGCTGCTGAGGTTCTCGTCGTCCTTTACCACGTCGCAGCCGCCTAGCCATGCGTCATACGCGACCTGAGCGTGATCTTTTGTGATTAACCCGAGTTTTGGTTTGACAATTGTTCCTGTGAGGGGTCTGTCATGGACTTTCAGTATATCCCTGACGCCTTTTATGCCGTATCTAGGGCCCTTGAAACTCAAAGTGATGTCTTCTGGGAAATGGATATCGTTGAGGCGAAGGTTAGCAATATCTTCTAGACCGAACACGTTACCCGCGACGCTGCTCAATATGTTAGGCATATTACCCGGCTCGAACAGCTCCTCGGGATACGCGATCTTGATCTCGTTGCCCTCTATGCTGTACACCGTCGCAGCTTTTTCCTTGATGTAGGGCTTCTCTGTGGTGAGCTCTGTCCATGTGCCTACGCTGCTCTCCGCTGCTACGCCTCCAGCTATGACGTCTATTGGCTGGTTTAATGGCTCGACATGGAACTCGCAGATTAGGTCTGTCTCTTTTGGCTTGTATTTATGGTCAACGAAATCGATGTACCTCAACAATTGAACCTCATTTACTGCTTATTCAGCACTATATTTTTACCTTGTCCTGTCCATATTTGATTATTCTGAGGCAGTCATCTATGCAGCTCAAAGCAGTTCCACTTGAGATAGAGGCAGGCGGTCCCCTCGTTGTGGTTATGAACCAGAACGACGCTGCGGAGTTAGGAGTCATCAGCAGCGACCGCATCTTCATCAGGCACAAGGATTTTCACGCCATCTGCATCCTGAATATCAGTGGGGGAGGCAATCTTGGAGAGCTTGGCGTCTATAAGGAGGTCACGAAGCGTCTAGAACTCCAGAAAGACTCTGAGCTGTTGGTGGAGCCTGCTCGACGCCCTGAAAGCCTAGACTTTGTTAGGGAAAAGATCAATGGTCAACGATTGACCTCGTGGAAGATCGAGAGAATAGTAAGTGACGTAGTTGAGCGTCACCTAAGCGACATCGAGCTTGCCAGCTTCGTCACTGCCCTCCATGTGCATGGGGTGAGCATGGAGGAGAACGAGGCCCTGAGCCGTTCTATGATCTGGAGCGGCAAGACCATCGACTTTGGTAGGAGCCCGATACTGGACAAGCACAGTATCGGCGGCGTCCCAGGGGACAAGACTACCTTGATAGTGACTCCCGCCATAGCAGCAGCAGGGTACACGATCCCCAAGAGCAGCAGTAGGGCTATCACGAGCCCAGCAGGCACCGCCGATAGGATGGAAGCCATCGCCCCCGTCAACATAGCATTCGATGATATCATGGATATAGTGAACAAGGTTGGCGCCTGCATCGTCTGGGGAGGAAGCATAGACCTTGCTCCGGCGGATGACCTCTTCATCAGAGTCGAGTACCCACTCAGCATCGACCCTCTACTTCTACCAAGCATTTTGAGTAAGAAGAAAGCTATGGGGAGCACTCATGTTGTGATTGATATCCCTGTAGGGGTAAGCGCCAAGATCAATACGATGAACGAAGCGGAGCAGCTTGCAAACGACTTCATCGAACTGGGAGGTCGCTTTGATATGCGTATCGAGTGCGCTATCACCGAGGGAAGTCAACCAATTGGGTACTGTGTGGGACCTGTCCTTGAAGCTCGTGAAGCACTCGAAACTCTCTACGGGAATGGTCCCCATGACCTTGTGGATAAGGCCACCAACCTCACTGGGATACTGCTTGAGATGGTGGGTCAAGAGAACGGTAAACAAATGGCGATAGACCTGATCACCAAGGGAAAGGCTTTGGCGAAGATGAAGGAGATCATCGAGGCGCAGGGAGGTGACCCTGAGATCAAGCCCGAGGATCTTGTGCCCGGCAGGTACTTTTATGATGTACCTGCGCCCAAGAATGGGAGGGTTCTCTTTTACAACAACAGGGACCTTGTCAGGATAGCTAGATCTGCTGGTACGCCTAACAGTAAGGGGGCCGGCATCCAGTTATTCGCGAAGACCGGTGACAAAGTGGAGAAAGGAAAGCCAATGTACAGGATCTACAGTGAGAGCCAGTCCAAGCTCAACAACGCCATCAAACAGCTTGAGTCACAGAACCCCATGGAGATAGGAACCAAAGTGGGTGAAGATATGCTCAAGATGCGAATAAGTAAACCCACAGCGCCGAGCAGGGAGTTTATCCTAGACCGTTAACGCTTCAGCAGTTTCCTGCCTATGTCGAAGCCCTTAGCCACGGGCTCCCCTATGCTCCAGTACTGGCGGTCCATGCCGTAGATGACTGGGTTGACCGCTTTGAGCGATGGCCATTTCCCCGGTTCACCGGTGTCTATTTTTTCTGTGACATAGCTTTCAGTTACTTCGCCGATGAACATGTCCATGTTGTTCACTTGCATGGTTTTGATTAGTTTGCATTCAAGGTTGATTGGGCACTCCTCGATCATTGGGGCTGTTCCGAGGTTTCCATAGAAGTTGGTGAAGAGGGCTCCCTTGTCTACGTTTTTCCCTGAGACGATACCACAGTAGTCGGTGACCTCGATCATGTCGAGGTTTGGAAAGTTGACGCTGAATGTCTTGTTCTCCTTGACTCCTTTGTTGGTGTAATGTTTGCTCTGTGAGGCGCAGAAGACGACTCCGGGGTTGAACCCCACGATGCCAATGTCACCGAGTGTTCCATACGTGGGTTTGCCATCAACATTGGCTCCCATGAGGCATATTGGTATAGGGTAAATCGCCGGCTGTGAGCCACGCTTGACCTTGTTCATGGTTTAAATGAATGAAGATAGGATTTGAGCTTTCACAGGCATTAAACTCAAAAACTTGGTTGATGATTGTTCTTTGAGTTGTCGGATAAGGAGACGGATCTCAGGGAGCTTAACGAGAAGCTGGAGATCATGCTTAAGCGTCTCGATTACCTTGAGGCGGTGCTCACCGAGTCTAGGCAGTACCCTGAGATAGCTCAGCTAATGGGTGCCCTCCGTGTGGGCGCAGGGTTATACACGGAACCGCTGAAACTTATTCAGCGTTTGATAAGTGTCCGCAGACATCTTTCTCGTGACGTAGACCATAGGGACGAGGTGAGCAGGATAATCTTGAACGTGTTGGCAGTGAAAGGGCCTCAGAACATCAGTGGGTTGACTCGTGAGGTGCAACGGGAGCGTGGCACCGGAAGCAGGGTAACGGTGCGTAAGAAAATACTGGAGCTTGTGGAGGAGGAGATTATCGAGAAGGATGAAGGCCACTGCTACCGACTCGTAGAGTAGCTTCAAGTAGCTTTGATTACGTGAAAAAAAATGGCTTGTTCCAAGTGACTTGGTATTTCGTGGATTTTTTGCTGATAAACCGGTTACCTGATCGCTTTTTGTCATGTAAAGAATGTGATCTAGGCTTTTCTGGGGATTGTTTTCGTTAAATAGGGGATTTTCGGGGTTCTCCGCGTTACCCCCCCCCCCCCTCCCTTTATGGATGGGTATAGAGAGAGATGATAGAAAAAATTAGGGTTGCCTAGTCTTGGCGTATTCAGCGGAGTGTAAGAGGCTGCCTAGGCTCATGCCGACGAGGTTTCTGATATGGTGAGCGATGACAGTGTAGTTATCATAAAGATAGTTATCGTATTCTTGGAGCTTTCCTGAGACATCGTCCCTGAGGCCTGAGAGTTTCTCGCTTCCCCCGTTCTCTAACTCGGCGTCGAATGTCCTGATGAGGCCGCCCAGGTAGAACATCCTGTACAGGTCGTCTCTGCCCTCGACTCCTATCTTCTCGGCCATGGTGGCTTTCCTTTCGTGGACCTTCTTGTTGAAGGTGAACGGCGGGTTACTCACATTCGTATACTTCTTGATGATTGGCTCCATCCACTCATCCATCATCACCTTGTGGCGACCCTGCGTCTTTAGGTGTGGAAGCGCCTTGTTCCAGGTGCCCAGCATGAAGTTGTTTACCTCGTTGCTTCGCTCATCCGCGTACTTTAGGCTCTCTCCGAGAGTGGTCTCGCTGGGGGTGTCGTCCCACATCCGTGGATCGTACCAGATACAACACTCGGGAATCTGGATGAAAACGTAAGGGTTCAGGGTCTGGGCGTACTCGTACATGTCACAGCCAGAGATTGGCTCGATGTTCGTATTCCCCGCTGCCCATTGCTTGAGCCATCCTTTTGCTGGTGTCAGGTACGCGGCGTGCTGTATCCCAGGAGCTAGAGTAGTTCCCAATCTTTTCCTTGGGAATACATCAAACTGTTTTGCCACGTCCCAGAGGGGAGCATATAGCTCGGGGCACGCGTGGGGCACCTCGTATGTGATGCCTCCCCACTTCATCATGTGTAGAGCACTGACGAAGGTCATTGGCACCCTGTCCAGAATCTTCATCAACGCCTTGGTCTCCGCCACGGGATTGTTCAGGTCTAAGGGTCCGAAGCGGTAAGGGAACGTGCTATCCGGGGTTAACGCGTTGGGGGTTCTGTAGTAGTTGAGTGTGAAGTTCATGGGGGTGTGGGGTCCGTGGTGGAAGCCTTCGTTGAGCCTAGCTCCGTCAGGGTCGCTGCACTTGACCAGATACCATGTATAATCAAGCTCCTCCCGTAGCTGGTCGTCCTGCACGAGACCCTCAGCCATGTAGTCGAGGAGGTTTCCTCCGAAGGGTTCTTCGCAGTTGGGGAAACCGTGAATGAGGGCGTTGTACTTGCCGTCACCAATCTTGAGGCACTCGATGGTCTCACCGTCGGTGCTTTCACCGAGGTCGATGATCTCAACTTTGTCTGGGTACTCGTTTACCATGTCCGCTGAACGCTGATGAAGCTCGTCAACAGTCATGTATCTCTTGAAGTGGGGCACGTTATCAAGAATATTTGAGAAATCGGTCATACCTTCTTACAATGAATAATGGTTTTTAACAGTGTCTAAGAAGTGTAATAAAATAATTCAGAGGGTGACTAGGTTGACCTAGTTTCAGTCTTCATCGTCGTCGATAAAGTCTTCGCCTTCGGCTCCGCAGTACGTACAAACTTTGTCATCTGCGTCCCCGCAGCTGGGGCAGAACTCTTCGCCACACATTTTACACTGGGTAACGATATTGGAGTCTTCACCGCATATTGCACATATTGGCATTTTTTCATCACTCGTGGCCAGTCTGGCTGATACAAAGAGGAATTTAGGTGTTTAAATTAATTGCTTCGTTAAAACAAACATGTAAAAATCCATCGATTATAGGAGAAGATTTTATTTGACGCAATAAATTTACTAAAAAAATTCAAGCACATCCGGTGAATATCAACAATTGCATAAAACACTACAATATTTTAAGAATCGGGCATGGAATTTGACTCAAAGTTGAAGAATCCAGTTTATATAGTTCATGTTTAAGGCAGGCACAATCAGAACGATGATGAACATCGATAAGAATGATCAGAAACTGATCACTTTTTCCCAGATCGGATATATCGAATGATCACCCCTGTATTAACTGTGAATCAAGATGGATGAACACAGAAGACGCCGGAAAGACTTTGTCGAGGATCCCGAGGACATCGGCGAGATACTCGACGTGGTAAGCGACAAGATTCCCAAGTTAATAAGAGGAATTATGGATAGCTTCTTCAGCCCCGAATCTGCCACAAATATGGCCAAAGCAGTAGCCGACTTTAGGAAGATCCTCATCGAGAACGGTATACCCGAGGATGAGGCCATGGATATGACTAGGGAGTACATGCGTACTGTCACAAATCTGCAGGGCGTAGTGAAGGAAGCCCGACGTGACAAACACTGGGACGACGAGTAAACAATGAATATATGGGTCAGCCTCAAAGCCACGTTTATGGCTCTAGGGCTGATGATCAAGGTTCCCAAGTACCTTATCCAGTGGCGGCTTCGCCGTGGCAGGGCTAAGAGCTGCTTCAGGAAAGAACTCATCGCATCTGGAGTACCTCCAGAGGAAGCAAGTGAGCTCACTGAGCTGTTCCCATTCGATATGGGTGAGCTAATAGCGACGGTCCGTTCAACTCGTTAACCCCTTTTTTTCGATAAGTTTTTAGCTTATGTATCAGCGATTTTTCTGATATGAGCAGTTCAAGACCCGAGTGCATCGGCATGTACGGGTTCGAACCCGAGTGCGATGAATGCGACTGGATGCAGGAATGTAAAAAGCTTGACGAGAACATAGAGTCAGCTGCAACCAGGAAGGGAACACACGTCAGGCTTACAGGGAAGTACAAAGAGAAGAAGTACAAGCCTAAAACCAGCCGGTAACCACTTTTAGTTTACCCTCCACCTCTCAAATATTCATAAATTCATAAATCATTGAGGGGGTATTATGATTTCAATCATAGGGTGAACCAAGGCTGAAGTTTATCGCTAAATTCGTTGAAGAGATAGAGAAAAAGAAGACCGAGTACAATCAATTATTCGGGCTGGATGACAGAACAATCGAGCTGGAGAGCATACTGAAGGAAGAATTGCAGAAAAACTGGCATCCACTACCGGAGGCACGGGAGCCTTTCAACGGAGTCTACGCAGTGGATAGCAGCAGCGCATCCAGAACACTGTCCAACGGTATCGAGTTCTTCATAATAAGAGCTCTGATGATGGGAACTGACAACTTCAATGAGCCAGAACTCCGGTTCGAGATGGTGAAGGGGTCAACAGACTATAACGCGACAGTGAACTTTGAAAGGATACTCCGAGACCTCATAGAGATAGACATTATTCTTAACCAACTGGAGAAAATCGCTGAACACTCAATCGTCTTAATCGATGGAAACCTGTACGGAAGATACACTCATCTGCTACAGGAACTTAACCTGAAAGGCTGGTATCACCTGCCACTGGAACTCATCGTCGCCATGCAGAGACTATTCGATGTATGCCTGACCCGGAACATCATCCCGGTGGGGATCTCAAAGTTCAGTAAGACCCGGGTGTTCACCTCTGCGCTGAAAGGAGCTGCTGGATACGGAGTCACCTCCCCCGAGTACCTAGACGTTGAGCTTCTCTATCGGTGGAAGATGGGAGAGACTGGGTACACGACGCCGCTGCTTCTCGGAGAGTACGCTTTGGAGAAAGCTGCTCAGATCAGAGACCCAGAAAAGTACCTGAAGAGCAACTTCAACAGGCTAGAAGGTACACTTAGAAAGAACTGGGCCACCAAGATAATCGAGGACTTTCCCACAGCGCCAGCTATCGTAATGTTCCATATTATTCCTAAGGAGAACGCCCAGCCCCTGAGAGTTGACATCCCGTCATGCAGCTTAGGCATAGAAGAGAAGATAATGAATGGTAAGCCTTTCAAGTTCACTGACCCCACAGTTGTTGAAGATATCGCCAGCCAGATCGTGACAGACTTTGGAGGCAGAAACGTGTATAACGCTCTACTATACGTCGTGGACCGTGAAGTAAGGCTGGGGGTACGGACGGTTGACAAGGTGTACAGATCGGTGCTGGGAAAGGAGCTAGGTGTCCCAATAGAGTATGATAGAAGCTCAAGGAGGTTCCACGAATGATTCAGAGAAAAGCAGGATATATCGTCGGAGAAGTAGACACAAGTCGTTTCGTGTTCGTAAGCGACACTGACAACTTCCCACCAAAACACGAGTACCTAGTAATCCCAGATGTAAAGGAACGAGAAGGAATAGGCACTAAACAAGTGGACGTCCTCGCCCAGGTAAGCAGAATCAGCAACCGCAGCGACATCTTGGGCGAGAGCCTCAGCCTTGAGGAACTGGAAAGCATAATCAACAGGTACACCGCCACAACCAAAGTGTTCGGCGAGGCAAAGATACTCGGCTACCTCAACAAGCGCAATGAGGTGATTATGCCACGAAGCGCCGCCATCCCAGGACAGGAAGTTTTCATCGCCGACTCAGACTTACTATCAAGATTCTTCACCAAAGACATCAAGTCAGGCATAGCGATAGGAAGTCTCATAACACGCGACGAGGTGAAGGTGGCTCTGGACCCCAACGGGTTCAGGAAACACGTGGCTGTCATCGCTCAAACAGGTGCAGGCAAGTCCTATCTCGTGGGTCTAGTCCTTGAAAACCTGCTACCTCTCGGCGCCACAGTAATCGTGTTGGACCCCAACAGCGACTACGTGATGATGCGAAGTGCCCGAAGTGGTGGAAAAACAGTCATAGCGGACGACGTGACGGTGTATAGGCCCCCAGGCCTCAAGGGCAGACGGTTCAGCGACGAGGAGATAGGAGGAGCCGACCCATACACCATCGACTTCAGCAGACTCAACGCTGGACAAGTCTGCGACGTAGCTGGCATTAGTAGCAGATGGGCCGTAATCAGGGAAGCTGTCACTGATGCTCTCGGACAGTTACATGGTATCTACGGGCCACAGCAGCTCATCGACGCGCTGGAGCGCATAGCTTTGAATCCTGCCACGGATTCACGTAAAAGCAAGGCAGCTGTAAGCGCTGTCACGTACATTCGTAGGCTTCTCAACTACAAGATATGGGGAAGTCAGGACATACCCCTCGACGAGTTAGTGAAGCCGAAAAGATTGAGCGTTATAGACCTCGCAGGGCTGCAACGCAACGTCTCAGAGTATATAGTGCAGAAGACGCTGGACGATGTTTGGAGCCTAGCTGTCACAGGGAGCCTCAGGTTCCCCATATTCATAGTGATAGAGGAGGCTCATAACTTTGCACCGGGGGCAAGCCAGACCTATAGGAGTGGAAGTAGCCTCAACATCATCGAGCGCATAGCAGCAGAGGGCCGCAAATTTGGAATATTCCTCATGGTGGTGACTCAGAGACCTAACAAGATCAGCAGCAACGTGCTGAGCCAGTGCAACAGCCAGATAATAATGAGGCTCACCAACCCAGAGGATATGAGCGCAGTGAAAAGAGCCAGCGAGGGGCTCAGCGAGGACCTTTTCAACGATCTTCCCGGCCTCAACAAGGGAGAAGCAGTTGTCGTCGGTGAACTCACAAAGATACCCACCATGGTCAAGATAACAGGGCGAATCAGCGGGGAAGGCGGAAGCGACATAGACCTCGAAGAAGCTCTCCGCAAAGCACTAGACGCATATGAGATTGCCAAGAAAACTGAGCCCGAGGAAAGCAAGGTAAAGGAGCCAAAGTCTAGGTGGTAGAGTGACGGTCACTGCGGTCATCACAGGGGACAACCACCTTAACCTCTACAACCAGAAACTAGGTGCACGGCTCAACGAAAGGCGTAGCCGGATAGGGACAGCGTGGTGGGAGACCATCACATACGCCGTGGACAACAACGTAGATCTATACATTCACACAGGGGACCTCTTTGACCAGTTATCACCCAGAAACCCACCACGTGCACGAGTCGTAGAAGCCTTCAAGATATTGAAGGATGCAGGCGTAGAGGCGTTCATTATAGCAGGAAACCATGAGGCTCCCGCCAGCACCCGTGATGGAGCGAGCCCTCACTCAGTTCTCTCTGAGGCAGGTCTCGCGACCGTTTTTGACAAGTACACCGAGTTCGAGCAACGGATCTTGGACATCAAAGGAGTGAAGGTCTCAGTTGCTGGGATGAGTTATAACAGGAACCTGCAGTCAAAACAGGACCCCCTAGAGGATATCACCATCCCGGGTGACGGCGATGTCAACATCGCGGTTCTTCACTACAGCATCGACCGAGTCGCGCCTCCCCTATGGGAGGAGCCAGTCATCAAGGTGGAGAGCCTTGAACGTAATAGCCACATCGACCTCTTTGCCATGGGTCACATACATGGTCACATCCATACCAAGGTGGGTGACAGTGTTGTACTCTACCCGGGGGGGACAGAGCGTTACAGCTTCGGGGAGTCAGAGAAAAGAACCGGGTTCTGCTACGTGGAGATGGAGCAGGGGAAAACAGTTGTAGAGTTTATCCCAACGGAGGCTCAGCCCATGAAACAGGTCAGGCTCCACACTAGCACCATGAACCCGGAGGACCCTACGAAAAGCATCATGGACGAGGTGACGAGTAACTCTGATCCCGACGCCCTGTTTCAACTGGTGCTTGAGGGAGATATCCCCTTCGAGCAGTACACCCTGATCGAGTTCACGAAGATCTTCGATGAAGGCTCAAAACGTAACTTTTACTTTGAGTACGTTGACACCGTCAAGCCAATCATCCAAGGCATGGAGTTCGACTCCTCGGGAGGTCTCAACCCTAGAAAAGAGCTTGAAGCCGCAGCGCGGAAGGTCATAGAAAACGCCACGGGACCTGAACGTGACATCTGGACACAGGCAGCCGAGTACGCCGTCGGTTACTACGAGAGGAGTAGAGACGAGTAATGTTCAAACTAGTCAGCCTCAAGGTAGTCGGGTTCAAGCGTCTAAACCTCGCGGACAAGATAACCTTCCCAGATGGCAGGCTCCTCATCCACGGCCGCAACGAGAGCGGCAAATCCACCATAATGGAGACCATCCACTACGCCCTCTATGGTAACCCGTTAAAACCCTCGAAGAGAGCCAGCAACGAGGATATAATCAACTATGGGTCCCCAGAGGCAACCATAGAGC
Organism: Candidatus Bathyarchaeota archaeon; assembly: GCA_026014815.1. GTDB lineage: Archaea > Thermoproteota > Bathyarchaeia > TCS64 > TCS64 > RBG-16-57-9. Next base: position 14,058 of record JAOZHP010000114.1, read on the forward strand.
TGGACTTTACCATCGACGACAAACATTACCAAGTCCGCAGGGTCCTGAAAAAGAGGGGAGGCAATACCCACAGGCTCAGTGAAAGACAGCGGAATGGAACACTCAACACCCTCACAACGGGAGCCAGAGCCGTCAATGATCATATTCTGGAGATACTGCATGGGATCGACAGCGACGCGTTGCTGAACAGCTGCCTCGTCGAGCAGAAGGAACTGGGCCGTCTGGAGGACTCTAACAAACAGGAGCGAATCAAGGCCATGTCCAGCCTACTGAACCTTGAGGCATTCGTAGACGCCAAAGACCGATTAAAGAGGGACAGATCAGAGCTGGATAAGACCCACTTCGGGACCATCAACAGGCTCAATGAAGCGGAAAATGCATCAAAGGATTACGATGAGGCCGAGAACAAGAAGAAAGAAGCAGAAACAAGGATAGAGAAGATCAAGGCTGAGTTGAAGGAAGCCGAGGCATCTATAATCGAATTGGAGAAATCTCTGACCGTCATTGAGGAGATGAATGAGCTCCAAACTATAATTGATGGATATCAAGCTGAAAAGAACGTCAGAGAAACAGAGTGGAAAGCCATCACCGAAAAGATGGCCCAGATCAAGGAAGCCGAGCAAAACATCAAAGAAATCGAGGAGAAGCTGCCACAAGCCGAGGAAGCCCTGAAGGAGGCAGAGGAGAAGCTAAAGGTCCTCGACGAGTTGATGAAACTCGACAAGGAAAGAACCCAGGCGAAGGCTCAGGCAGACAAGGCTTCACTGATAGTGGAGGAAGCAGGAAGGCGTCTCGCAGAGTCAGAGGACTCCCAAACCATCATCGATAGACTGAAGACAGAGATCAAAGAATACAGTCAAGCGAGAAACGCCCAGAAAATCATCCCATTGGCCAACACAGCCGCTCAGAACCTCGGAGAAAAACTGAGGACCCTCACTAGACTACTAAACGAGTTAGAGTCAGGCAGAGAAAGGCTAGCCCAGCTGAAGGACTCGGAGAGTATGGTGGACTCTCTCAAGGATAAGCGAGAAGACCTGCTTGTGCGCAGGGAGACGATGGTGAATCGGAGAAAATACGGCGTCATCACGGCGGTTGCTGGGATAGTTTTAGCAGTACTTTTTGTTGTCAAAATGTACCTGATAATTCCTGGACTGGGCTTGATGGCTGCAGGAGCATACATCTACAACGCCTCGAAGATAACCCCCATTGACGAGGAGATCGAGTCGGTGCGCCTCGAACGTGAACGCGTTCTGGGAGACATCATGCGGATCGATGAGTTCAGGGAGACGATAGCTCAGAAGGAGCACGCCATCACGATGTCTGAAAGCGAGGTGGCTGAAGCTGAGGAGACGCTTAGCAAGTTAATGGGACACTTGCCAACTCAGCCTAGGGAGTATCAGACGCTAATAAAACTGTCAGAACCCGAGTCAGTCGAGAAGCTCAGAGACGCGGTTCAAGAAGACTTCACAGAACTTACTCGGTTGGAGACTGAGAGAAACGCCCAGAGAGAGACCGCCTCAAAGCTCGGAGAAAGAAAAGATGAGCTGAAGAAACAGGAGAAAAAGCTCAAGGATCACCTGAAGACCCTCAGAGAGCTAAGAAAAGCGATCACGGAAAAACAACGGGAAACAGGGGTCAACGTGGAAGAGGAGAAACAGGTAAGAGACGGATACACCGATGCCAGCAACGAGCTAACACAACTCAACGCTGATCTAGTCAACCACAAGAAAACGGTTTCCCAGAAAGAGGAGCAGGAGAAGAGCCTCCATGACGTGGACCAGGCTTTGAAAGAGCTGGAAGAAGCTATCACAAAACACGGGGACAGCCTGAACATCCTGATGGATGAACACAAGGTTACTCCCGAGGACGAAGCCAGGATACGAGGCGACAGAGACAGAGAACGTGACAGATCATCGACCCTCAAGAAGGACCTGTCTGAGCGTTCAGACGACGTCAGCGAGGCGGACACAGTCATGAAACGTACAAGAGCCCTGAAAAAAGAGTATCCAGCGCTTGTAGAGGAGAACAAGCAGGAAGAGTTCAGCTTGGAGGCAATGCGAAGAGCCATCACACTCCTTGACTCTACACGGGACAGTATCATGGCTGGGGTGAAACAGAACGTGGAGAAGCATATGATGCAGTTCCTCCCCATTCTCACCGACAACAGGTACAGCATGGCCAGGATAGACGAGGAAAAATACGTCATCCAGATCTACGACAGGGAGGCACAGCACTGGCGAGGAAAAGGCGTTTTCAGCGGAGCCACCCAGGACCAGTTCAGCCTCGCCCTACGGTTGGCTTTCGCCATAAGCACCATCCCCTCCACCAGAGGGGCAAGACCGGGGTTCATCTTCCTCGATGAGCCTCTCAGCGGGTTCGACACCCAGAGACGCAACGGCTTCATGGAGATGCTGCAGCAGCAGCTCTCACAGCATTTTGACCAGATAATCGTAATAAGCCACCTTGAGGCGCTACGTGAAGACTTCCCACATCACCTACAGCTGGAAGCCGGTCGGGTCATAGAAAGCGAAGTGCAGCGGTAGCTCCCTCTCCGTTCCCAGGTTAGCGCGGCGCAGGGGCGCAACGCCCTTCTCCGTCCCGAGTTCCCGCGAGCGCCTAACGTTTGGACTTAGGTTGCTCCCTCCCGGGCCTGGCCAGGTTCGCCCATTGAATGCCCAGTAGCTCCCCTACGGGTGCACACGGATCAACCGCCGGCCCCGCGGGGCAGGACATCGACGAAGGGCTAGGCGTCTTTCACCGCGCGCCTCCGGTCCCTTTGAAGGTTACTGACCCCTCTTGTAGCCCATTAGAGGTGTGGGGCAGGGCTAGCTCCCCGGTCCTACCTACCGCTGCAACTATTCCTCTTCTACGTCCGGTAAAAACGTTGTGCGTAACCAGACATTACAAACAAATACACGAACAAGCTCGTCAAGGAAGTCAGACCCCGATTAGATAGGTACTAACCCGAACTTTGCAAGACTCAATCCAATATTACACAATATTATCGCGATGAACCCATATGTCGCGGTTTTCTGAAGCAGTTGTCCTCCATCGAACCGAGCGGTGAACTCCCGCCACATCTGCCCACCGTCCAATGGACCTATAGGAAGCATGTTCATCATGGCCAAGTTGATGGCCACAAAGTAGATCCAGTTAAAGAAGACCATTAACGGCACAGGAAGGATACGCCCGAACATTATGAAGATGGGTATCATGAGCAGCCCAGTGGCTAGGTTGATGATGCTGCCGATGGCGTAAATTCGCATCTTGGACCAGATGCTGGCTTGCTGCATTGCCTCCTCGTCGGGCTCCACTGCGCCGCCGAAGGTGATTACCGCGAACATTACCGCCGAGGACTTGACCGGCACGTCCTCGATGACACACATCAACCCGTGGCCAAGCTCATGAGTAAATATAATGATACCTGCACCGAGCAGGAACCAGGGTAGACTGTTGAAGCTAATGGTGACACCAGGGATCAGTGGCTGCACGGGCGACGCCTGCTCCGGGACAAATATAAAGTTCCAGATGTTCCTCACCAGGACGTACGTGATGAAGCTGACCTGCCCTACGCTTGCAGCTATGCCGATATTTCCAAACACCTTCCAGAACCGTGGACTGATGTTGGCTATTCGCTTGATGAGGTCATTGAGCTTGGTTGATTTATATAACGCGTAGTATGGCGTTATCTCCCAGCCCTTCTCCTCCAGTTTCAACCGCTTCGCTAGGAAGTAGAAGCTGATCCAGCCAACTAGTATGAAGGCCAGAGTGATGGTCTGTTCTGACGCCATGCCGAGGAATAGGGATGAAGCTTAACATATAAGGAGACCGCCACACCAATACAATGCGAGATTGAGCGCCGTAGAAGTCACTTACAGCTCAGAACACTGGGAGCTACTGAAGAAACTGAGGGCACAGGCAGCGGATATGATGAGCCCCCTCACCTTGGCTCACATCAACGCCGTGGTCTATGGGAGTATAGCCCGAGGGGACGTCAAGAAAACAAGCGACATCGACATCTTCATATCCACACCGCCATCACCCACCATGATCGAGGCGACGCTGGAAAGAGGTGGAGTCAAGGCGAAGAGCCGGCTGATAATCCAGGCTACACCAAGCTACGCGGCCAAGGCATACATCTACACCGATGACAACAGGGGGTACAGTTTCCCCCTCGTTGAGCTAAGAGGAAACGAGGCCGAGTTCTACAATTTCGCAGGGTCACTCAACCAAGAAAAATTAACGAGAGGCATCCGTGTCCCCGGGGTGGATAAACGCCTCATGCTCATAGAGCCAACCGAGGCAGGCCACATGGAGTCACCTATTCAGGGCAGGGAAGGTTCAACTGCACGGCTTCTGGGCGTCAGCACCAAGATCGTTTCCGAGAGGGTGAGAACATTGGAGAGGAGGGGCCGCGTCGGTAGGACAGGCGTTTACCTGAAACGTGAGCTGGGTCGCGACGAAGATATCTCATCTGTGTTCAATGACCTTGTTAACAGTAACCCTGCGTTGCGTCGTAGAACTCGTTCTAGAAAATAAAGAAAAAAGATTAGTTAAGGTCCCGGAATGACCGGACCTCAAGGCCGCGTGGGATACGTATGCCCTCTGCGACTCGTTCACCGATTATGGTGTTGATGCTCTTGGCCTTAGCGGTGTCTATGAGGCGACCTGTAACGATGCCGTCGAAGATCACCACCGAGATTTCCTCAGAGTCCTTGAGCTTGTCCACCAGCTCGCTTACGGGTATCCTACCCGCGTTGCTGCCGTCGGCTTTCAGCATCACTGCCTCTAGTGTTCCGCGTAGCTCGTTAGCTAACTCGCTGAGCTCGTTGCTCACCATCATCTCCGAGATGGGGACTTTCTTAGCCAGTGCCTCGTGGATCTCCTCGGGGGTTAGTTCCTCGACCTCTTTGCCTCTAGGCGCCCTCGCCACATAGTTGGGCTTGGCAACCTGTAACAACTCCTGTAGGATGAGGTCTCCGCCACGGTCCCCGTCAAGGAACGCGATTATGGTCTTCTTTTTCGCGAGGGTCTTGATGGTGTTGGGCACCTTGACGCCCTCTAGAGCAATGACGCCTGTTAAACCAGTCTTGATGAGGTTGTTTACGTCGGCTCTGCCCTCCACGACGATGATCTCCTTGCTTCTGGAGATATCAGGGGTTGCTGTCAGCCTCTCCCTGCCGTAGTGGACTGCCTTTACCTTCTTGTCCTCTTTCTGGACCTCGTTTAGGAGTTTCTCAATCTCGTGGCCTTCTTTGACGACCCAGTTCCTCATGAGCTCCTTGGCCCTCTTTACTATCTGCTGGCGCTTCTCGACCCTTATGTCGGCAATCTGAATAATGTTTATCTTGGACTCACATGGACCTACACGGTCAACTGTCTCCATGGCCGCCGCGATAACCGCGGTCTCCGCCCTGTCGAGGCTGCTAGGTGCTGTGATGGTGCCGCTTGTCTTGTCTCTCGCTGACTTTAGTGTGATATCGATTCTGCCGATCTTGCCACTTTTCTGTAGCTCCCGGAGCTCGAACTCCTTGGGGAACAGGCCCTCAGTCTGACCGAAGATAGCGCCTATCACGTCGTGTTTCTCGACGACGCCGTCAACGGTGAAGCTAGCGTTAATTACGTATTTTGCGCCTGCGAATTTTTCTGTGTCTTTCACTTGTAATCATCTCTGTACGCTTTGGTCACCCTTACCGCAGGGGTCCCTACAATCCTTTGGGACCTGCTGGGTGTGATAGAATCAGACCCTTTGCCTATGCACGTCTTGATTTGCAGGGGGACATTGTCACATTGTCGTACCCTGCTAGTGAGAGTGATTTCTGATGCGAAGCATCTATTTGTTAGACGCTCGTAAACCCTTGATGCTTCAATGAATAAAAAGGTTCCCGAACAATTAGATTTAAGAATCTGTCACGTGGTGCCTAATTGAGGTTACATAGTTGGGTGTAAGGGTAGCAGTCAACGGGTTTGGGCGGACTGGTCGCCTCGCCCTCAGGGCAGCCTTCGAGAGGGGCTCGGATCTTGAGTTCGTTGCGGTGAACCGGGGCGACGCCAAGACGCTGGGCCATCTCCTTAAGTATGACAGCGTCCACGGCAAGGCTCCCTTCCATGTGGAGTGGGACGACGAGAACATAATCGTGGAAGGTAAAATGGTCAGGGTGTTGTATGAGAGCGACGCCGAGAACCTCCCATGGAAAGAGTTGGGGGTGGATCTGGTCATCGAGTGCAGCGACAAGTATCGTGCACGGAAGGACGCCACGAAGCATCTGGAGGCAGGGGCAAGCAAGGTGCTCATAGGTGCACCCGGTAAGGGCGTCGACGCCACCGTTGTGCTGGGAGTTAATGATCACGTTTACGACAAGGACAAGCATGACATCATCTCCAACGCGTCGTGTACCACCAATTGCCTCGCCCCAGTAGCGAAAGTGCTTAACGATACGTGGGGCATCGAGTCTGGGTACCTGTCCACGATCCACGCCTACACTAATACCCAGGTGCTGCTGGATAAGCGGGTGAAGGATATGAGGCGGGCACGCGCCGGAGCGATGAACATCATCCCCACTACCACAGGGGCCACCAAGGCGATAGCCGAGGTCATCCCAGAGCTGAAGGGAAAGCTTGACGGTATAGCGTTCAGGGTTCCGATACCTGATGTGTCTCTCGTCGACCTAGTCGTCAACCTTGGTAGGGAGGTGTCAGTGGAGGAGATCAACGCCAAGTTCAAGGAGGCATCTGAGGGATTGATGAAGGATATCCTCGGGTACAGTGAGGAGCCGCTGGTGTCAAGTGACTATGTGCACAGCCCGTATAGCTCGGTGTTCGATGCACTGGAGACTCGCACTATGGGCAAGATGGCTAAGGTGTTGAGCTGGTACGACAACGAGTGGGGTTACTGCTGTAGGCTCGTTGACATGGCTGAAAAAATGTTCTAGTTACCTTGTGATGGTGAGTTTCCTCATCGCCTCAAGGTTTTCTGGTTTCTTCTCGAAGTATTTCTCAACTGGTTCCAGGAGTTTTATCATGGACGCTGCGACGCCGTTTTTGAGGTCCAGTGGGTGTAGCTCGCCTTTGCTGTAGGTCTCGGCTAGCTCGTTGAAGTTGGTGAACTCGATGTCTCCGCCGAACTTGGCTGGTCGCTCGATCTTGAGTTCGCCCAAGTGGGGGAACACTGCTAGTCTGGCGTGGTCAAGTACTGGGTTGCCTTGTACGACTTTCTCGGGGCAGTACGCTGCATGGTATTTCTCTTGGACGTCCTTGGGTGAGTCGTTGAGCCATATGGCGCCCTTGTTGACACTCTTGCTCATTTTGTGTTTGATGGATTTATTGATGTCCTCGTTTTCATCGAAGCTTCCCTCGACAGAGGTTAGCTGAAGCCCTGGGAGCAGTGGGTTGTGGAGGCATACCGGCACCTTGGCCCCTAACTTGGGAGCGACTTCCCTAGCTAGCATGTGGACTTTTCTCTGGTCCATTCCTGCGGCCGCAACATCTAAATCCATATGGAAGATGTCGCTCGCCTGCATGGCCGGGTATAGCGCCCACGCGGACTCGACGTTCACGGAGTCAGCGCTTCGACCCATGATGGGCATTGATCTGAGGGTTCTTCTCAAGGTGGTGGCTTTCATGACGCGGACGACCTTCTCCCAGTAGTCCTTGGTGTCTACGATGTCTGAGGCCCATAGGTACTCGACTTTTCCCTCGGGGAGCCCGACGGCGGTGAAGCAGTCCTTGAAGTACTCGGCTGCTGTGGCGAGGTTCTTGTGGCTTCCTCCCATCTTGTTGTTGATCCAGCCGTGCCACTCTGCGAGGTATATTATGAAGTGGAAGCCGGCGTCAGCGTAGTCCTGCATCTTTCTGCCAACGATGAGGCCTGTGCCTGCGTGCATGAGGCCGCTTGGCTCGAAGCCTACGTAGCCTCGTGGCTTGTCGTTGGTCTCTAGTAGTTTTTTGAGTTCATCCCGGGTGATGATCTCTTGGAGGTTCCGTGATACAAGGTTGAAGCGGGTGTCGGTGTCCATTTTGATCGCAACTCCATTTATTCGAGGCATCGTTTTTAAGGATTGAGGGCAGGTGCCGCTGACGTTTCTCGCTGTATATGTGGTCCTAGGGGGGAGGGGGTGCATCCGTCGTCGTTTCGTCCCGGTATCTGGATATAAGCGTTTTTTGTTAACTTGTTTTTGTGTGGATTGTAGCTGTAGCTTGTTATTCCGTGAATTATTTTGGTGGTTTTGGGGGTTTTGTACTCTTTTTTGGGTGGGGGTTTGTTTTTTCGGTTAGGTGACTTCGCAGTTGCGTTGGTTTTTGACTACAAGGACTGGGGCGGTGCGAGGGAGACGACTGTTACTATGATGAGGGCTGCGCCTTGTTGTTGGGCGAGGTCTGCTACTACCTGTAGGGCGTGGTGGCTGGGATGTAGGGGTGTGGAGTCGGAAACGTTGATAAACGATATATCATTTTGCGGTGCATCAGCAGCATCGCTGACACAACTATCACTTGCCTTACAGCCCAACCACAAGAAAAGATATATTCGTACCTCTGGTGAAACTTAAGCCCTCTTTTGAAGCAGTTATTAACCCGCAGGACAAACACTTCACAACATGATCCAAGATCCCTACAAGAAGCTGGGGCTACGGCGAGTCATAAACGCCGCCACTTGCCTTACCAGGCTAGGTGGGTCCATTGCACACCCCAGCGTATACCGAGCCATGGAGGAAGCCTCCAAGAGCTTCGTACAGATCCCCGAGCTCCAGCACTGGGCAGGCAAAGCCATAGCCGAAGCCACAGGCGCTGAAGCCGGTCACCCCACGGCAGGAGCCAGCAACGCCATAACCCTCGCAGCGGCCGCCTGCATAATGAAAGGCACCGAACTAGAAAACTACAACCCGCTAGAGCTTGAGACCTGGGGCAGCATCGCCAAGCGGCTCCCCGCCCACACCGAGGGACTCAGAACCGAGTTCATCGTCCAACGCACCAACCGCAACGTCTACGACCACGCCGTCGAGTTCGCAGGAGGCACGATCGTCGAGGCAGACCCCACCGAGGAAGCACTCAACAAAGCCTACAACAAAGACAAGACAGCCGCCTACTACTTCACCGTCAGATCCGGGGCGGACGCCCTCCCCCTCGAAACCGTAGTCAAGGTAGCCCACAGCCACGATGCCCCCGTCATAGTGGACGCCGCCGCCGAGCTACCCCCCAGAAAAAACCTCAAACGGTACATTCAAGCCAGCGTAGACCTCGTCATATTCAGCGCAGGCAAATACATCAGCGCCCCCAACAACAGCGGCATCCTCGCAGGACGAGCAGACCTAATCAAACTCGCCCACCTCCAAGCCTACCCCTTCCACGGCGTAGGCAGAGCCTCCAAGATGAGCAGAGAAACCATAGTCGGCTTCGTCACCGCCCTACGGCTCTACCTCCAAGAAGACGAAGAAAAAACCTACAACAAATGGCTAAAGAAAGCCCAGTGGATCACAGACCAGCTAAAAGACACCCCCGGCGTCGAAGCCGGACTAGACCACCAAGCCACCATCGAAGACGACGAGCCCATGGTACCCGTCAGCTACATAAAGCTAGGCCCAAAAACCACAGGCATAACCGGCGCACAGCTCTCCAAACGGCTCCGCGACGGAGACCCCAGCATAGAAGCCCTTTACGAGCCCGGCTTCATGCTCAAAGACGCCAAAGACAAGCTCATGATCAACCCCCAGTACCTCGACGACGAAGACGTCCACACCGTCGTAGACACCATCAAGGCTATCCTCAAGGCAGCTAAGAAATAGCCCCTCTATTCCTTCATTCTATCTAGGTACTTCCTCAACCGCCTCGCGGTATTTCATAATTATAGAGAAACCAGATGCATCATAATAATCTCAACGTTCCACGTGGAACAATGATATAAATGGTGGACAGGGGTATCCGCCTAAAATTTTATTCTAATTATATTCATTATTATGTTCAATGAGGGAAAATCACACAGATTTACTGGCATTACATTGTATGTAATGGGAAGTAGAGTTCTAACCCACTTTTCGTTTTTTAACGAGGGATAAAAGTTCTTTCGCGATGGTAGTGCTTTCACTTAACCGGTATTCTTCACGTTCATAACCAAGAGTATCTCGCATGATCTTAGCGGCAGTATCTGTCAACACCAGTGTTCCATCTGACTTTATTTCCTGTATTCCATCGAATTTCGCGCCGTCTTCATTGATCCTGACAGCGTCCTCAAGTGTTAATCCTTCGGGGATAACGACTTCCACAACGTCGTATGATAGCCGGACGGGGTATCCTCCGGGCAGCCCTTTGGGTCCAGATGCGTGTAATAGCTCCTTCTTATCGAAATAGATGGCCAAGACATTCCTGAGGAAACTAGATGCTGTGGCCTGCTGAGGCGGAGGACCGCTCCACTCTGTCGCACCAGTTCCCCTACTTCGCGCCGTCATTACTAGCTCAGAAAGCTTATCCTTGGGAAACATGTCCGTCACATCCCTATTATCGGCGAATATCCTGATCCAGTAAGGGGCTTTCATACCCGTTGTAACGACCGAGTGATAACCTACAAGGGATACACTGACAGATCTTAGCGGGATGCGGAGTTTCTCGGCTACCACCATCCTGATGGGTGGGACGAGGAGCGATGTGTTGCCTCCTCCTATGGTGGGGGCTAGGCCGACCTTGCCCAGTATGGAGTTGACTCCATCGGGGAATGAGCAGTTCACGACCCGGGTGTCGATGCCGGATTTTTTAACGGCCTGCATGAGGCTGTGAGTCAGCGATAGATGCATGGGAACCCAGGGACCGGAGCCGGCCTCGGCTAGTTTCTTGTATGTCTCGGCGGGTAAGGTGTGTCTCACCCACCAGGACATCAGGGTAGTCACGTTGCATATTATGTCAGGTCTCATGTCCTGTAGGGTCTCTGAGGTCCCATCGATGTCGTACAAGTTGACGGGAGTAAAACTGGTATCTGGATAGAAGCCCTGTTGAGATGCCCCAAATATGGCGTCCCTCGTCTTAACCAATCCGATTTCTTTATCGATATCCGCGGCCATGATCGTACTGATGCCAGTGACTCTTGTCAGAAACTGAAGGATATGAAAACCTAAATCACCAAGACCAATAATTAAAATACTACCTGCCATTTCACAACGATCCTTAACTCACGCACGTCTTTGCTTTCTCTATTATATCTAATTTTTCTGTTTCAAAATATCCTATAGATGTATAAAGAAAAAAGGGAGCAATCCTTTGACACATATTGTATATGAGTTTTTATTGTTGGGTCTATTATTAGAAATCCTTGGCGTCTTGATCGTATAGGGCTCATAACTTTGGTTCTATTGAGAGATCAAGCAGATCGGTTATTCTGTAAAGGAATCTAGTCTTCGGGTTTACATATTTTGCATGGCTGCCATACAGCCCGTGGCTTTATCTTCTTGTAGAACTCATGGGCCTCAAGGTGTGTTCTGAACTTGAACCAGCCGCCTTCTTCTTTCGTCGTGTTGACTCCTTTTCTAGTTGAGTCATTTGGCTTGGAGTATACGCAGTCTGCCTTATGCAGCTTCCATATGTTTGTTGGATGGTCCACGTTAAGCCAGAACATTGGACGTAGTTGAGTGATTGCATTGATAAGCGATATAGAACAAACTTAATCCATAATTTTATTGCGTGATACTAAGTGCAACGAGTTATTTCCGGGGAGCATTGAATTCCCTTTTTTTAATCAAATGGAGACATGAGACACTATACAAAGTTTTATCTTACATTCGTTTGGTTTGTCTATAATCAGTCACGTGAGGGTAATGATGAATAATTTTACTGATGGATCATGTTGGAGGGGTCATTATGGAGAGTAGGAAAAGGTCTATGGTGAAATCAGTTGTTTGGAGACTGATGGGAATCGTCATTCTCGGTGTAATAACCTGGGCTTACACGAAAAACGTGGCGGTTACTACCGTCGTGACCCTGCTGTTTCACTCCATAAGACTGGTTCTATATTATTTCCATGAGAGGGCGTGGGATGGAATCACGTGGGGATTAAAGACAAAGTCTGAGTTAACCGAGCAGGAAATAGAACAAGTGAATGAGAGACTGAGAAAACTCGGATACTTGGAGTGAAAGTAGAACGCACCAGTCTGATACGAGTGCCCGGGTAAGCGGTTTCTTGATTTCTAAAAGAACTATAGATGAAGCATCTGTTTCCCCACGGAGTAACTGTTTTTTGGGGTTTGAGGGCTACGTGTCCCTGTCCCCTGCAACAAACTTTCAGCCTCACAGACTCGGCTTCGCCGTACTCGGCTGACCTCTCTCAAATTGCAGTGTTTCCGACACGGGCCCTCCCCCGTCTGTACCACGCGTGGGTAACCTCGAGTCATCGTTGTTCTCCGCGAAGTCCGTCTGCGTGGATGCGTCGTGAATCGACGGGTTAAGTGTTTGAAGGAAGCAGCATGTTTAACCCTTATGCTTAATCGATGAAACGGGTTTGGGGTCCCTTCTGTGGGCTGAAGGGCACCCATCGCTCGCTTAGAGCGTCGTACTGCCATTTTTTCTCCTTCATGGTGTAAAAGTAGGTGAGGTGGTAACTTATCTCCTCCGCCGAGTAGAGCTCCGGGAACTTAGATATGGATCCTTCACCCCTCGGCTTCTGTGCAATAGCTGTGCACTCCGGTGCTGCCTCGTAGCGGGACTCGTTTTTACCCACCTTGACATACCTGAAAGGGTAGCTCCTGCATACAAGTGGCCGTGTCTCGTGAATGGTGCACTTGTTTTCCTCTAGTTTTTCGCATACGGGGTTAACATACTTGTAGAGAAAAACCCTGAACCGGTCTGAATCTGGGCTGTCACCGTACCCCAGTGAGGGTATGACCTTTGATTCTGGGAACAGGTGCATCTCCCAGGGGAAAAGTGACAATCCACTCCACTCGCTGGTCACTAGGTTGGCGCAACAGTCACCGCACTGGAGGCACCTGAACCTAGACGCCATATCATAGTATTGGTTGGACTCAATATATATTTTCCAAGAAAAAGTGGTGATAATAAATTCGGTCTTTTAGGTGCTAAATGGTGCGGAGTGTGACTCCGCCCAGGCCTAAGCTTATTGTGAACTCTAGTTTTGGCTCGTTTTCAGCCATGTAAGCGTCAGTGTAGAAGGCTCCTTTCCCGAAGTTTTTGTACCTTGTCCTTATCGCTCCATGCGTGCCTACGGTGGTCAAACCATTCACGGTGAAACTGGCCGCTAATCCTTCCTTAACCTCGATGACTAGACCACCTACTCCTCCTTCAACCCGCACTCTTGCATCTTCCTTCAGGTTTTCTCCTGTGAAGCTCATCTTGACTTGGCCGACTCCTCCGTCTAGCCTCATCTCGGTGAACCCGGCGTTGAGGAGATCGTCCAGCTTGGTGTCACCGACGCTGGTGTTGATCTTGAGCCGCCTCATCTTTTCGGGGTTGGGGTCACTGAAGCTGACGATGTTCTGGCCTACACCTGTCTCGATGTCCACGTCTATGAGGGGTAGTCCTCCTAGCTCAAAATCGGCTTGGGATACTCCTGTCTTGACTCGTAGCTTGTAGGGCTTCTCTGTGCCTAGCTTCAGGTCCCAGTTATTCCGTGGGGCTCCCCAGTGACGCCTGAAGTACCGGTCGTCCTGCCAAATAGTGACCCTACCGCCGGATGTAGTGACTTGTGGTTTAAGCTCCGGGTCATCGTACTCGATGGTCCCTTCCACTAGCTTCTCTGCTCCCGGGCTGATCCTTAGATGCCTTGAGACTGCTATGCGGAGGTCTAGCTCTGTCTCTTCCTCGGTGAATGGGATGGTTATCTCATCTACAATAATCTCTTCACCGGGCTCCCTCTGAGGGGTACCGCATTTGGGGCAATACAGGTCCTCGTCTTGCACCTCTTTGCCACAGTTTTTACAGTAAGGCATATTCAACCAAGTGATGAGTCTAAGGATGAACCTTAAACCTATCGTTGACTGGGTTCACAGTCATGCTTGACTGGTTTTCCAGTCAAAGGGCTTCGTTGATAAGTATTTTTATCAGAAAAACCTTTTCAAAAACGGTTTTTAACCTGTTTTTCAGTGTTTTATGTAGTGAAAAAGAGTGAAAAACCAAGAAAAAGTCAGAAATCAATCATCTAAAGAACGGGTAGTTGGTTTAGAAAAAGAGTGTGAGGGCTAGATATGAGCGACCCAGCGATAAAAAGCATGATAAAATGGTGGTTCAGGCTTGTCACACTCGGAAGCCTAACAGCGTTCCTTGGCGTTGTGGTCTTCATCAGGCGGCTTGAACGCAAGATTATGAAGTAAACGATGAATCGATGTCACCCTCAACCTTCAAGTCGGGTAACATAGCCCGGTTATATCTTTCATATATAACTGAATATCACGCCATTAGGTGACAGAAATGGGTATGTCAAAACTAAATTTCTGGATCAGGGACCCCTATCATCCACTTCTACCATACCAGAGCTCAGGACACAACTTCAGAGTAGTCATACTGACAGCAGACTATAAGCCCCTCAACTTCGGAGCAGTCCACCACGGAGTCTTCGCCTTGACCCATCAAGGACCGAGAAGAGGAAAAGTTCACGGTCAGGTCGAGGTGCCACCGGGATGCTACATCGTTGTCGGTTACGCCTCATGTAAAAACGTTTTAACCGACTTCGCGTTGGTCCAAGTTGGGTGCGGAAAAGAAGTCTGCGTAAATCTAATCACAAAGACAATGGCAACATGCAGAAACCAACTCATATGGGCTCTCAACTTAGCGTACAAAGCAGGAAATCAATACAAACCCGCATCAGAGGAAGGATCAAAGATACCTAAAAAGGTAGCAGGAAAAGTCCTCGAAGCGCTGAAAGAACTCGGAGAATACCTGCCTGAAGACCACGTGACCCCTGCACTGCCAATCGACGAAGAAGAACTTCTGGAAAGAGTCAACGAAGAAGAAAAATGAGACCCCTTTTCTCTTTTTTTAGGAAAAATGATATAGAGAAAAAGTTCAAAGATACTCTTTGAACCATCTTAGGATGTGTTCAAGTCTCTCCTCACGGTGCTTGGGTTTCCCGCTTCTGCTTAACTCATGGTTCTCGTCTGGGAACCTTATCAGTTCTGTCGGCACTCCGTTGAGTTTTAGGGCTGTGAACCATTGCTCCGCCTCAGCCATTGGGCACCTATAGTCTTTCTCGCTGTGGATTATGAGGCACGGCGTCTTCACGTTGTCCACGTAGTAGATTGGACTGTGCTTTAGCTGCTCAGTGATGGCTGGGCCCCAGTATGTCTTCTCGCCGCTGATACTCTCAGGTTGCATGAAACCGATGTCGCTTACGCCGAACTTGCTTACCCAGTTACAGATGCTCCTGCATGTCACCGCTGCCTTGAATCTATCCGTCTGAGATATGATCCAGTTGGTGGTGTAGCCACCGTAGCTACCACCAGTGAGGCCTAGCCGTTTATGGTCTATCCACTGGTACGTGCTCAAGGTCTCAAGGGTGAAATCCATCAAGTCCTCATAGTCCACCTGACCGTAGTGCCGCATCACCGCCTGAGCGTAAGGCTCCTCGTAGCCTGCGCTCCCACGGGGGTTAGTGTAGATGACCGCATATCCCTCGGCGCTGAGCAGGTGGAACTCCTGAAAGATGCCGTCACCGTAGACACCGCGTGGACCTCCATGCATCTCAAGGATACATGGATATGTCTCATCGGGCTCCCAGCCCACAGGCTTGATGATCCAGCCGTCCACGACGCGTCCCAGCCTGTTGGTGAAGATAAAGTGCTCAGGCTCAACGAGGTCCAGACCATTCAGGAGCTTATCGTTGAAGCCGCTCAGCTTCTTCTCTTCTCCGTCAAGAATGTACAACTCACATGGCGCTGTGGCTGACATTGCATTGAACGCTATCTTACCGTCGTCACTGACGCTGAACCCGTCCACCGTCTTATCCTTGATCACCGTCTCGACTTTGCCTGTCATTAATCCTACGCGGTAAACGTTACAGTACGGGGTGTCGGAGGTGAGGAAGTACAGGCTATCACCGTCCTTACTCCATACAGCGCCGGGGTTGGGGGTGCTGACCCTGAGGTCTGAGCCGATCCCCATCATGAGGCTCCTGTCGAAGCTCCTTGTGAGGCATATCTTGTCCCCTCCGTTAGCAGGCATCATGTAGAGATCATGGTCTACCGCCAGCTCCTCGGGTTGATCGTTACCGATGAAGACGATGGCTGACCCATCAGGGGAGTAAGAGACTTCAACGATAGAGTGGTCGCTCTCCGTGACCTTGACAGTGTCACCGCCTAGGAACGGCACCTTGTAGATGTCCCTGACCCGGCTAGTGTCAGCGTCAGGTTCCATGTTGGTGATGAAAGCGATCTCATCACCCTTCGGGCTCCACGCCGCCGTCTCAACGTCATACTCGCCTTTAGTCAGTTGCCGATATTTTTTCCCCTGCCTCACCGTGAACAGATGAGTCCTGCGGCCCATGAAGAATCCAACAGCGTTGAACTTGTATCTGATGCGTTTGATCACCTTCACATCGGTGTCCTCAGGCTTCTTCTCGGTCCAAACCTTGCTCAGAAATAGGATGCTCCTGCTGTCGGGTGCCCACGCTGGCTTCGACACGCCTTCTTCCGTCTCCGCTACTAACTGGGCCTCTCCTCCACTCAGGTTAATCGTGAAAAGCTGGGTCTTGGCCTCGGGGTCCCTGCCTTTGCTCAAGAACAGCATCTTCTCGCCGTCCGGGCTCCACCTCGGGTATGTATCCGAGCCCGGTCCGTGAGTGAACTGCCGTAACTCACCTGAATCAACGTCAGCCAACCAGATGTGACGTAGGTACTTGTCCTCATCGTAGTCTATCTCGCTGAGAACAAAAGCAACCCGGTCTCCATCGGGGCTAATCTGCGGGTCTGAAACAAACTTGAAACCGCGAAGATCCTTTACCCTGATCTTACGCTTCGCCATGACTATCAAAGAAAAAAGGTTCTATGAAAAGTTAAGACTTGGCTTAGGAAACCAGTCCAGCCGCCCTCAATTTATCGGCTACAGACCCTAAACCCAGTTCCTCCAAGCCCTCACGTGTTTGGAGCCCAGTCTCTGGGTCCCATCCGTGAAGCTCATAGTACTGTTCAAGCATCCTGTCCCAGGTCTCGTGATCCAGGTGCTCACCCTTGTAAGGTCCACTCTTTACGGGCTCCTCCCAGTAACGCTTGGGAGGGTAATCGTCCTTCCGTGTGAAGCCGCAGTGGAGGGTGTTGAACGCTTTCTCAAGGTTATGTATCCTGCGTCCAATCTTCATGTATCCGTCAACGCCGTAATCCATGCCAGTCAGGGCAACGTTAAGCTCCACGATGTAACGGGACGACGAGGGTTCAATCCGCGTCTCCCAGCTCAAGAGCCCATTGTTGTAGAGGCATGTTCCTGTGCTGTCAAGGATGGCCTTGAACTGCTCCTGCATATGCACATTATAGGGCACATCGTCCCAGCTCAGGAACTTGTCGGGGCTGAAGCTGTGAACCGCTCCTCTGAGGTGTCGTCCATGCGCCTGACTGGTGACTACGCCGAAGCCCCAGCCCTTGCTTATCCTGATGCCGTCCACGGCGTCCTGACCTCTGATATGTAGCGCATAGTCCTCGGAGCCTCCTCCCAGCTTCTCCGCTGCTGCCTTCACGCCGTCCGCGAGGAAATCACCGAAGCCCTCCCTGTACGCCAGCTTGTCTATGAGCGTAAGCATGGCATCATGGTTTCCCCACGTCAACTCTAGTCCATCAGTGTCCTTCACTGTGAGGAGCCCCTTTTCGTATGCCTCGAAAGCCCACGCGATCACCACAGATGCGTTGTCACCGTCCAAGCCCAGTTGGTTTGTCCTAAGGTGTGCCTTGATGGCCGCCTCAGGGTTATCTACGTCTACGCGAGTGCAGAAGCTGTTACTGCTGTTGTTCCACCAGCCCTCTCCCTCGACCTCGTAGGGACCGTCAGGTATCTTCATCCAAGGCATGCAGCCAACGGGGCACCCGTAGCATGCTAGTATCTTCTTTCTGTAGGGTTTGATGGTGTCACCTGCGACTCGCTTGATCTTCTCGGGGTCCCAGTAGTCGTCCTGCCCATTCCTGACGGGCCTGAATCCTGCCTCCCACGCGGGGCTCCCGTAGTAGCTCTCGACACCATAATAACCGTCCTCCCTGTACAGCTTGGCTTTGGGGAAAGTCTCTATCTTGGCCCTCACCTCGTCAACCGCATCGATGAATCGCTCAGGGTGAGCGACACTTATGGGCTGACTGCCTCTAGCCGCTACTGCTTTTAGGTTCTTGCTGCCCATGACGGCGCCGACGCCTGAGCCTCCGGCTGCTTTCGCTCTGTCGCTCATAATGCAGGCGGATTTCACCAAGTTCTCGCCAGCCTGACCTATTCCGATTACTCTCACCTCGTTGTCACCATGCATCTGCCTGATGGAACGCTCCGTGTCCCAAGTGGTGGTTCCCCACAGCTTTTCTGCGTCCCGTAGCTCAGCTTCTCCGTCGTTTAGCCACAGGTAAACGGGTTCAGGGGAACGCCCAGTGATAACTAGATTGTCGTAACCAGCGTACTTCATCTCGGCGCCGAAGTGACCGCCGCAGTTTGCGGAGCCTACGCCGCCGTTGAACACGTTCTTGGTGTCCACACTCACCCTGCAACAGAAGGGTGATAACGTGCCCACGAGGGAGCCGACGCCGAATAGAAGCATGTTCTCTGGGTCCAGTGGCCCTGTCTCTGGTCTCAATTCGTTGAATAGAATCCAGTCGTTGATTCCTCGTCCGCCTATCCAGTCGTTGCTATACTTCTTGGTGGGTTCAGTCCAGAGCCTTCCCTCTGTGAGGTCTACTCTGAGTATCTTGCCGGCGTACCCTGAGTGAGTCATCGCTTCACTTCCCTCGCTCCATAGGCGCAGTATTTGACGCATAGCGGTGTCTTCTCGCCGACGCAGAGGTCACAGGATGAGTCCACGTTCATCGTAATGTGGGCAGTGTCGTTGTCTCTGCTGATATGTGTGCTTGACAACGCTGGATTGAACTCTTTGTGGCCTGAGTGGTGAAAGCCGCAAGCAGCCTCACAGATACGGCAGCCCTGACACTTCGATGGATCGAGGAGAATCAAAATGCAACGGGAACCGTGGGGGTTCCAGTCGATAAAAGCCTTTGGAGGCTCACTTAAGGAGCCAGTAAAGGAGCCCTTTCTGTACGTGCATCCTGTTCTCGGCCTGGTCAACAACCACGGATTGAGACGAGTCCATGACCTCGCTGGTCAGCTCTTCCTCCCTGTGAGCCGGCAGACAGTGCATAACGATGCAGTCCTGCTTCGCCTTCTTCACCAGATCCATGTTCACTTGGTACGGCTGGAATAATTTCAGCCTCGCCTCCTTCTCCGCCTCCATCCCAGCGCTAACCCATACATCAGTGTAGATGACGTCAGCGTCCTTTACTCCCTCCGATGGGTCATGTGTCACAGTGACTGTGCCCTTGTTGTCCTTCACCTTCTCCAGTAACTCCGGGGCTGGACTGTACTCGGGCTTGTCGGGGCACACTATTGAGACGTTCATACCCATGGATGTGCACCCGATGATGGTTGATGCGGCGGTGTTACAGCCTCCGTCACCCACGTAAGCGATCTTTAGTCCCTCTAGGTTCCCTTTCTTCTCTTGGATGGTCATCATGTCAGCGAGGTTCTGGCATGGGTGATACTTTTCAGTCATTCCGTTGATCACCGGCACCGTGGCTGCTGCGCCGATCTGTTCCATGGCTTCTTGTTTCAGAATCCTGACCATGAGGCAGTCACCGTACCTGCTGAGCACCTTGACGCCGTCGGCGAGGGTCTCAGTTCTGCTGAACCCTCCCTCGCTTACTCCGTAGAATATTGCGTGGCCGCCGAGCTGAGTCATGCCTGCCTCGAAGCTGATCCTTGTCCTGAGGCTAGCTAACTCGAAGAGCATGAGTAGTGTCTTGCCTTCGAGGGCTTTCATGTACTTCGTGGGGCTTGATTTGATCTTCTGTGAGATCTGGAGCACCTTGGTTACTTCCTCGGTGGATAGGTCAAAGTCGCTTAGGATGTGTTTCACTTCAGTCGCCTTACCGTTAACTGGATTTTAAGATACATCTAAAACAGAGTTATAAAGAATGTGGCGAATACGTCATAGAAAAAAGGATAATTGTCCCATATGAAACACAAAGTGGGTTAACTTGTAAAATCGCGCCATGGAAGTAAGCTTTGTTTATCAAGCCAGTACATGAACACGAAGATGAAGAGCCAGCCCATTAAAAGGATGAAGCCCTCAGTGACCTCGGACCAGTTCGAAAGGTTTCTGCCAGCAAACGACGAGTAGACCAAAATAATCAAGCCAAGAGAATAAAAGAAGATGGTACTTTTCCTCATCACGATCTGTTTGAAAAAAGTAAAATAGATTACTTAAGGTAAGCGTCAAACCAGCGCAAAATGTGCTGGAACCGTTCCTCTCGGTGCTTGGGCTTACCGCTCCTGCTCAGCTCATGGCTCTCATCGGGGAACCTGACAAACTCCGTGTCCACACCAAGCTCCATCAGGGCCACGAAGAACTCCTCGGCCTGCTGGATGGTGCACCTGAGATCGTTCTCGCTGTGAATGAACAGGGTAGGTGTCTTGATGTTCTTGGCGTATCTCAACGGGCTCTGGGCTAGCAGCTTCTCCTCGTCTTTCCACGGGTACCCCATGTTGCCTGAGGGGCCATGGTTGAACCCAAAGTCGCTGTAACCGTGATGGCTGAGCCTATTACAGGTGCTTCTGCATGTCACAGCGGCCTTGAACATGTCCGTTTGGGTGATTATCCAGTTAGTCAGGTAGCCCCCGTAGCTACCGCCTGTCACCCCGAGGCGGTCACCATCGATGAAGGGAAATCGTTCCATCGCGTCCTTGGTGAAATCCATTATGTCCTTGTAGTCCACTGTGCCGTGTCTGCCGTTCAGGGTTGCCCCATACTCCTCGCCGTACCCCGCGCTTCCACGTGGATTCGTGTAGATGACACAGTACCCCGCCGAGGCTAGTAACTGGAACTCCTGATAGATGCCTTCCCCGTAGATGCCCAACGGTCCTCCATGGATCTGGAGAATGGTGGGATATTTTTCGCCTTCGACATAGTCTTGTGGCTTGATTACCCAGCCGTGGATTTTGTCTCCTTGCTCGTTGGTCCAGATGTACATTTCCGGTGTGCTCAGGTTCAGTTTCTTTAGGTGCCTCTGATTCAGTTTTGTGACTTTCTTGACTTCTCCATCGTCCACGTATAGCTCGCATGGCTCCACCGCTGTCATGGCGTTGTAGCTGAGCACCTTGAAGTCCTTCGAGTAGCTGAATCCGTCTACGGTTACCTCGGAGGTTAACTGCTCAACCTCACTGGTCTGCGTGTTGATCCTGTAGATGTTACTGTGGGGAACGTCCCCTGTGAGGAAATAGATATAGATACCATCTGGTCCCCAGACGGCTCCTGGCCCGGGCGTAGAGAACCGGAGGTCGCTTCCAATGCCTCTGCCTATGCCTCTGTCGAATCCCTCGGTGATGTTTTCGGGCTTCGAGTCGAGGGTCTCCTTGACCCAGATATCCGTGTTGGTGGCTCCCTGAGCGTGGAAGTCGTGGCCTAGGTAAGCGACTCCGTGCTTCGACCAGCTGACTCCGTTTATCTGGTGGGTTCCTCCCGTGACCTTCCTTGCCTCGCCTCCCTTCCACGGCATCACGTATATGTCCTTGACATAGC
>JAOZHP010000115.1 GCA_026014815.1 Candidatus Bathyarchaeota archaeon
AAACATAAAAGCCAACCCCATACCATATTGACCTATATCATTATAATAAGATAAGATAACAATAATAAAACCCATCAAAAAAATACATAAAATAAGAAGTTGTGTTTTATAATGTTTCAAATAAAGAAGAGTGTTTTTAATGGTCATTTTGAATAAATGTATTCAATGTTCTGTAATTCTGTTATGACAATGATCTTTTTTAATAGAGTGACATATTTATTATGCTTATATTCCATCTTAATATTAGTCAAGCAAAAGTAATATGATAATTTTTATTCTAGTTTTTTAATTACTTTAGCAGGAATACCAGCAGCTAGACAGTTGGGTGGGATATCTTTGGAAACTAAGGAGTATGCCGCAATAACACTTCCTCGACCAATTCTTACCCCCGCTAAGATTGTAACCCCGACAGTAATCCAAACATCATCTTCGATTACTACAGGTGCAAGGTAAGAATCAAACCATTTTTTATGATAAACAAGAGGTCGAGAATGAGTCAATATAACATTATTACCTGCTAAAGAAACACGATTTCCAATTGAGACCAAGTGAGGGTTAGTATTATCAATCAATACATTCTGACCGATTAGTACGTTCTCCCCGATTCTTACACCTCTTGCTCGATGAAATATAACTCTTAATCCTGAATAGGGCATAAAATTTGCCAAAAGATTGAAATAATAATTTCTTAGAAAAACAAGTCCGTATCGAATAGCAGCAAAAGGGCCAGAATATCCTTGAGCCTTAGCATTTTCGCTCAAACGCTTAGAAATAGGTTGAATCTTTGTATAACTAGCAGGCTTTTTCTTGATAGAACTATTCATTTCATTCATGACTATCAAACATATGAGGATAAATATTTTCTAATAGTAGAAATCTCAACTTCATTTTTATTCATTGTCTCAATTATGTGAAGCAATCGTTTTTCAATCAGTTTTCCTTTTATTGCCCAATAAAAAGGACGATTATTGCCAATTGATGGGAATTTTTCAACTGAAAGATCTAAAGGATGAAGATAAAAAACTGCGTCACCAGTACGTAAGGTTTGAGTTATACCTCTAATCATTAAGTTTGACCCCAAGAATCTCAACCAGGGTCCGCCAGAAGTCGGAAAATAAAAAGACCCAATTTTCCAGTAAGATAGAGGGAACTCCATAAAAGAATCATCATGTGAAAGAAAGTACGGATTCGAAGATGGTACTGAATTCGATATTCTAGATTTTTTCAGTATACTATTATACATGATTGATGAATCGTACTTGAAACCAAGTTTTGGTAATTCTGAAATCATATTTTCCGAATAGTATCCACTGGGAGCTCTATAACCAAAAACCGGTTCTCCAGTTATATCTTCAAGCATAGATTTCGCCAGAGAGGTACGCAAAGAAAAATCAGAAAGAGATAGTAAAGGTTCATTTGTTTTCGGATGTATTTTACATGAGTGATCCAAACCATGACAAGCAATCTCATGACCCCTAGAATGGATTTCCTCAACAAGACCAGGATAACTTGATATAATATCTGCTACGACGAAAAATGTTGACGAAATATTCTGTTTATCTAATAAATCTAAAAGCCTGATTGTGGGCTTCGATAAATAATCATACCTTTGTTTCCACTTTTGAAAAAAAACAGTAGAGTCTTCGTAGATAGAAAATGGTGATCCAGTTACAGAAGGAATATGGTACCAATCTTCAACATCAAATGTTAAAAATAGTTTTGGATCCATTTTATCAATATACTACTGTTGAGATTGCATATCATACAGCATAGCAAAAAACAGGAACTGTAATCCTATAATAAAGATAAGCGTTGACAGTGTTGCACGAATAAACAAGCTAGCCCCAAAATAAACCCATAGATAGATTGACCATACTCCCAAAATGAACCCAATAGGTGTCAAGATCATTCCAAATAAGTAGAAAAACACCAATGGATTAAAGCTTAAAATTAGGTACTTGAATTTAAGCCTCCAGAAAAAGTTACGTAGCAACATACCAGATACCTTCAAAATATAGGATCCATATCTTATCTTCGATTTCTCGTTCCCATACCTAGCTGGAATACTCACATCTCTAACCCTAAATCCATACACATTCAGCTTAACCAGAATATCATTACAATAACCGTAATAGGTATACACATCATCCAGCTCAATAGTCTCCAAAACCTTCC
Organism: Candidatus Bathyarchaeota archaeon; assembly: GCA_026014815.1. Taxonomy (GTDB): domain Archaea; phylum Thermoproteota; class Bathyarchaeia; order TCS64; family TCS64; genus RBG-16-57-9. The sequence continues at coordinate 2,176 of JAOZHP010000115.1, forward strand.
GAGAAATAGCTGTATACCCATTCTGAGGATCCATGATCTTCCAGTAACCAGAAGAAAGTTTCGTTAAAAAAGTAAGAATAGTATTACCTAAAAACCGCCACCTGCTCATACCCTCACGATAATCCTTACCAATCAAACGATTACCCTTAGTATAATCAACCTCACCACTCACAATTGGATCAAGCAGCCTCGGAATATACTGCGGGTCCATCTGATGATCCCCAGCCATAACCACAGCGATATCAACATCATCCTCAACACACCGCTTATACCCACAGACAATCGCCGCACCAACACCTCTATTCTCCTCATGTCGAATAATCTTAATCCTAGGATCATGTGAGGCAATCTCCTCGATTACATTAAACGTATCATCTTTTGATCCATCATCAACAGCATACACAACATCAATATAATCAGGAATAGTCTCCAAAGTAGGCCTAATCAAAACCTCCTCATTATAAGCAGGAACCACAACAGCAACCCTACGATCCTTATACATAGAAACACAAACCCTTATCGACTAACAACAGGCTCCACTTCTTTCGGCACAGCAACACAGCCCAAAGCATCCCTGATCAATTGACCAGCAGTAACACTCTCAGCCCTAGCCATCGAAGTCAACTCAACACGATGAGAAAGCACACTCAACGACAAATGCTTAACATCATCCGGAACCACATAATCCCTGCCCCTAATCAAAGCAAGAGCCCTAGACCCCTTCAACAACCAAATAGAAGCCCTAGTACTAGGACCAATCAACACCGCAGGGTTACCTCTAAGCCACAACACCAAATCAACAATATACCGCCGGACCCTATCATGAACAAACACCTCCCGGGTTCGCTCACTCAGCTCCACCACTGACTCACTGGAGACAACCGCCTTCACATCTGAGTCCTCAATCAAGTCAATATCCTCAATCACCCGTAACTCCACAGAACCATCAGGATAACCAAGATCCAGCTTAAACCCAAACCTATCAAGCTGAACATCACTCAAAACATAAGTCCCCGAACCAACGTTAGGCACCTGAGTAGCCAACACCATAAAAGGCTCATCAAGGTGAAGAGTCTCACCCTCAATCGTAACCTGCCGCTCCTGCATCACCTCCAGAAAAGCCGACTGCACCTTAGGACTAGCCCTGTTAAGCTCATCCACCAGCAACACATTCGCAAAAACAGGCCCCTTCCGCAACGTCCAAGAACCATCCCTCTGATTAAAAACATTCACACCAAGCACATCAGCCGGCAAAAGATCCGGAGTCATCTGCACCCTGTTAAACTTACCACCGATGGACTCTGCGAAAGAACGAGCTAACGTAGTCTTCCCTATCCCCGGAGGACCCTCAAGAAGCACGTGACCCCCGCTGAGCAAAACAGCGAGCAAGATATCGATGGTGTCCTCGAACCCCACCACAACCTTACCAACCTCCCTCTTCACCGCGACTAATTGGTCCTGAACTTCACTGATATCCACTATTCTTCCTCCGCTGCCCCTGAAGCCACCTTAACTGCTCCCTATCCCATTCCGGGTACCGCTTTAAAACTTCCTCCACCTCATCAACCACCACACCCGTTTTCTCAGCACCTAAATCCATCTTAAAGATCAAATAGACTACAGCGAACGAGAAAATGTATCTTACCTCAGCCACCGAGATCAACCCAAAGACATTCACATAGACCATCCTCAAGCTGGATAAAACAGAGGGAGACGAATGACTCTCATCAATGAGAAGCACCCCCCTAACCAACCCATCAAGCAACCCCTCATTACCAGATTTACCAATCATACCATTAATGAACACACTGCTATCAGAAAGAAGAACCAGCTCACCCTCCCCAACAACAAGCCTACCCAAAACAGGAAACGACCCAAACCGCGACCCAGCATCCGGATAGGCAATAGACTCCGAGAGATAACTAAAACCCGAGCTAAAAGCAACAACCTCCAAACCCCCCACGTTCTGAAGCACAGTAGGATAATTCAAAACAATGGAACCACCTGCCATCCTAGCGTCCGTGACCAATGGTAGCTGATAACTCCCATCATTCATCAAACGATCAAGAAGAACAGAGCCATTGAACCTAACATCGACGCCGAGAAGCTCTAACAACTCGTTGCCTGTGCCGAAATCATCTGCGAGGACAACGCTTCCCCCCCGCATCAGGTAACCCTCAATATGGTTCTTTTCCTCCTCTGTGAAATGTCTCGAAGGCCCAATGATCATTAACGTGCTGTTAACCGGGTTATAATCCATAACCTTCGACAGGTCATTCACTCTAACCGGATGATACCTAAGGTAAACCGTGGATAACCCGTTCCAGTATGGGTTCTCCACCCAGAGATCATCGAAAACAGGGTAAAGCAACGTAACCCCAACCACAGCCGTGAAAGACACAGCCAACCCGAATACAAGAAGATACTTAGCTCTCATCGCTGGACGCTCCCAAAAAACGCCTATACAGTTTCTTAACCATGTCCCCTAGCCGATTCTCCGGTCTACCATATAACCATCGCTCATACACGTCACTCAGCTCACTGAAAACACCTGACAGAGCTTCACCGAGCCCACCCCTGACCATGACAACATACTCCCTTACGGTGTGACTCGGAGCCAAACCTATCCCAGTAACCCTAGCCACAAGCTCAACGGCAACCCTGTAATAATCAGAAACAACCATCGACTCCACTGAAGCTTCCATAGGTTCAGGAATCACCAGCTCCAAAGGTTTCGGCTCATCACGCTCTTCTTCACCACGACGCCTTCGATAAAGAAAAGTAACGGAGCCAACCACAACTGGCACCGTGAGAAACGACAACAAGTTCACTACTCTCACTTGACAAACCACAGACCTTGACGCAACCCAGGGCTCCACAGGGTAAACAGAGACCACGAATCCCTGTGTCGAGGTGGGAATAGTCAACTGTGTGCCCAACGAAGCACTGAACATTCCATACTCATCCGTGGACACAGTTGATACACCAAGCTCCCCCGAAACAATCACCACCGCATCCGCGAGAGGCAGAGACGAAGATGAAACCTGTCCAGAGACATGAACACTAGCTCCAGACAAGACCCAATCACCGAAATGCAGACCCAGATCAACGGGTAACCGCGTCACCTCCACCGGTACCTTCAAAGAAGCTGGACCATATGGGCCTGAAGGGATAGTTCTAACGAGTAACTCTGTCATCTGCTCCTCAACTTCACCGTCAACAATGAACTCCAACTGGAACTTTCCATCAAAGTCAGTTGTAGCTAACGATTTACCACCCAACAGAACACCACGGACACCATGCCCCTGTAGAGCTACACCATCATGAGACAGGGTGCCTTCAACACTGAACGTCTTTCCTGGGAAAACAGGTTGAAGCTCTGAAACAATGATCACAGGGGTATAGAACAGCAACGTCAAGTTATATCGACCAGATATCGCGGGCAGATACTTGAACAAATCCTCGTCTGCCGGGAAATACTCGACATGCACCTCTACCCACGGCTCATAGATACCCGGAACAACAACATGCTCCACGAATCCACCGTCAGAACCCGTGGTAACCTCAGATACAACCCGATCATCAAAGATTAATCTAACCTTCTTATCAGCGAGGCCACCTGAACCCGTAGCCAACACGCCCTCAACCAGAACACTAGACCCATCCTGTGCCTCAGATACGTTTAACCAGAACTCCAGAGACGGAACCTGCATCTCACTGATATCAGGGATATCTCCAATCGCTAACCCGATAACCTCCTCCGCGTACTCCCTGAGAGTATCACTGATCACCCCCTCTTCAAGAAACAACTCAAGATCCTCAATCATGGTTTCAAGGTTCTCAAGATAAACAGCGTACAAAGACAGATCCTCAAAAAGTTCCACGGGCTCCGAGGCAAGCATCTCACCAAGCTGCTCCGTATGACTCCCAAGCTTACCTAAAGTGATATGCGCACCGGATAGAGGCCTACCTATCGCCTTAAGATACTCAAACACCTCCTGAATCATGGGTGACTGAACCGTCTCCAGAATCTTATTCATCCTCTGCTCAAGCTCCTCGTTCGTGTTAACATGAACCTCAAGTTCACCAGCGTACTCCAATAACAGTGAGTCAAGCTCACTAGACCCAGTCACACTGTACAGCTGATCAATGATCGTTTTAGAGAAGTTGAAATCACCCAACAACGCCAAGTCATATACCTGACCAATCAACGAGTACAGCATCTCAGCGTCCGGATTCTCCAAAGACAACCCTGCAGGATCAACGTGCCTCGGCACATCACCCAAAACAACGTGACTCACCGAAAAGAAAAACACCAACACAAACAGAGCCCTCTTCATCACCCTATGATCTCCAATACCTTCACCAAAACAATGTAACAAAACCCCAGAAACAGAGACCCACCCACAACATCAAACCACCGACGCCGAGGCCTAAACAGCGCCGAAGCAGCGAAATAACACACAGTCATGAGGCTATAGTAAACCTCCAGACGAGCCTCACCGAGGGAACCTAACCCCACAGAAACAGACACAAGCATCAAGCTAAGCGTCACAAGGTACTGCTTCTGCTTATCCACCATAAACCCTGAACCTAGCAGTCACAACGTCACCCAGCACATCTTCACCTATGAACTCAACCGGCTTACCCAAGACCCAGGAAACCACGCAGCCCGCGATACTAGTCACCAGCGAGCCCATGGAATCATTATACCGCGGAAACTCTGTCTGCATCAAGGGTCTAGTGATCTCAACTACCACGTTGCCCCCTGTTTCCACCGCCTTCAAGCCGTCCACGGCCTCCAAGTAATCCACCAACACGTAACTCAACGCATCCTCCACCCCAGACTCCTCCATGAGCATCGACAACCTGACAACCTCCGAACCCGGAGGAAACACAAACACACCCCGAGACCCCCCGGCTTCAGTGACGACCCGCAACGGAGCCGCCATCACACGGTCAAGGTTACCGGGATCAAACCCTTCAGACAATGGAAGATAACAGTAGACTCGCCCCTCCCGAGGGGGCAAATAAAACGCGTGACTCTGCACATCAAGCTCCTCAAGCAACGCCTCAATGTTAACCGTAGCTCCCTCCACCAACGCCCTCACAGAGTCCCGAGGCACAGGGTTATCCGGCACCAGCAGAATCGTAGCCCCCAAAATGACGCACGCCAACCCCAATGAAACATATAGAGGGTCAGAGATCACCAAAAAAGTGTACCCACCGAAAACCACGCCGAAGACCAGGAACACGAATCCTGCTCCCCTGTATCCATCTAACTCGACATCCAGCAAACGAGTCATCTATCCGCCTCCAACCCCAGCCTAAAATACTGATACTTCCGATAAACACCGGCACCCCCAAACACGATCGTAAGCATGCTCAACCCCACATAGATGGGGTTCAACCTGATACCCCAAGGAGTATAATTCAACACCAAACCAACCAAAGGCACAATAGCCAAACTCAGCCCCACACCCAAAGCGAAACGCTCCAAATCCTCAAGCTCAACCCGCTTCGGATACAACATCTCAATAAACACCGCCCCAGGCACATACAACACATACACCGCCCCCCCCACATACCGCAAATAAACCCAAGGAGACACCTGAGGCAACACAAACACAGACAACGAAACCACCACCAAAAACCCCAAAACAACCCAAAACCACAGACTATACCAGCTAAACAGATACGACGGGATATCACCCGGCGGATCAGGGTCCCTTAGCCTTAGCTCCCCCTCATTCACCAACTGGTAAACAACCCGGGATGCCTCAACAAAACCAGAGTCAGGCAACGAAGAAAGCGCCTCAACGACATCTTCAACTGGCTCTCCCCGGCACTCCATAACAACCCCAAGGGCAGCCTCACTGACCACAAACTCCGACTCCTCAACATGCTCCGGCTCCTCAGATTCCTCCGAGTCAAGTAACCCACGCAGCCTCTCACGCCAACCCAAAGACTCTGACATCACCCTGTCTCCGTCACGTTCAGCCACAGCTGATTCCACCTGTAGTGATAACTCCACTCCCCCGCCTCCAAGTCGTACCGGTGCATCTCAAACACCAGCCGCCGGTTAACCCCAGCCTCAGGCACACTCAACACTATGGGAAGCGTCACGTTCATCTTGTCCCCCAGCACCGCCTCAAAGTAAGTCAACACAGGCGCACCATAAGGCTCAGTGTCGCTCACATTCAACCCACGGTCACCCAGCTTAACAAAAACCCGGTAATACTGAGGAGCCCCCATATGGTTCCCCAAATAGAGATAAAGATCAAACGTCTCACCCACCACCAACTCCCGAGGATAATCCCCAATCTTCATAAATGGCCCCAGAATCCCCAACTCACTGAAAGGCTCAACCACCCTATCCGCAAAGAAAGCCTGAAAAACAGTGAACCCAGCCATAACCAACAAGACGCCGATGACCACCGTCTTCACATCCTCATCGATCAATTCTCCACCACCCACCCACGCTTAGTAACAAGCCAAGCCTTCCAGAACACCCTGGAGCCATACCTCCAAGTCAACGCCGACAACGCAACCAACACAGAGACAACAAGGATAGCCTTCGCTGCAGCTATGTTTCCATGCCGAACCCCAGCATCCCGGGCCTTGCCCGCCTCCAGTATTACGGCTTCAAGTATTCTCTCAGCCTCGGCAATGTTCTCCACTCCGCCAGCTCGTATGAACTCAAGCGCCATGTTTATGTCAACCAGCAGTGACGCAACGTCTCCTCCCGCGTCCTCAGCCATGGCTACAGCGTTGAAAGCCCTCTTCAGTAAAACATCATGCTCCCCCAACCCACTGACAGGAGCCACAGACAACGCCAAGATTAAAACAACAAACGCGAGTATTCTGGGGTTCATCGCATCCTCATCACTGGCACAGCCTCAACAAGCTTACCGTTAGCCTCCTCAAGAGTCACCGCCACACCTACACCCATCCTGGCTAACCCCCGGTTTACCTTATCATAATGCCGCCACTGCCTCACAGCCATCTCCAAGCCACCGCTGTACGCCCAAGGCCTACACGGCTCAAGCACAATCATCCGAGTACCCAACGAGGAAGCCACATGCCCCACCTCCAATAGATGCGCTGGATCATCCACCAGCGAAGTCAAGTAAAGAACCCCACTATACCTGTGGCCATACAAACCAGACGCCACTTCACCCACACCACCACTAAGCGAATCATCACCCAGAATCCTCTCCAAGCGAGGACGATAAACAGGGTCCAGCACCATGTACAGCTCCTTCAGTGACGCCTCTCGCCTACCAAACACATGCCTGAGCGCCACCCCCACCGCCAAAGATGGATGCATCTCACCGTGATGCATAACAATCTCGCCACCATCCAGCACAGATACACCGATTACCCACCCAGCCTCAGCATAGCTAAGCACAGCCCTAAGGAAACAAGCCGACAACACGTCACCAGACACAGGGTCAGGCGCCGACGACTCATACACCACATGAATACTCCCCGATTCATCCCGGTGAAACTCCTTCACAATAAGCCGCCCCAACCGCGCATACGCCTTCCAATCGATCTGACGAGCAGTGTCCCCCGGAACATACTCCCTGGACTCCAAGTACTCCAAGCCCCGGCCCCTCGCCAAAGAGTAGCCCTCACCACCCCCAAGAATACCAGCACCCTCAAGAAACTCCAAAGCCGAGACCGCCGCAGACACCACCCTCGGATAAACCACGAACCCTGCCTCAAACCCCAGAACCGCCTCCCCCTCAAACAGACCGTACTCACCAGTGACCTTGGCCTCAACGTTATCAACATTATACGTGCCTGACAGCTCCGGCTTAAAACGGTACATCAACTTCTGTCTACCTTCACCAACCCGGATAGGAGTCAAATCCCCTACTGATGTTGAAACTTCGAAGGATCGATGGAAACTTGACTCTACCTCTAAACTAGACTCATACTCCTCCCCAGCGGTGAAAGAGGATTCAACCGCACCGGGGGAGAAGGACACCAATCCCGGAATGTCCTCCAGCTCCTTCTTCATAACGAGGTACCTGTACACGAGGAACCCTGCCGCCGAGACGCCTAGCATCATCATGAAGTAATCAGACACAATCAAGCCTAGCAGGAACACCACAAACGAGGCAACGACTAGTCTCCAGCCAGCCCTGGATAACCGGATAACTCCCAAGGAGCTATCCCCTGAAACAGATCTATTCTTCAAGGAGTTCGATAACCCATTGGTTGATTCAGATTCTGCGCTGTAAGATACCACGCGAACGAGGCGTCCATCAACCAACCCCTCGCCACATCGCAACCCATCTTCACTGCCTGAGAAACCACCTGAACGACTCGTCTATACCCATAAGACTCAAGATGCTTCACGAACCTGCTCCTTAACGCGTCCTCAAGCTTCCCCACTATATCCAAGAGCTGTGAGACGAGAACAATGTTCTTAGCCTGATCCAGTAACCGGGTAGACAAATCAAGAATCCCCCTCTCCAACCTATCCAATGCTCCAAAGAACACCTTACGACGGATAGCCTTCCTACGAAGACAAACGAGGAACCCCCGAGTCAACATTCCACTCTAACTGAACATGATGAACAAATAAACATTCAGGTTAAAGTTTAATCTACGCTACACACGCTTACCAGAAAATTAGAGAGCGAAACAGACGAGAAAACCAGAGAAAAAGAGATCGGATTAAGATAGATCACACCCTGGCTCAGGACTCCATTGGAACCCTCACGGACCCAAGGCGCATAACAAAACGTCACCCAGAACTGCCATCAACAGCACCCAACGCCTCAGCTATATCCCCCGTCAAGTCACTGGACCCATCATCACACACAATCACCTGATCCACATACTTCCGCACACGAACAACAACAGACGCAATATGACTCTCCTCATATAAAGCTGGAAGACAAGCAACAACAAAACTGTCAGACATATATGCAACATAACAACACAACAAGAGTATATGAAATTGATTGATCACACAGAAAAATAAGTATAGTCAATACTAGTCTTATTGTGTCTAGTCATCAAACATCAAGAGAAAACAGGATACCCACGGTTCACTGCTACCATGAATCTTGTTCCTGTACCTTGTAGACCAGCACCTCGGCCTTGTAGTGTCGTGCGAGCCGGGCAGCCGCGATGGCTGCTTTCCGTTTGTTGGTGAGGAACACGCTGAACTGGGGGTTATGCCCATCACCCATCTTCATCTTTACGCGGTCCAGATTCTTCCAGAAATTGGGGTTGGGCTTCATGTCTCTGAAATCATAGAGAACTATCCACTGTGACTCTTCGTCAGGGTACTCAGGGATCTGGTCAAGAATTATTTCTGCGAGGCTCCTTCGACCCATAGGAATAAGACTAGTATTGACTATATTTAAAAATAGTTGAAGGCTAAAGCAGGGGAAAAATAAGACTAGTCAATACTATCGAAAAACACGTCGAGTAATCGAGCAGACACAAAATAATTTTCTGGATCATCGAAGGGAAAACCAACGACCCATTCATCATTACACTCCCTGTAAACAACATGAAACGTAATCTGTAAAACACATATTTGGAATTGAGCAGCGAACCCGGACCGTCCAACCTCAACGACTCCACCACAAAGATTCCTTCCGCTCCAAGACGTTGTTAAAGGAATATCTAAGCGAGAGCACTCAGGGCCATTCACTGGCTGCCTGTTGAAATCCCCCAACTATCACCCTGACACGCATATTGGATCCATTAAGGTTGGTGATGCCTTATTCGCATGTGTAGGCGCCATGGGCGCATGAAAGGCTCTCATGGCTTCCTCAGGCACTTGCGACGCACGTTCGCACTTGAGGGCAATGCGACGCAGTGCGGTGCTCCCCACCGCTCTGCACTGCTATGTTGAATACGAGATTACCGCCCCCTGAGGGCTAGGTTTATAGCAACGTGAACGGGGCTAACTGCATCCAGTGCACCCAAGCGCATCCATATGCACCTCCATGCACCTTAAAGGCACCTCCATGCACCTCAAAGGCACCTCAATGTACTTCACTACACCTCATGGGACCTCAGGTACCTATGCATGATACAATATTAACGGCTCCTAGAGCCTGGAATATAGGCACACCCATGAGGTATTGAACTAAAAGAGGTCTAAGAGGTAGGCAGGAGGTCCCGAGAAGTACCTTGAAGTCAAAAAGGAGAGGTAGGGAAGTCCTTGAAGTCAAGAAGAGGTGTCAAGAGCCTAGGGAAGAGCCCTGGGAGCCTCTGACTGGAGATAATTTGTGAAATGAGAGGGTGTTAGAACTAAAATAATGGTACCATTTGTAGGCTGGTTGATTGATAAGGTTCTGTCAAGTCTGCGTCGGATTCAGGTTCTGTCAAAATTCGTCGGATAGATGATTCTGTTTCGTTTGATGGTGTTTGGAAAAGGTGTTGCAGGTTGGGTGGTAGAGCTATTGATGCGTTTATCTCATCAATAAGACTGAGAGTATGTTTAAAGAGATTTAACAAATTACCATCAGAGGGTATTGGTATCGATTTTCTTTCGCAATAAATCTCAAAATAGTGGAAGACATGGATTAAAGTTTCCAATAACTCAACATCAAGATTCAAGGGGACATGAATAACCGCAGATTGAACAGAACCCTATTTACTTCTTGCCTTTAATAAGAAAACAAGTGGCTATCCATCATAAGACAAAGTACTCAAAATCGTGAAAAGTAGAAAAGGATATAGATATTTCAATTAAGGTTCTTGTTCTTTCTGTATCATATAATTAATAGCGAAACCAATACCTCCAAATAATATTATACCTACTAGTGAATCAAAACGTTGTAAAGGCTTTTGTTGCATGTAGATAGAAACAAAGCCTATCTCTCTTGCTCCCCATTCTGAAAACGGTACTTCCGTTAATATTCTTTCAGTTTCACTGTTAATTTTATCTAAATGAGGGTTTTCGCCCATAACTATTGAAAATATATAGGGGACTACAAAAGGTCCACTAATCAAACCTACTATGACAATAAATCCCCCAATTACTCTCCTATTGTTCATTCACTATCATTCCCATTAATTATGACAGATAAAAAACCATCTAAAAAACGCGTAGTTACCACTACGCCATAAAAACTAAGACTTAGGTGCTGGATGACTTTCGCGCTTCCCCCCGCAAAGTTTATTAAATACATCTTAAAGTAAACAATCTCCCTGTTATTAATATAAGCTTATTTAACCACTATCATGTAGTAACAATATAGAGTAAAACTAATTCGGCAACCGTGTTCAGCAACCGCATGCAACAACCGAGAATGCACCAGAACCGAATTTAATATTAAATTCTATGAAGACGACTCTTCAATACCACTAAGGTGTAGAACTCCTTTTTTAATTTCCCAGTGTCGCAATCTTCCATTGTCCTCGAATATTTTATCGAACCGGGGAATTTTTATAAGATTATTCAGAATTATTCTTATTATTTCCTCATCCCTGCAATGTCCGTTAAATTTAGCTCGTGTTTTATCTTGGTAGTGTTCTAAATAAACAGCAAAACCTCCTTGATTTAGTAAGACTTGAATGTCATGAGGGATTACCGCTTTTTTCAAAAAATCATCTGGTATTTTAATTCTGCCAAGAGGGGTTATTTCGCTTTGTTTTCCATCGTAAATTGCTTTTCCAAATATTTCATACCCCTCATGATTAACTAACGTACCTGTAAAACTGCCAGCGACACCCAATGAATGATTAGGTAAAAAGGCTTGAAGTGTGTCCAAACGAAGCGCTAACGGATGAAAATCCATTGTTCCATTATTCCCATCTATGGAAACCATCTTAGGATTGGGTCGTCCTTGTGAATCAGCCGATAAAGAAGACAACACTTTTGAACAGTAAGATTCGTCATTTTTTAACTGAATTTCTATTTCACATTCATTCGATTTAATCTTTCCAAAATTTTCAACAGTAATTGTAGCATACGCCATATTTGACATGCGTTGTTGTCTCTGTTTTGAAATTACTAGATAAGGGTATTTATAGAAACGAAGGCTGTTCTTTTGAATTATCACCTCACTTTTTCCTCTAAGATACCCATCAATTTCTGATTTAAAACCCCAATATAATATCGGGAAAATTAAAATTGTCAAACCCGCCATTACTTCAGTAATATAATCAATCAAAATAACGCCTCCTGATTTTAGAAGAACCAAGACAATTACGGAAAGTATGATTGAAACAATTATTGAAAGAACTTTTCTCATTAAATAAACGTAAAGTAATTCTATCTTTAATGTTTCTATCCCTCTCCGTTTTTAAGCGTGCCACCACATATGCGCAACACCCAAATCAAACACCACCAAAATCAACAGAATCCCATCACCCACAGACTTAACAGAACCGTAATCAGAATCCCTTTTCGCACGAGCATCCGACGAAAGTTTACAGGTGACGAATCCGACGCAGACTTGACAGAACCATTGATAATCATTTGGTACCATTCACTGCCTGTCCCTGAAACATGGCAGGTTCCGAGTACACCTTCTAGCCCTCGTTGAGGGTAAACTGCTCTCGTGTTGTAGATGTCCAAGCGAGGCGTGATGATGTCTGAGAGTGATACCGGGTGACGCGTGATGACCGCGTGGCTGCGACCGACTCATGCGTGATGAGCGCGTGATGCGGTCGCGGTGGACGCGGTGCCAGGGGTTACGCTATGCTAATTGTTAGTTACGCCTCGCACGTCGATCAGTCAAGCGACGAAATACGTGCACAGGCATCCAAGTCGCATTGCTAATTTTTCTGGGGTATTGTTTTGGTTTAATGCGGGTTATATTTGTGAGGCAAATGGTACCATACCTTTATTGGCGTGGAATGGTACCATTCCCTTGGTATGGAGAGAAGGCACCGAATCAGCGGCAGAGAGATCAACCACGTCATGAAGGCGGTGCACCTCAGACTTTCCGAGCTATACCAGGCCGATGACCTAAACGAGGAGGCTCAGCAGCTGTTTCGCGTTTTGTGGCGATTCAACAAAGAAAAACCAGGTGCACCTGGATACCCTGAGTTCAACAAAGAAGAGGTAGAAGGAGTTCTCTTGAATACTATACATCTATTGGCGAAGACCCGTTAAACGTCGTGAATGGTACCGTTCGTGTGCTGGTTGATCTATACCACATTGGTACCATTTCCGCGGTAACCATTCATTGTAGAGCATTTAGACTGAATCACCAGCTCCTGGTAGAAGGAAATAGCTTGGGTCCTGTGAAGCTCGTAATGGTACCATTCACTGGGAAGGTCCTGAGCCATCAACCAGACCCTCAGCCCCCCGAACAACAGCCCACCACATACATCCACCTCGAGCATACTACCTGCGGGTACTACAGCAGGCAGACCAGCACCGCCACCGCCACCGCCACCACCTACCTGGTGGCGTGGTTGTACCTGTGGGTTACTAGTATAGGTATCCTGTTGGTACCCGCCTGGTGCGGATGCGGGTGTGGTGTGGTGTGGTGTGGTGGGTGGTACCTGCTGGTCTGACTCTGACAGTGTATGTGTTTACGTTTCTATCGAATAGCCTACCTTCTATGTTCTGTCACTCGTTTCTATGTACGCTGTATTTGTACACATAGGGTTTCTCCCTTACTAGGATGGAGTCATGCCTGACACACAGGTATTTGTACAAATAGGCATAAACGTGAACGCAACACAGATACACGGTTATTTGTACAAATAACGTATGGCGCGTAGACACAAGTTAACCGAGGACGAGATACAGCCAGTGATGAGGTCCCTGCATAAAGCCCTCACCGGCATAATAGAAACCCACGTGGACTCCGATGACGCTGAGCCATTATTCCATGTCCTCTGGAGGCTTCACCATCACCGCCCCGGGCCACCAGCATACCCAGAAACAAGCATCACCGCTGTGGTTAAACTGCTGGCGGACACAATGTACATCTACAACAAGAAAACCCCTAACTTCTCTGTCAGCGGGTAAACTTCATTAAGTTCGCATGCTTCTGTGGCCGAGTATAACCTAATACCCTCAAGGCACATTATCACCTGATGAATACATTAACCGAGAGGCTCATCGAGTCACACCTGATGGATGGCGAGATGACCAGGGAACTGGAGATCGGGTTAAAGATCGATCACACCCTCATCCAGGACTCGCTGGGTACTCTCGCGGCTCTCCAGTTTGAGGCCATGAAGACTCATATAATGACTGAACTCAGCGTAAGCTTCATAGACCACAACACCCTCCAGAACGACCACCGAAATGCCGACGACCACAGATACCTGGAGACCGTCGCGGCGAAGGTCCCGTATTCAGACTCGGGATAGACCTGCCTGAAGACCACAGCCCCCAACGCCTCAACTATCACACCCATCACACGTGCCATCACGGATCTTATAGCCCCACTATATCCTCCGTCAGATCCGCCGACCCGTCGTCGCACACAAGCACTCAAGGTAAAAGAACCCACACCCCGCCATCTAAGAAATTCTTAAATCCCTCCATTGTTCAGAGAACCCAGGAAACAAGATGACAGAAGCCTACGTATGCAAAGTAACAAAAGTCGGCCAAGTCACCCTACCCAAAGAGATCAGAGAAAAGCTAAACATAACCGAAAACGACTACATCACCATAGAACAAATCGGCGACACCTACTTCATAAAAAAACTACGAGGAGACAAAGACCTACTCAAAAAAATCAGAACCCGAGTAAAGAAAAGCGGCATAACCCTGGAAAAACTCAACAAGATAATCGAGGAAGAATCCAAAGATGCCTGGAAAAAACATCAAAGCCTTCCTCGACGCTAACACCATAATAAGCGGACTTCTCTTCCACGGGAACGAGGCCACACTACTCGAGCTGGGACACGTCCGCGCCATAAAACTAGTTACAAACCGCTACGTAATGAGCAAAGTGAAAGCAGTCCATAACAGGAAAGAGTTCAGTCTAACCCCTGAAGAGATCACCGGGCTCACACAGTACATCCATGAATGCCTAACAGTAATCGAGAACCCACCCAACGAGCAGGTACAGAAAAAAATGAACCTCCTAGAAGACAAAAAGGACATACCCGTAGCACTGGGAGCACTAAACCCAGAAATAGACTACCTCGTAACCGGGGACAAAGAACTACTAGACACAGAAAGCCTCCCCTCCATCACAACAAAAAAACTCCTGAAAAAGATCCTTCCAGAAAGCCAATAGAAAACACACCAAGACAAAATCAAATTAATTGATCAAATTTCCCTATGTACACATAACTCTACTCGGTCTCAAATAGCGGAAATATCCCTGTCCATCATATTGGATACAAATATCCTGCAATGCACAGGAACGCACGCTTGCCTAGAAGAAAAACGCTCAGTCCAACGGACCCACGATGTTAGAGTAAATTGAATAAAAATATATCATCAATCACACCCATATTCACCCGATAGCAATGTCAGGATTCAAACTTGAAGGAGTACTACCCGCAATAGTAACCCCCTTCGATAAACATGAAGAATTCAACGAAGAAGCCTTCCGAACCCTCATCGACTGGCTCATCGAGCAGGGAATCACCGGCATCGTTCCCTGCGGCACCACAGGCGAGTTCTCGTTAATGACTCAACCCGAGAGAGCCAAAGTCATCGAGGCCTGCGTCGACCAAGTGAACGGCCGCATACCAGTCATCGCAGGAACCGGTGACACAGCCACCAAACTAGTCATCAACGCCACCAAACACGCCCTAGACGTAGGCGCAGACGCAGCCATCATCGTCAACCCCTACTACATGAAACCCAAAGGCGGGAAAGGCATCTACGACCACTACATCAACATCGCGTCAGCAGTAGACATACCCATGATCATCTACAACATCCCCGTAGCCACCAACCAATACATCCCATGGCAAGTAGTAGAAGACCTCGTAGACGAATTAGACACAGTCAAAGGAATGAAAGACAGCAGCGGCGACCTCAAATACTTCATGACCATCCTCGAAAAAGTAGGCGAAAAAATAGACGTGGTAATAGGCTGGGACGAGGTAGTGTTACCTGCCCTAGCCGCCGGCGCCAAAGGCATGATACTGGCCTCAGCCAACGTCATAGCCCCCAACTGGCTAAACATCTACCACAAAATGAAAAAAGGCAAATATGAAGAAGCCAGAACAGCCCAAAAAAAGCTCCAGAAACTCACACGCCACATGGTAGCAACCGGCGCACTAGGCCCCAAACTCTGCCTAAACTACCTCGGCCACAACGTAGGCATGACACGCCGCCCAATCATACTAGGAGACACAGTGAGCTGGGAACTCCAAGAAGAATTCAGAGTAGAACTAGAAAAACTAGGGATGCTCAAGAAAAAGCCCATCGAGTTCAAGCTCCCCGAGAAACCAGTCACCACGCGTTTCAACCGAGTAGACATCACCCCCGAGGTCATCAAGCAATTCAAACTACGAACCGGCGAGGCACTAGTCGACCCCAACAGCAACGAAGTGGCTCACATCGATCTCCTAATAGGAGTCATCGATGGACCCGTCGGCAACGCCTACGCAAACGCGTTAGCAAGGCCCTCCAAGGGCCGTGAGGCGTTACAGGTCATCCTTGAACCCAACTTGGCGGTCAAGCCGCCCACCATCATGGTGCCCACGGTGCCAGTGAAAGGAATGAGAGATGCCAGCCTCGTCTACGGCCCAGCGCAGGAGGCTGTAGCTAAAGCTATAGTCCAGTGCGTAACGGATGGCATTCTCCCAGAGACCGATGAACTGGTGATGATCGCCAACGTCTTCGTTCACCCCTCGGCGTCACGCCGTAAACGAGTGTACATCAACAACTACAAGGCTATGAGGCACGCCATACGGAAAGCCGTGGAGGGCAGACCCTCCTTCGATGAACTGAAGAAGAACAAGGATAACGCGCGTCACCCCCTCAGAGAAAGCCAGTAACCTTTCTCCAAGGCCCCCCATCTTTTATATCAGCCAGACCCCCATCGTCACCCCAATATTATTTCATAGAAAAATGTTAAACACCATTAGCATTAACTTCAATTAACAGGAGAACACCTTGTTGTCAAACCTGAGAGACGCGCTGCGAATAAAAGCAGACCGCGTAGAAGAAATAAACCACTACTTACTAAAACCCGGCAACCCCCTTGTAGACGGCCTACTAAACCTCGTGGAAAAGCATGGAGGCGTAAACCAGATCAACCGCAAAGCAGAGAAGAAGGGGAACATCAAGAGCCTCATGACCCGCCTAAAAGAAAAAAAATCACCCTACCATCAAGACCTGGAGTGGCTAACTGAGAAAAGAGACCAAGGCGCCTTCATAACCGTGCCCGAGTACCGCCAAAAAATCCTCGGCGAAAAAGCAGAGTCCACCAAGTTTGATGACTCTCACCCCGTGACACTAGAGATCAGCGCATGCAACTTTTTCCCGTTCCTCATCGAGGAGGCTAAAAAAGCCATAGAAGAGAGAAGCCTCATGCCCGCCAGATACATCCGAGTCCGCGGCATGATGGAGCAGGTGGAAGACGACGACATACTGGCCTTCGCCGCCGCCATGAAGATACTGGGAGCCTCCTACGTCCAGACCCTGGACACCAAGGGGACAGCCCCCGGCCCAGATGGGCTCCCCGTCAACTTGCACCTAGGAGGCCCCGACACAATCACAGGTTACTTCGGAGGCATAGGCGCACCCAATGAATATGCCCTGAAGTGGGTGGATGAGTACCTTCACTACTACACCATGTACGGCGTAAATGAGGTTCTCAACATAAACCCAGGCACCGTCATCCTGGGGTACATGCTCTACAAGCTGGGCATCGACATCACCTTCAAGATCAGCGTCTTCATGGGAAACGACAACCCATACTCATGCCTCTGGACACTCATGACCGCCAAACTCTTCAGCAGAGACGACGGAAGCACCCCACTCATCGGATTCAACCTCTCCAACGCCGTGGACAACACCACCATAATACACACCGCCAAAACAAGGGATGAACTCGGCTTCATGGACCATGTACGCCTCGAACACCACATAGTGGAGACCTGGAAAAGCATCGTAAGACAACCCTACGACAGACTCGACGAGTTACTAGAACTGGCAAA
>JAOZHP010000116.1 GCA_026014815.1 Candidatus Bathyarchaeota archaeon
CACCATTATGGAGAACATCAGATATGGAAGGCTTGATGCCACTGACGACGAGATCAGGGAAGTCTCAGAGGCGGTAGGTGCCCACGAGTTCATCATGAGACTTCCCGAGGGCTACGAGACCGATGTAAGGGAACGTGGAGGCAGGCTCAGCGTAGGCCAGAGGCAGCTCATAAGTCTCGCGAGGGCTTTGCTCGCTGATCCCCGGATTCTCATCATGGATGAGGCTACAAGCAGCGTGGACGCGTACACTGAACTCATTATCCAGAGGGCGCTTGACATGGTGCTGAAGAACAGGACAAGCATCATCATAGCCCACAGGCTTAGCACAGTTAGGAACGCTGACAAGATCGTGGTTCTCAGTGAGGGAAGAATAGTTGAGTCAGGTACTCATGACGAACTCGTCGAGAATGAAGGTCTCTATAAGCACCTCTACGAGATGCAGTTCAAGTATGAGACAGAAGAAAAACTAGAAAATATGGAGATGTGATGGGTTAACCCATCTTCTCTAGCAGAGGGATGACCTTCTCGATCCTATCGAGGGCCTCGTTCATTATTCCCTTGCTGGTGGCTGTCAGAATCCTCATGTGGCCCTCGCCCTCGGGACCGAAGATGTTGCCCTTGTTGAGGCTTACCTTGGCTTCCTTCAAGAGTATCTTATCGAGGATGTCGCTGCTCAACCCGTAGTTGAACCGGGGGAACATGAGGTACGTCGCCTCAAGGTGAGGTATCGTGAAGTCACCCATCTCGTTTAGCCGCTTCACCACCAAGTCTCTTACCTCGGCCATGTACTTGTTCATGTCGTTGATCCAGTAATCGATCTCGCCGCTGCAGATGATTGGCGCGATAGCCTTGCTGATGTTGTTGGTTCCTCTTAGGATGCCACCGCTTATCTTGGTGAGGCTGTCGAACATCACCTTGTTTGTGCAGCCCAAGTAACCTGCCTGTAGTCCGGGGACGCTCCACATCTTGCTGAAGCCCCAGCTTGTGATTGTCAGATCAGCGATCTCGTCGTTGATTGCCGCGAGACTGTAGTGCTTGACGTCGTCGTACCTGACGTCCTCCCAGAGCTCGTCAACCATGACGTAGATATCGTTGTCCACCGCGATGTCTGCGACGCCTTTCAGCTCCTCCTTGGTCATGGCGCGTCCGGCGGGGTTGTGAGGGTTACAGACATAGATGAGCCGTGTCTTAGGAGTGATAAGACTGTTGAGCCTGTCAGCATCGAACTTGTATCCCTCCTCCAGCTTGAGCTTCCAGTACACAGGATTTGTCTGTGTTACGTCCACAGCCTTGAAGAACGGGAAGTACATGGGGTCCGTGACGATGACCTCGTCACCAGGCCTACATGCATGCATTGCAGAGAGCCACATAACTGGGATAACACCCTGCGTCAGCATGACTTGGTCGGCTGGGATATCTAACTTGTTGAAACGCTTGATCTTCGCGGACATGACCTCCCTTGCGTCTCTATCAGATCCGTAGATCGTGTACTCTTCTTCGATTGCCTCCCTCATAACATCCTTTAGTTCGGGACATAGGGGATAATCGGGGTCGGCGAGCCAGAGGGGGATGATGTCCTCGGCGTCTCGGTGCCACTTTGTTCCTCGAACAGATAGTCTGCTCTCAATAGTTGGTTTATCGAATGGGCTTGTTTTGGGCATATTATTTCACTAACAGAGTACAAGGGAGTGGTAATAGGCTAATAGGTATTTTGATCTACCCATTTTGGAGTATTAACTGATACTTTAGCATAGTTGGAGCGATAAGGATATATGGAGGCTAGGGTACGTCAAGTGGATTCACGGATGAAAATCCTGCTATACTTCGACTGGTCCGGGACACGGAAAGAGTTGAAAGAACACGATAAGAAGATGCAGAAGAGCTGCATAGAGACCGGCGTGGAGCACGAGGGCCTCTACGGCAGCATGAACGAGAAATGGAATTTTGTATGGGTATTCGGTGCCAACAGCTTCGACCACTTCATAGAGATGAGCAGGAAGGTGCCGAGACCGATTTACATGACACATTATATCACAGAGCTCCTTATCCCTGAAAGACTCTAAGCCGGCCACTTTTACTTGCTCTAGAGTCAATACTCATTATACTAGGTTACAGAAGCATTGCACCCTTAGTGTCAATGCTGCAGACGGTGGGCACAGAGCCGAAGCCTTTTCCTTCCAGCACTTTAAGTACCTCATCGACCTGCTCCACGGACTGAACCGTGAACGCCACCTCACCGAACATCGCCATCGTGAAAGTCACTCCTTCCCGGTCCATCTGGTTGAAGACCTTCCTGAGTTTAGGTGTCACCAACCCCACATGCTCGGTGAACTTCCTGCTGAATCGGAGGAACCGTTCGGGCGTAAACTTGGGGTAGAGTTCGTCAACATAGTTACCACCCAGCTCGTTGATTTTTCGACGTAGCTCAGGGTCAGCGAGTGCCTCCTTGGTGGGTATCGGACCGAAGTATAGATAGATGACTCTCAGTTCATCGCTTCTGTTGTAGGAGATGCTTTCCCCGATACCCGGAGCCCCCGGCTTAACGATGGCTCCGAAGCCACCTATGTTAGCCGCGTAGACGCTGCCGAGACCGGTACCGCACTCGATCTCAGCGACGTGAGCTATCTGCGCAGCCTCTATCCGGGTTAATTCTGCGTCGAGTGCCTCGTTGAGAGCGAGGCTCAGACTGATGGCTCCGCTCCCGCTGCTGCCGAAGCCCGCAGTAACCGGCGTATCGATACTATGTTGAATATTGATCTTGATGGACTCGTCCAGCTTGGAGAGATACTTGTTAAGAACATTCTCGGAGATAATGGCATCTTTCCTCAAGATGTCGTTGATGGTGATGGTGTAAGTGGTTTCATCGGCGGGTGTTGTTTGTACGCTTGTGGTGACTCCCCGTGTTAGGCTGACGCCGGAGCCACGAGCACCTTTCATGACCGGGTCATCGTGCTGGTCGCATATCTGGAAGAGACCCGTCAGGTGACCTGGCGCAAAGACTCTGGCGTCCTTCAATATGGATCGCGTTAACTAGACTGTGTATTGAAAAAAGGTTGTGGGAGATTAACGGGTAACCGCATAGATCTTCTGGGTAATCCGCCACTCACCGCCATGCTTCACCATATTGAAGTAGTCGGTACCGAAGATGACGGCGTCACCGATATGAAGCTCAAAATCCAGGCGGACATTTGCGGCGTTCCCCACGTGGCTCACTGTGATGCCGAGAGGAATTTCCTCAGTGGCTTTACCGTCCTCGTGCCGTTTCCTGATTAGGGCAGCGAACTCGTCACGCGTGACCTTGACTTCAGCTGGATCATCCTTGGTTGCGTTGATTATGTGGGCGAAAGGGTAGAAGGCACGCTCAAAGTCCTCGTCTTTGCCTGTCTTGATGGCTTTCAGGTATGCCTTGATGGCCTCATGGATGGCTGATAACTCTGGTGTCATGGTAATGAAAGGGGTGAAAGAGGTAAAAAAACGTTTACTGTAGGCTCTTGTAGTCGAAGGCCTTGCTTGGGTCAACCACTGGTGCCTTTACGTCGAAGAGGTCCGTGTACTTGAGGCCAGAACCCGTGTTGAAGAGTACCACGCGTTCATCCTTGTCTACATCACCCGATGCTATCATCCGCTTCAACGCTGACATGGTGGCAGCTCCTTCTGGGCACACGAAGAGTCCCTCGGCTCGACTGATCTGAGCTACGTCGGCCATGAGTTCATCGTCAGACACGGCGATGCATTTGCCTCCGCTGTCACGGGCTGCCCTGAGCACGAGGAAGTCGCCCAACGCCTTAGGTACTCTGAGACCAGCTGCCTTCGTGGCCGCGTTCGGGAAGAACTCGGATTCCTGTTTGCCTTCCTCGTAGGCTTTGACTATGGGGGCGCAGCCCTCGGCCTGCACGGATACCATCCTTGGGCGCTCGCTGCCTATCCAGCCGAGACCCTCAAGCTCGTCGAAGACTTTCCACATTCCTATGATTCCTGTGCCTCCGCCTGTGGGGTAGACGATGACATCTGGTAGTTTCCAGTCGAACTGCTCGGCTACCTCCAGTCCCATGGTTTTCTTTCCCTCGATTCTGAATGGTTCCCCGAGGGTGGCGACGTTGAACCAGTTCATGATGTCCGTGCCTTCTTTCACCAGTTTCCCTGCGTCGCTGATGAGGCCGTCTACGAGGACGACCTTGGCTCCCACGATCTCGGACTCCACCATGTTGACTTTGGGGGCGTCTTTAGGCATGAAGACATACACTTCCATGCCTGCTCTGGCACCATAGGCAGCCATCGACCCCGCTGCGTTACCTGCTGACGGTAGCGCGACTCGTGTGATTCCTAGTTCTTTGGCTTTGCTTATGGCCATGGCGAGACCCCTTGCCTTGAAGGTGCCTGTGGGGATGATGCCCTCGTCCTTTATCCAGAGGTCTTTTAGGCCGATCTCCTTGCCGACTCTGGGGGTATGGGTCATGGGGGTCCAGCCCTCGCCGAGACTTACCATGTTTTTCCGTGATTTGACGGGGAGTAGCTCCCAGTATCTCCACATGGAGCTTTCTCGGTCCACTAGCTCCTGGCGTGTTACGTTCTCTTTGATGGCCTCCAGGTCGTACTTTGCGAACAGGGGTTTGCCGCATTTCTTGCAGACTGTTTGAACCATGTTTGCGTCGTGCTTCTCATTGCAGTATGTGCATTCTAGGTGAGTGTAATAGCTCATTGATTATGCCTCATGTAAGGAGGAAGGAATGGGAAGATAAGTTTAAGGTGACTTGTCCCCAAAATATTCTTCTTCACCAGAAAGTAGACTTATCTCCTTTTCTTATAATAATCAATTAGTGATATAGTTGAGAAAATACTCCACAATCTCGGTGCCTATTGAGGTAAAGGAAATGCTGAAGAAAAAGAAGGGTGAAAGGAATTGGGGAGAATATTTATTTGAGTTATTCATGGTAGCTGAGAGAACGAAGAAAGACCAAGCGTTCAACGAGTTAATAAAGCTCCTAGACGAAAACGACCTAAGAAAAATTGAGGAATCGTCGAAGTCTTTTAGAGAAGATTTTATTTTCTAAGCCTCTCGATGTTCGTGAGGTAGGAAGATTTTTATTCCATCTTAAATCCCCAATAGGTACAAACCATACTGGAGTTATGACAATGGGGTATAGCTTTGTCAGGCCCCCAGCGGAGGGGGAGTAAATGGGGTATCGTTTTATTACGTCGTAAGCCCCGACGAGTGAGCAACGCAAAGAACAAGTTTTCCAGCGTCAAAGGACCAAAAAACATCGTTACCCGGGCAGGGTACCGACTGAATCGCGTATGGGAGATGGCAAAACATGACTGAGATGACAGGAAGCCGCGCCTTCGTTAAGGCGCTTGAAAAACAGGGAGTCGAGCATATATTCGGAGTATCTGGGGGCGCATTGATCCCCATCTGTGACGAATTACTGGACAGCGACATGAGGTTTATCCTTGGTCGCCACGAGCAGGGAAGCACCCATATGGCAGACGGGTATGCACGTGTCCTCAACAAGGTAGGAGTCGCTATCGCTACAAGTGGACCAGGAGCCACTAACGTTGTTACTGGGCTGGCGACGGCTCAGATTGACTCAAGCCCAGTTGTAGCTATCACGGGGCAGGTGAATAGGGCCGTGATAGGCACCGACGCGTTCCAGGAGTGCGACATCATCGGCGTCTCCGCGAGCGTAACCAAGTACAACATACAAGTACGGACTCCCGAGGAGATTCCATACGCGGTGAAAAGAGCGTTCCACATAGCTAATACGGGCAGGAAGGGCGCGGTCTTGGTGGATATTCCCAAGGACTGCACTACGCTGTCAGGGGATATGGTGTTCCCTGATAAAGTGGAGTTCAGGGGATACAACCCGAACCCTGTGCCCAATTCGCAGGAACTTGACTGGGCTGCCAAGATTCTGTCAGATGCTCAGAGACCTGTGATCATGGCAGGTGGAGGAGTAATCGCGTCCGGTGCCAGCAAGGAGCTGGTTGAGATGGCGGAGCTTCTCATGGCCCCCACGGCTACAAGCTTGATGGGGAAGGGAGCTATTCCGGGTGATCACCCGCTTGCGCTTGGCCTCTGCGGGATGCATGGGACCATGCAGGCGAACATGATTGTACCAAAGTCGGATGTCTTACTGGTGGTAGGGGCTAGGTTCAGCGATAGGACTACGGGTAAGATCGCTGACTTTACCGCGAACACACGTATCGTGCATATTGACATTGACCAGAGCGAGATCGATAAGAACGTGGAGACGGTGACACGGGTCGTCGGCGACGCCAAGCTTGCACTCCAAGGACTCATTGACAGAGTGAAGCAGCAGAGGCTTATCTCCACCGACTGGCATAAGAGAATCGACGAGTTCAGGTGCGTCTTCGACTATGAGACAGAGAAGAACGGTAAGTATCTGAGGGCACCGGCTGTTGTGAGGGCTCTCAGAGAGGAGATGCCGAGGGACGCCATTGTCACCACTGAGGTGGGGCAGAATCAGATGTGGGCCGCGCTCCACTATGATGCTTATGAGCCGAGGACTTTCTTCACTAGCGGCGGCCTCGGAACCATGGGGTGGGGATTCCCTGCTTCCATAGGTGCGAAGGCAGCTAAACCCGATGTGCCGGTGGTGGATATCGCCGGTGACGGCAGCTTCGGTATGACCGAGAACAGCATGGCTACGGCGGTCGAGGAGGAGCTTCCGGTGATCGTTGTTGTGCTTAACAATAATGTGCTGGGGATGGTGGCTCAGTGGCAGCGCCTGTTCTATGATGAGAGGTACAGCGCGGTGAAGCTCAAGGGTAATCCTGACTTTGTGAAGCTGGCCGAGGCATACGGCGCCGAGGGAGTGAGAGTCGAGTCACTTGATCACTTCAGGACGGCGGTGCGTAGAGCCAAGGAGGCTGATGTGCCAACCGTCATTGATGTGCCGATTCACCCTGACGAGAACGTTATGCCCATGGTTCCACCGGGAATGGGGCTGAATGACACGTTATGGGAGGCAGACTAATGCCTCTAAGCACGGTAGCCTTCCTTGTTGAGAACCAGCCCGGCGTGTTGTTCAAAGTTAGCAACCTGTTCAGGCGTAGGGGTTTTAACATTGAGAGCATCGCGGTGGGTGCCGTTGAGGACACACGGTATGCAAGGATGACCATCAGCGTTGATGCTGACACGAAGACCATGAATAACATGGTGGATCAGCTTGACAAGATGGTGGAGGTCATCAAGATCAAGCGCCTCGACCCGTTGAGGACCATCATGCGTGAGTTGCTTCTGGTGAAGCTCAGCACCAATGACCCTATGGCTAGGGAGGACGCGTTGCGGTACATCAACAATCAGCATGGACTCGTGTTGGACATTGATGAGGAGAACATCATGGCCGAGGTCACCGGGGAGCCGGGAGAGCTGGACCAGTTCCTAGAATACGTTAAAAGCATAGGCATCGTTGAGATGTCTCGAACAGGGATAACCGCCCTCGAGAAAGGACGGCTCCAACTATAACGGTGAGATGAATGAAGGTTTATCACGACGAAGATATCGACGGATCAATACTAGACGACATGACAGTAGCTGTACTTGGCTACGGTAGTCAGGGGAGAGCACAGGCACTGAACATGAGGGACAGCGGCGTCAACGTCGTCCTCGGGCTGCGTGAAGGCGGTAACAGCTGGAAGAGGTCCAAGGAGGACGGCTGGGAGCCTATGACTCACATCGAGGCCGCTCAGAAGGCCGATATCGTGCTCATGCTGATGCCTGACATGGCGCAGCCAATAGTCTGGGGCGAGGAGGTGAGCCTTGCGATGACTGAGAACAAGGCGCTTCAGTTTGCCCACGGCTTCAACATCCATTTCGGGGAGATCAAGCCCCCGGAGAACATCGATGTCATTATGGTGGCCCCCAAGTCTCCCGGCCCCGAGTTGAGGAGGCAATATGAGGCAGGGTTCGGTGTACCAGCCCTTGTCGCGGTTCATCAGGATGCATCAGGTAAGGCGCTGCAGAAGGCGTTGGCCATCGCTAAGGCCATCGGTAGCGCGAGAGCTGGAGTAATCGAGACTACCTACAAGAACGAGACCGAGTCTGACCTTTTCGGTGAGCAAGCGGTGCTCTGTGGAGGCGTTGACCAGCTTATCAGGCGTGGGTTCAAGGTCCTCACTGAGGCTGGTTACCCACCTGAGCTGGCTTACTTCGAGGTCTGTAACGAGTTGAAGCTCATCGTTGACCTCATCTACACGAGCGGCATAGGCGGCATGTACAGGGCAGTCAGCGACACCGCCAAGTGGGGAGGACTAACTATCGGACCCAAGATCATCGGCGACGAAGTTGAGGAGAAAATGAGGACAGCCCTCAAGGCAGTACAAGACGGCAGCTTCGCGGCCAACTGGGTCGCAGAGAGCAAAGCAGGAGCCAAGAAGTTCGATGAACTCATGGCTGAGTGCGACGCTCTTGAGATCGAGAAAGTCGGTAAACAGGTCCGTCAGATGAGCGGTTTGGAGAAGTAACCTTCTCCTTTTTCATTTTTATACTGTTTTTTGGTCTTTTTCTTTAGATCGCTGGTTTTCGTGTTTCCTCTATGAAGAGGGCTGGTAGTAGGGATATCACTGATACTGCCGCGATGTATGTGAATCCCCAGTTGAATCCGTAGAACTCGATGATGTACCCGAAGATGACGCTGCTGAAGGAGGCGATGGTGAACCCGATGGTGAAGTATAGCCCGAATATCTGGTCAAGCTGGCTCCGCTCAACGCTGTCGGATAAAACGCTCTGAACGATCACGGTTTGTACCATGAAACCGATGATGAACAGTAAGGCTGCCAGAGACCAGAATCCTGTGACGTAGTTGAGGGTGAAGTAGCCAACGCTGCTTACCACCATTATGCCTATGATTAGTGTCTTTCTGTTCATTCTGTCGGCCATGCTTCCCCAGAAGAATGGACCGAGGACGCCTCCGAAGAGCATCACCGAGTAGAGGACGCTGCTGCGCTCACTGGTGAATCCAAGTATGTCTATGAAGTAGAGGGGTAGGAAGGTGCGTACACCCATTCTGAACGCCATGACGCTGCGTAGGAGGCTTATGCTGAGCACGTTACGGTTTTTGAGGCTCTCCCTTAGCTTATCAAAGTTCAAAGCGTCCTTGGTGGTTGCCTCGTCAGAAGCAGATCCTTTCATGAAGAAGGTCATAATCAGGGAGAGTGTTAAGGCGGGAATGGTCAGTATGCCGAGGGTGGATCTCCAGCCCATCCTTGTCAACATGTAAGCTGCGATGAGGGGCGTGAAGGTGAAGGCTAGGGAAGGTATAGACTGATTCAATCCAAGCATCCTGCCTCGCTTCGAGTCCTCGGTAGCCGCGGAAACAATTGAGGCACCGATTGGGTGCTGAGTACTGCCACCTATCCCCGCGAGGACCCTGAACCCGAAGAACTGGAAGAACCCATTGCTTAGAGCAGCGAGTAGTGTCATCACTGAGTTGATGAGGTTTCCTACGCCGACGAGAATCCTACCGCTGAACCAGCGTCTGAAGAACCCTACGAACATCTGGGGGAACCCTGCAGCGAAAGTCCCCGCTGATCTTATGAGACCGAGCTGGCTGTAACTGAGACTGAACTCGTCCATTATGTCGGGGTAGAGCATGGGCATGGCGCCGCTTATGACGTGGTTCAGCATGTGGAGTATGATAACAGAGCCGACGAGGACATTGGAGCCTTGCTGCTGTTCTTCCGTGGTGTGTTCTTCCTGTGAATCCATCAAAAATCACTGATATTGTTCCACTGTATTACGGTGAATCAGTTGATAAAGCTATCAACTATCAGCTGAAATATGTCATATAGTATCATTCTATAACTGATTCTTCACCATATGTCTACGTATTTTGGCTCCTTACTTCACATCGATTATCCATATATTCATTCCATGGTAACAAAAATATGGTAAAAATGGCCGAAACTCAGCAAACCACTCGTGAGAGATTGGAGGAAGAGGCTAAGAAACGGCTTGAGCAGCTCAAGGAGGCAAAGGCAGACGCCTCCAGCCAACTAAATGACAGCATGGATGGACTTAAGAAGTACACCGACACCGCGGTTAAGCGGCTCGGAGAAAGTACTTCAAAGGCAGGTGAAAAAGCCAAAGAAGGCTGGTCAGGGCTCCTCAAGAAGGCAAAGGAAGCACAGGAAAGCCTCCAAGAATCCATCGAGAAGAGAAGAAGCGAATCATAGCAATCCTCCATCAATCAAAGTCGTTTCCTAAGTCACCTCAGAGTAAAGAGCGCTTACACAGTCGATTTTTAAAACAAGCGAAAAAAACGGTCTAGGAACACAAATACCCAAATAACGAGTTACTTGTAACTCGGAACTAGCAATTTTCGGGTTGTGGACTGCGTTTTTACCTTGAATGGACCGCGTTTTTGCGTAGATTGGGATCGAAA
>JAOZHP010000117.1 GCA_026014815.1 Candidatus Bathyarchaeota archaeon
CACGCATCTGGAGCTTGTGCCGGCGCATGATGAGTCTATTATTTCGTGCCTTGTGCAGCACGATATTATACGCACCTGCCATCGTGAGCTCCTGGAGTTCGATATTCATTTCTTTTTTCCTTTCAGCCAGTATGCAATAAGGAGTGAAAGTGCCGGTGCGAACGGTGCTAGGATCTTCGTCCAGTCTCGGATCTCATCTTTGACATCCGCATACATAAACGTCCGGGCCCCGTCCTCGGTATTGCCTACATAATAGAGCTGCTTGTCCTCAACGAATCGCGGGATCTTCTCAGGCGGCCGTATCACCGGTCGGACAAATAGCCAAAAGCACAGCCCTGCAGCGAGCAGGATCATGACTATGGATGCAGCTGTCCGGAGTTTCATCAGCCTCGTCCTCTCCTCCCACCTTGTGGAAATGCGTATTCCGGAGTGGTGATGACTCCGCCTCTGCCAGGTCCACCGCCTGCTGCTTTCCTCCGCTCCTCAGCTTCCTTTTTCCGTTTGTCTATCTGTTCTTGTGTAGCCTCTTTTAGGAATGCGATATTGCAGTCCATCGACAGTGGAATGACCATGTTATTTCCCTCCTGGTCTCTGACCATCAGGTTAGGAAATAGTGCATCATACTCTTTTGCCGTAGCGTCATCGTTCTTTATTTCTCCCTCCACTATCAGGTTAATTTGTGGATCCCTTAAAGCAATTACTATGGGCATATTATCCCTCCTTATCGTCTATTAATTTTTTTATAAATGGTGGCTCTGACTCGGCAACGAGTCCACCATGCTCCTCCTGCTTTATCCTTTCGTTGAAATCCTTGGGATTCTCCATTTCATCATCCAGCCACATCAGTCCATATTCTTTTCCGCATTTATCGCATTCTATTTTGGCTCCTAAGATAGTCCACCTTTGGCCTCCACATACACAGGTATATACTTCTGCCATGGCTGCCATCAGCTGTTGTTGTAGTCGTAAAACTTGTTGAGCAGATAACGCTTCAGGAACATGCTTTCTGTGGTGGTCGGTTTCACCCTCCCGGCAAGTAGATCTCCCACATGCGTCGCATTCCAGTTGGATCCGAATGCATTGAGCTGCACCACGAGTTGAGCCACGCTGTAGCCCTCCTTCAGCTGGTGCCTGCGCAGCTGTTCATTGATTGCCACGATCGTTGGAAGTTTTCCCATTTTTGTTACCTCCTTTTTTTATCGAGTATTTTATAGTGCCATATCAAAAAGCACAAATCCCTGGTATATCCGATTATCGGCTTCCAGGGCATTGAGGCCAGGACGCAATCATCACAGTCATCCGGGTTCCATCTCAGCGGGTCCGTCGGCTCCATGTATTTCTCTTTATGCTTGCACTCGGTCTCGTACAGGATCCGCAGATATTGATAGCTGATTTTCAGTTTCATGTCTTTGCTTCCAAGGCTATCAGTTCTTTTATTACTCTATCCATTACCCTCTTTTTAAACTCAAGAGCTGGGGTCGCGATCATTAAATCAAGCTGGGCACACAGTGCAACCTTCGCAAAATATTTACTCATAGCCTTTTGCCATTCATTTGCTTCAGTCGCTATTATTTTAAGACGGGCGGTATGTTTCATTTTATTCCTATTCGGGCTTCTTTACTGGCCGTACCATTGCTGGCTTGCCCTCCTCCTTCTCACCTACAAGCTCATAGGTTTTGTGTTCTGATATCTGCTTGCCTTTCTGCAGCCACTCCTCATAATAATGTTTCCCATTAGATTCGAAGTGTGTGGACATATTTCGCCATCTCTCCTCTTTGGCCTTTCCTACAATTTTCACCAATTCGAATCGTAGGATTGCGGCTTTGATCAGCTCCCATGTCACACGGGTAAATTTACCATCGACGAGATTTGCATACACATGATCTGTCAGACCGGCCAGCGGTTTCCTGCGCAATGCCGAACAACTGAGAAGAGCTTTCTGAAGATTATCAGGATCATCGGGCCTCGATGTAACAAATATGCTGTAGCGGTAGTCATGGGTGAAGATCCTCACCTTCATCACTTCTGGGTTTGCGCTGTCGGCCATGATCAAACAGTAGTCGTCTATATTCTGTCTCGGACAAATTTCTTTAAGTCATGTCCGCAGTTGGCTTCTTAGGCTCGTGCCTGCTTCAGGTGGCCACGGGTTAGGTGGCTCAATCTTGCCTTGTGTTGTCTTTTTCATGTTTCCTCCATTTCTATACCGCCCGTCTTAGCGGTTTTTACCTCGGTTCTTGCGCTTCTTTTTGCCCTTCAATTTCTGGATCTTCCGCTTTGATAATTGTTGGTCCTCTTCTTTTGCCTCTATTTTATGCGAAGGGATTTTAGGGACCAAGAAGCTCTTGTCTTTATACAGCATCCCAGCTATCCCCATCATCGCCAACTTGGCAGGGTTCATTTCAACGCCTCTTTCAGTTGTTCGTGGAAAGTATATTGTCTGTCCCTCAATAGCTGTGTGATCTCTGGGAGCAGGTAGTCTTTTATAAATCTACGGATTTCCATATCCTCCACATCCTTCCATTTGAGCTGAGTTCTAGTTGGTCCCTTTCTCAAAATTTGATGTTCTGCCATCTCTGCACTATCAGCAATCTTATTTTTCTTCTCCAGGTTGTCCAGGCCCTTGAGCTTGTGGATCGCATCTTTCAGTCCTTTGATTTGCGAGCGTGCCGTGGCTATTTCCTTTCCAGT
The DNA here is from genome assembly GCA_026014815.1 of Candidatus Bathyarchaeota archaeon. Lineage (GTDB taxonomy): Archaea > Thermoproteota > Bathyarchaeia > TCS64 > TCS64 > RBG-16-57-9. Next base: position 2,689 of record JAOZHP010000117.1, read on the forward strand.
TTCATCAATATCATTATTCATGTTTTTTATACTTTGGATCTCACGCTCTATAACCTCCTCTTGTTTTTTAAGAGCTTCTTCCAACTTTTCAATTACAAATTCTTTGCCATTCATTTCTTCGCCTCCCTCTTAGCGATCTTAATTATTTCGGCGGCCAGTTTCGGCTGCCCTTTCACGATCATTCCTACAGCCTCGAGTACGGCCTCCTGCTTCTCCATGGGCTCCTCACCCACAGGAAGGAAGCTCGAGCCCACGAAATATTGGTTGCCTTCCGGATAGCCCTCTTTGCCCTGGTGTTTCAAGATCTGGTTTGATGTCAGGGCTCCGATCCCGAAGTAGATGTTGTCCCTTGCAGCCTCTGCATCCAGATCCTGGAGATTAAGCTCATTCAACTGAAACACATAGCTGTCCGCTTTCAACCCTTCCTGAAACAGCTTCTTTGTGACCAGCCGTTCCACTACTTCCTCGAGCGGTGTTATGACCGACTGTGCGTAAATCTTCGTTGACTCCCCGGCTACATTCACACCCAGCGCCCCGACCTCTGCGACACCGATCCTATATGGCGGCATTTTATAACAGACCAGGATCTCCTCCTGCAGGCCCTTGCGATATAGTTTGAAGGAGCCCTCTTTAACCTCGATGCCGAGCTTCACATATTCGAATGTCGAGTCCTTATTCGGATGGATGCAGAAAGTCTTGTGAGATTGCTCCGTGCCCTTCAGCTCCACGTCTATAAAATCCGAGATCTGCTTTGCCGTATCCTTTGACCAGCGACCCTTCAGTATAATGAGCGCAGCCGGGATCCCGTAGTTTTCGAAAAATGCCAGGTTATAATCCCTGACTCCGATGAGCCCAAGCACAGCCCCCACCGAGGGCAGGATGTTTGGGGCACCATAGTATTCGCTCTGGGGATAATAGTTCCTGTAGTAGATCAGCTCATTGGCCAGCTCGGTTTTCTTGGTATCATCCTCCAGGTCTTTCTCTTCTTTTATTTTCTTATCGTCCACATCTTTACCGTCTTTGAGTGCTATGTTTTCTTCCAGGCCGAAGCGCTTGAACCAGGCTTCTTTCTGGCCCCGCTTCTGGCAATATTTATCTTTATCTTTATGTATGTAAAATGTCTGCGCCGGCACATGCCACAGCCCGTTGACCAGACCTTTGTTATCCCGGCTTACTTCCCAGCCCCACCATCCGATGAGGCCCCAGTCGATTAACCCCCGCTCCAGTGTCTCTTCAAATGTCTCATCCCGATCGCCTCCACTATTCTCAATGAATTCCAGGATCTGATCCTTTTCAGCGTTGTTCTCTTTCTTCCCTTCCTTCAGCTCCAGGCGCCAGCCCTGGCCCATGACGTCCTTTGCGATCTGCTTGACGCACGAATCGAAATACGAACAGTTATCCTTCAGCTCCAGAAGTGTCGATGCTTCAAACGGATAGGGCACCAGGTCGTTGGTCGAAAGCCAGAGGCTGTCCTCTTTCAGCTGCTTGGAATGTGCCGTCGCCTTTGCCTTCTCCGCGGCTTTCAGCACAGAGATAGGGAATAGTCCCTTGTTGGTCAGGATGTGCATGCTGCCCTGACCCCAGCTTTCGTCCTCGTCTATTTTCTTTTTCATTTCGTCTAGCATATTATTCTCCTTTATACGGTCCAGTCCTCGTCTTCTCTCTCTTTCTTTTTTGGCTCTGGTATTTTCTTTCCCCTGGGTGCTTCGCCCAAGGGAGTGGCGCCTACATCCTGCTCCTCGCTCTCCTCCCGCTCATCCTCCACTCCCCTGGTAGCCGCGAGTGCTACTGGGGCAGGTGCCTCCCCTTCGTCGCTTACAAGCACGCTTACGGCTTCCTGCTCATCGGGCTTTTCTTCCTTCTGGCCAGAGTGCAGGGTCCAGGCTGGATCCAGCGCCAGCAGCC
>JAOZHP010000118.1 GCA_026014815.1 Candidatus Bathyarchaeota archaeon
AAAGCTATACGCGAGGTGTTCAGGAAAGCAAGGATGGCTGCCCCAAGTATCATCTTCTTCGACGAGTTCGACGCTCTTGTCCCGGCGAGAGGCTCCGCGGCGGATAGCAGGGTAACAGAGAGAGTCATCAGTCAGCTACTCACCGAGATAGACGGACTCATCAGCCTTCAGAATGTCGTGGTGCTGGCCGCAACAAACAGACCCGACATCATCGACCCGGCAGTACTTAGACCCGGCAGGTTCGATAGAAGAGTCTACGTGCCACCGCCAAACCGAGAAGAACGCCAAAAGATTCTCGAGATTAAGACAAAAGATATGCCAATCAGTGATGACTTCGACATCGAGAGCCTTGCGAGACGCATGGAAGGATACTCAGGAGCAGACATAGATTCCGTGGTCCGAGAGGCCGGTCTATACGCACTCAGAAGGAACAAGGAAGCAAACGTAGTGAGCAGCGAGGACTTTGAGACAGCCATGTCAGAGATCGGGCCAAGCATCACAGACGAGATTCTCATATGGTATGAGAACACCATGAAGCGGTTCCGAGACCAAGCGAAGCCACCGATGGACATAGCTTAGGTGAAGCAGATGGACAAAAAACTGCTGAACACAACAATCTTGGAACTCCTGAATCGTAGTGGCGCCCTCAAGTACGACCAGCTTCTAAAACAGATCAAGAAGAGTTACAAGGGGATAAACGAGAACGAGATGGATAACACCCTCATGAAAATGGAGATCCAGGGACTCGTCAAGGTCTACAGGATACCTAGAGGAAAGTGGCGCATCGAGCCGGCGTAGGCGTGAATCATGGGCGTACAGCTGGGAGACATCGTCGAAGCGAAGAAGATCGCCATCGAGGACCTAGCAGGACGCACCGTCGCCTTCGACGGCAACAATATTCTTTACCAGTTTCTATCGATAATAAGGGGAAGGGACGGTCAGCCACTCAGAGATCGTGAGGGAAGGGTCACAAGCCACCTGAGCGGACTCATCTACAGGAACAGCAACCTAGCAGAGGCAGGGATAAAGATCGCCTATGTTTTCGACGGTAAACCCCACAGCTTCAAGAGACAAGTCCTACAACAGAGACGACAGGTAAGAGAGAAAGCCAAGAAAAAATACGAGAAAGCTGTCAAGGAAGGAGACCCCATTACCGCTAGGCGTTATGGACAGCAGGCAATCGTGGCAACTACGGACATCATACAGGACGCTAAGACCCTCCTAACACACATGGGAATACCTTGGGTACAGGCACCCGGCGAGGGCGAAGCCCAAACAGCGTACATGGCACAAAAAGGGGATGTATGGGGAGCCGCGAGCCAAGACTTTGACAGCCTCCTCTTCGGCGCACCGAGACATATCCGTAATCTCAGCGTCACTGGACGAAGAAAACTGCCAAGGAAGAACGTGTACATCAAGATCGAGCCAGAGATCCTTGAACTCAACAAGATCATGAGCGACCTTGAGCTTACAAGAAGCCAACTAATAGACATGGGTATCCTAATAGGCACCGACTATAACCCCAAGGGAATCAAGGGCATCGGCCCCAAGACAGCACTCAAGCTCATCAAGACCCACGGCACCATAGAGGCAGCGTTACCCCACATCAAGAACCCCGAGTTCCCACACCCACTCGACGAGATCAAGGAACTATTCCACAACCCAAGAACCACTGACGACTACCAGCTAGAATGGAAGAAACCAGACACGGCGTCAGTCATCGGGTTCCTATGCGGCGAACACAACTTCAACCAGACCAGAGTAATGAACGCCCTCGAGAAGTTGAACAAAGGCTTCACCAAGACCGGGCAACGCACCACACTTGACAGGTTTTTCGGATAAAGACGACGACGGACACCCCCACTCCCAGCGCCTCATACACTTACACGATACAACTCAGCGTCAATCACCATATTTTATCTAACCCCGACTCACTGAATACCTGAAACACCATGAAGATATTATCGATCCAGTCAAGCCCAAACACAGATGGATTGACAGCGGAGACAGCCAAACGATTCATCAAAGGAGCCGAGGCGTCGGGGCACGAGACAAAACTCATCAACCTTAACGAACGTGTCATAAAGAAATGCAAGGCATGCGACAGCGGATGGGGACAGTGCCGAAAAGAAGGCACATGCATCCTAAAAGACGATTTCCAGGAGATCACAGACATGATCCTCGAGTCAGATGCGCTCCTCTTTACCACGCCAGTCTACTGGTGGGACATCAGCGAGTCAGCTAAGACCTTTCTAGACAGGCTCAGACGATGCGAGACTCACTTCGGTTTCAAGCGATTCAATAACAAAGTATCCATTGGTATCGCTGTAGCAGGAGGAAGCGGAAATGGAGCAGCCAGAGCACTCTACCTCCTTGAGGAGTACTTGAAGAGAATAGGCTTCAAGGCATATGACCTTGTCACGATAACTCAGGCGAGCAAGGGACACAAGCTACCTATGCTTGAAGAGGCGGGAAAACGCCTCTAACTCTTCTCATAATAACCACGGGTGAGAGGCCACTCCATTAGCCAGTTCCTCAGATCCTGGTTGATATCATCAAGATCACCCATCTTAATCAGATAGATGACGGTAACAACCCCGCCTAACATATATGAAAAGACACTCAAAGGCAGAAGCTCCGTATAAGACAACCCCCTATAGAAAAAGATCCACGTAAGATTGTTAATCACAGTGGGTAGGAACTGGAAACTAAATGAACCCAAGATAACTACAGCCATCGCGGGCCCAGCCTTCCAGTTAGATAATAGCAAAAGAAGCACAACGATGCTAAGGTTGTTACCAAGCATATCCAAGAGCCCACCCTCCAACCCTTTCAGGAACATGGCGTCCTGAACACGAGGATTGTCCTCGATAAGACCCAAATGAATGATTCCGTAACGCGTGGTGGTGATATCTATAACCTGTAGAACCAGGTAGAGCGTGAATAACGCCCAGATAAATCTCCACCGTCTCATGTCCTCATGACTAAGTACGGCATTATAAATTTACAGAAACAGAAATCCATTAGCCGACGCGGTGTGTTTATAAAACCATAAGGACACCATGAATCGTATGCCCATCGAGGACTATCTTCTCTTCCAAGAAAGGATACTATTCTGGAGCGATTTCAATGTCACCTACAGGCAGGAGAAATACAAGGTCTTCATCACGAATCTTCGACTCCTACTCTTCAGGGAGAAAGGAATGGTTTTCAAGAAAGAGGAGGTCATCACCGAGAACTGGCCACAGATCACAGGGCTGGAGTTCAATGACGTAGGCGGGTTCTCACGGAAAGGAGTCCTCAAGTTCTCCTGCAGCAAAGGAGAGATAGAGCTGGAAGGACCTAAAAACGGTACACTGGGGCTTTTTAAGGCGATCCAGAGACAGACACTGGACCCGTACAACCTGAATAATAACAGTTCAAATGACTCCTTCTAGCAGTCCACAATGAAGGTTGATAAATAACAATCACTTTAATAGTGTTAGAAAATATTTACAGATTATCTGGGTGATATGTGATGATCACCAGCAAAGACGAGCTACAAAGAAGACTCAAGGTACTGGGTAAGAAACATACCATGGAGATCCTTGCCCACATTCAAAAGGGTTCCAAGTATATCACACAGATAGCTCGCGAAACCAAGATCCCCTACACCACCGTACAGCATAGAGTGACAGAACTGGAAAACGTGGGTCTCGTCAGAATAGTCCACAGAGTCGATGAAGATACAGGCAAAGCAATCAAAGTCATCAGAGTAAGTAACTTCAGGATCAGCCTAACACCCCAAGACATCGAACGACTAGTAGAGAAAAAAGGAGAAAAATGGCTGAGTCCTAAGTCGTATACTTCTTCTCAGACAAGTATCGATCCCGGTGATCCGGTAAAACAGTAGCCACACGTTTCCCTGGACCTAGTTCCTTTGCCACCTTGCAGGCATAAAACACGTTTGCACCTGAAGAGATACCGCAGAACAAGCCCTCCTCCATGACTAGGCGATCAGACATCGCGATGGCGTCCTTGTTGCTCACTTTCACAACCTTGTCCACGATGCCACTGTTCAGCATCTCCTCGATGATACCACCACAGACATCGTCACCTGTCCCAGGGACACGGGTATACCCCTCACTTAAGGCATACCGTGCTGAAGCTGGCTCCAAACCAAATATCTTAACGTCAGGTAAAACGGATTTCAGTGCTTTTGCGACCCCATACAAAGTGCCACCTACTCCGATACTGGCGACGAAGGCATCCACCTTGCCATTTAGCTGCTCCAGTATCTCTCTGCCTGTCTGCAAATGAGCCTCAGTATTACTCGGATTACTGAACTGACGCGCCCACCACACCTTGGGCTTGGTCCTCTCGACCTCAAGGCACTTGATCCTGGTGCCTATCTCCACCTCGGCGCCCGCAACGCTGCCCTCATCGCTTGCCTCCATTGATAGCTCATGGACTTTAGCCCCATAGTTCTCCATGATCCTGATCCTTTCACGGGTCATACCTTCAGGCATATAGATCTCCACGTTGTAGCCAAGTTGAGTGCCTACGAAACTAAGAGCGGTCCCTGTATTTCCGGTGCTAGCCTCAATGATAGTGTACCCAGGCTTCAGGTCGCCTCTAGCCTCAGCGTCACGGATCATCTTCAACGCGATCCTGTCCTTCAGGCTCCCACTCGGGTTCAAGTACTCAGCTTTCACGAAGACATCCGCCGAGTCACTTGGAACAACTTTATTGAGCTTCACCAACGGAGTGTTCCCGATGGCGTCTAGAATACTATCCACGTACTTCAAATCAGATCAAGATGAAGTATGCAGCCTATTAATAAAACTGAGTCACGACGGGTTATGAGTTAAGACTAAGTTCTTCACCAGCTCTGGTTTCCGTGTGATAATATTCATGAAGAACTTGAAACGCCCCACGGTAAGCTCCTTGTCCGCGGCCGCGATCAGCTTAAACCCCTCCGATTTTAACTCCCCGAACATGAAATGGTTCAAAGACCCTGTCTTCTTCTCTGCATACTCCTTGAGGAAACAGATCACCATGAACAAGGCTTTTCCTACACATTCATCCTTCTCAGGGGAGAAGATGTGAGTCACATTTTCTCCAGGGTAATAATGTGGGTTCTCAAGAATCAGGTACTTAATCTTTTCAGCGAACCCGGGCTCGATCTCTATGTCATGAGTAACCTGAAAGAGCGGAAGCTCAGCATCTTTTTCTCCACCAACATCCATATGAATTGTCCACTGGAGGTTGGTGTCGACAATGTACTCAGACATGCGTAACGTTGTGACCTCCAAGAAATAGTATAAAGGGTTTACCCAACAAGGATGAAGTTAATATCTCGCGATCTCCTCGACCGCAGAGATCAGTATATCGATCTCCTCCAAGGTATTATAGAGGTATGTTGAAGCCCTCGCGTTCCCCTCATCGGCTTTAAACAACTCCTTCATCAAAGGCAACGCACAATGATGCCCAGAACGAACAGCGATGTCGTACTCCTGATCTAGAGTCAGGGCAGTGTCATGCGGATTCATTCCCTCGATATTGAATGTGGCCAAACCGACTCTTTGCCTTGGGTTCTTCGGACCGAAGACCTCCACACCTTCTATCTCAGATAAACCGTCGAGTAGCCTGTTCGCCAGCTTCAAATCCCAAGCCTCAACATTCTCCATACCGACTCTATTTAGGTACCTGCATGCCTCACCGAATCCAATGACTTGGGCGATGGCCGGCGTCCCTGCCTCATACTTCATGGGAGGCACCGCCAGAGTGTAATCATCGATGCTTACATCAGCAATAGTACCACCACCGATACAGAGAGGCTCCGTGGCTTCTAACTCAGTGTCAGAGATATACAGGCCCCCTGAGCCAGTCGGACCCAGCATTTTATGACCAGAGAATGCTAAAAAGTCAACCTTCGACTCCAATACGTCTGTTTTGATGTGAGGCACACCCTGAGCGCCATCAACAAGAATCTTGGCGCCGTGATCATGAGCAATCCCTGCTATCTCTTTTACTGGTACAATGCAGCCAAGAACGTTAGACACGTGAGTTACGGCCACAATTTTTGTAGAATCATCTATCGCCTTCTCAAAGTCGCCCAGATCAAAGATGCCCTCAATTGAGGATTTTACAACCTCTACCTCTGGGCCATATCTTTGCTTCACTCTGAGCCAAGTGATGAAGTTCGAGTGATGCTCAATCACGGTAGTAACAATCTTGTCGTCCTTGCTCCAGTCCATACTGTTAGCCACGAGGTTGATACCTTCCGTTGTATTACTAATCATGGCAACGTTCTCACGGCCCTTGGCCCCAATGAACCGCGCCACCTCGTCGTGAGCATTCTCATACTCCTCGCTAGCCCGCTGGCTGAAACGATGAACACCACGTTCAACGTTGGCCCTGTACTCCCTGTAAAACTCCATCTCCTTCAAGACAACCTGCTCAGGGGTCAAACTACTGGCCGCGCTATCCAGATAGATCACGCCCTTGTTGAGGATAGGAAAATCACGCCTAATTGATTCAACGTCAAGCAAAGCAATCAGGAAAGGAAGGGAGATTGACTCCCTTTAGGTTTTTCGACTTAAGGAACTGTAACGCTCTTCGCGAGGTTCCTCGGCATGTCAGGATCCAAGCCCTTCATCACCGCCAAACGGTAGGAAAGCAACTGAAGAGGAACGATGTAAGGTATAGGTGACAATGTCTCAGGGATACCAATAGGCATCTCGATGACCTCATCGGAAAGCCTGATAATGTCATTGTCCCCTTCCTCACAGATGCTTATGATCTTGGCCCCCCTGGCCTTCATCTCCATGATGCTGCCGATAATATGGCTGTGAGTATCACCTCTCGGGCAAATGAAAATACAAGCCACACCGTCCTCCACGATACTTATGGGGCCATGCTTACTCTCACCCGCAGGATAAGCCAATGAAGGTACATAGGTGATCTCAAGTACCTTGAGTCTGCCCTCTAACGCCGTCGCAGCGCTTATTCCTCTTCCAAGGAACAGGAAAAGCTTGTCATCCTTCAGCTTTTCAGCCAGCTCCTTGATCCGGTCATCGTTTCGGGCGAGAGCCTCCTCGACCATATCTGGTACACGATGAAGGTTCTCATCGAACTCATCCAACTCGTCTTGGGATAGCTTGCCACGCATTTTGGCCAGCCTCATAGCTAGCTGCGCGAAGACAAGAACCTGAGATGTGAAAGTCTTGGTCGCGGCGACGCCTATCTCAGGACCGGATTGCTGAACAATGTAGGCTCTTGAGACCCGTGTAAGCGTGGAGCCGACAGTGTTAGTGATACCGAGAACAGTCGCAGCCTTCATTCGGGCGTGATCGATCGCCTTCAAAGTATCATACGTCTCGCCTGACTGGCTAACGGTAAGCACTATCGAGTCGATGCCGACAGTCGAGCCATATCTTTCGATGAACTCTGAGGAAACAACCGGGTAGGTTGTGAGCCTCGCAATCTTCGAGAAAATGTAAGAAGCAGCTAAACATGAATGATAACTCGTTCCTGCGGCAGTCAACAGAACCTCTTTACCTCGGTCCAAGAACTGGGTAATAAGATCAATGTATTGCTCCTGTAATCTGAGACCATCACGCAGGCTTGTCGGCTGCTCAGTGATCTCCTTTAGCATGTAATGTTGATAGCCTTGCTTCTCAGCCATCTCAAGGCTCCAAGTGATCTCCTCAAGGCCCCTCTCCACGTAGGAGCCATCTGAGATCTTCATTATCTGATAACCATCAACATCCAAGACCGCCAGCTCGCCATTCCGTAGATAGTTCACCTTGTTTGTGTAAGGAAGCATTGCTGGGACATCGGATGCACAGTACGTGCCTTCCCCAGAGACACCAAGAACAAGGGGACTCTCATGTCGAGCACAGTAGATCTTGTCAGGCTCAAGGCTCGTAACCACAACGATAGCATATGACCCCTTGAGACGCCTTAGAACCCTGAGAATAGCATCCTTAAGCCCAACATCGGCCTTCATCTCCTCCTGGATAAGGTGCGGAATAACCTCAGTGTCCGTCCTTGAAACAAAGTTGTGATCCTTCTCGATGAGCTCATCCTTCAACTCCATAAAGTTCTCGATGACGCCATTATGAACGAGGGCTATTTGCCCCGATCCATCGAGATGAGGGTGAGCGTTAATCATATTTGGGGCTCCGTGTGTAGCCCATCGGGTGTGACCCATGCCGACGAGCCCATTCATCTCGTTGATGTTCAAGTTCTCAATGACCTCCTCCAGCTTGCCCATGTCCTTACGTAGATGGAGTTCACCGTTATCAATCATGGCGACTCCTATGGAGTCGTATCCACGATACTCCAATCGTTTCAGTCCATCGGTGATGAGTTCAACGGCTTTCCCTTGTTTTAATACAGTACCAAATATTCCACACATAGTTACTTCACACTGGATTATCAGTGATGTATATTCCATATTATTAAAACATATTAGATGTCTATAATTTCTACAACAAGAAGAGATTATGGGTCCAACAAATCATATAAAAAACACATCTATTCATAGTGTTATTGCAGTCTAGGAGATAACAAACGTTTGAAATATGTCGCTCTCACGAGTGGTAGAAACGAGGAAAAGTTCATTAGAAAGACTGTTGAGGGCGTGCTATCTCAAGACCTAGAGCCAGAAGCCTATGTTGTGGTCGATGATGGCTCCGAGGACAAGACATCAGATATCCTTGCTGAGTATGAGAAGGTAACTGTCGTTAAGCTCAATAATCGCAGACATCCTACACGTGGCGTTAACCTAGCTTGGGCCTTGAACTCGGGTGTACAAAGACTAAAGGAGGTAGTACCAGATTGGGATTACATGCTCAAGGTAGACGCGGATAGCGTTTTACCTTCAGATTATTTTAGTAGACTTGTGGTAAAATTTGAGCAAAATCCAAGGCTTGGAGTAACCAGTGGGACCCCATTCGATGAGAAAGTTTGGAGAGGAAGAGCATCTGATGGAGGTAAGGTGTACCGTCGGGCTTGTTTCGATGACATCAAGCATTTTGTGCCTTGTAATGCATTTGATACGCTCGCTCTACTTCAAGCAAAACGATATAATTGGATAGTGGAATCGTTCCCAGAGATCAAATATACTCAGCTTAGGACTTGGCGTCGAGGTAATTTAGATAGGTGGATTCTTTCCGGTAGAGCAAGATATTTTTTGGGATTTCCTAGTTGGCATACATTCCTAATTTCTATTGTCTATATGAGAGATAAGCCTTGGATAATTGGTAGTTTCAGCATGTTCTTGGCACACGCTTTAACAGCCTTAGGTGGACTTGAAAAACCCTTCCCAAAAGAATATTATGATTTTGCCAAGAAATATGCGATGTGGGAAACCCTAGAGAGATATCACGAAAAGAGACTATATTAGTTTGTTAACTCGTTCCAGATAGATTTACCAATTTCTTTGTATTGGTTCAGTCCAAGAGCTTCCAATATTGTGGGCGCTATGGACAATGTGGACACATATTCATCACGAATAACTCCATGTTTTACGTCTTTCCCATAAAATATGAGGGGTATATGCACAAGTTCGGGTATGATTTTGTCTTGATGATGAGAGAATTGGCCATGCTCTCCAAATTCCTCACCATGGTCAGAAGTAATTATCAGCAAATCTTCTTCATGGTTAAAGTCTATTATGAACTGTCCAATCTCATGGTCCATCTCATTGATATCCTCTTTATACAAGGTCTTTGCTGTCTCTACCTCTTCAAAGGTTAACTCCGTGTTTCCGTGGACAGATTCGATTATCTTATCGTTCAAGCCCCGCATCTCAAGTTTAGAGATTCCCAGAGACGTTTCTTTAGGGTAGTAGGGAATATGTGGCTCCATCAAGTGGAGCCAGAGGAAATAATCCTGTGTTTGTTCACTCATCCATCTCTTAGAGAATAAAAACGTTTCATCGGATCGTGAATAGGGAAGATACTTGTCCTCTTCCTGCATCTTAGCCCGGATCTCCTTCATTTTTGAGATCAATTGAGGTGGAAGATTATCTCGGAGAGCTTTTTTCCACTTTTTGCTTACCCTTAACTGATTCGATTTTAGATCAAGAGTCTCCTTGAAGCCGGGATAAAAGGAATGTACCATTGGGTTCGAGTGAATCATTGCAGTGTGAAATCCATGAGAACTAAGAATAGAGGCAATATTTTTTTCAGGGTCATAATCAAGCTGTGCACTGAGAATACAAGGCAGGCTTTTAATCGTTGAACTGTTGCATGAAAATGCATTACTGAAAAATACTCCAGCCTTTGCAATTTTCATAAGATTCGGCGTTATTTCCGATGTAACATGATCATAACGTAAAGCATCGAGGAGCATCAGAGTAACGTTCAAGCCTACTCACGCTTGTTGAGAGAAGCATTTGCTATATGAAAATGTTTGTCTTAGAAAAACAAAACAAGTATCATCAATTAACTTATACTCGTGTACTATACCGATTTTATTATATTACAAAATAACTGATTATGAAAAGACGACAATGCATAAGGATGCCATTCAAGTTGATCCCAGAAAAAAGTCAACTATATTGCAATCACTATTGCCTATAATGAAGAAACTATAAACTAAAACCATTCATTAATGACTACGATTACGTCAAGATTTTCGTAAAAGATGAGACGAAGATGCATTTCTCAGAGGCTCTTCAAAGAATTCGTGGGAAAACTAGACTACAATAAATCCTCTTTCTTAAGAATCTCTACGAATGTTTTCGCTGATTTTTCCCATGTGAATTTTTCATTTATTCTTGCTTTCGCATTTTCTCCAATTTTTTTACGTAGAGTCTCATTTGCCATGAGGTTCTGGATAAATGGGATAAAGTCTTCGACATGATCGGTGAGGTATCCGGTTTCTCCATGTATGATGATCTCGGGGATAGCTCCAACGTTTGTGGCGATAACGGGTTTACTAGTTGCTCCCGCCTCGAGAAGGGTCATACCAAATGACTCCAAGTTGCTGGGATGAATCACTATCTTACTACTGGAGTAATAGCTCTCCGGGTCGTGCACATGACCTTTGAACTTAACTATTTGAGATAACCCTTTGTTGTCTACATATTTCTGAATCTCATTACGATATGGTCCATCCCCTAGGAATGTTGTTTTTAAGTCGAGTCTTTCTTGTTTGAAGGCATCGATGAAATCTTTTAGTAAGCTAATTTTTTCAGGAATATCTAGGTTCATTACACATAATAGATCTGTTTCATGTTTTTTGATGGGTTGCTGTTCTTGGAATTTTGTTAGATCGACCCCGTTATACATTACATAGATGGGTCTCTCTAGCTCATTTACTTCAGCTTCCTTTTTCATGTACTCGGAGATCGATAATACGAGATCAATATCAGCAAGTGATTTCTCGTATTGATATCGCTTTATTTTGTAACCAAACCTGTTTTTCAGCGGCACAGTTTTTGATTTTTGTTCAATCCAGTGATTTGCTTTCAATCTAAAGACGAGGTTTTTTACTTTTTTCCTTTTTTTCGCAATTGCGGCTCCCCTTAACCCGTGGTATGGATTATGGCTTACAATTGTATCAGAGTGAATGGAGTTAATGTAGTAACGGGTAGGAAGTGTGAGAAAGTTTCTTGCCTTTTTATTATCGATTATCTCGCAATCCAAATTATATTTTACGAGTTCTTTACAGAGAAGATTGAAGTGATTTCTTCTGGACAGAAACTGAATTTTCATTAGATACCTAATTGAATAGCTGAGTAATGTGGTATTATGAGTGTTTCGGAGTTACTTTATCCGTCGTTTGATGTCGATGTAGCTGTACCCGAATATGACGACTATTAATGCTACAAATAGTATGCTGAATCGCCATATATCGAAGTCGCTCCTGTTGTTTAGTAGGTACATCATGGGTAAAAATACTATTGCGGTGATTGCTGTGAGGTATATCTCTGGGAAGATGCGTTTCTGGAATCCCATCACGTGATTTGATGTGGTGGAGTTTCTAATCGATTATGGATAACGGGTTCATCTTCAGAGCCATTTTTCTAGCTCCTCGTCCATCCTTTTTCTGAGTTTTCTTCGACGGTAGATGTACCATGTGAGCCAGGTAAGTGTGAAGAATGGCACGATGTCTAAGCCGGGGATTAATTCGAGTAATGTGATGGCGCCTATCAGGTTGAAGTATATGGCCGCGAAGACGAAACCCACTATGTCGAGTATGTCGCCATAGATAGGGCTCATAAGTATGGGAACTGCGTACTCAAGGAGATCGATGGTTAGGCATACGGTGAGGGTCATGAGTTCCTCCCACGAGATTTTTTGCAGCCATTGCGCTGAGACTATCTTAGACTCCAATAAAACACCGGTTATTGTTTGGTGTTGATGATATTAAAAAATGTTTAGGGTTAGTGTAATATGTATTGACTGATGTTGGGAACGATTGTTTGTTGGCTTTTACCGACTCAGCGATGTCACTGAGTTTCTTCAAGTTTATGTAACGTACTCGTCTGTGTCTTATACTGAAGAAGATGATATCGCTAAGTATCACGATAACAGCTAGTCTTTCGAGTCTAGACCCTTCGGACATGAATCTTTTTTCAACTAGGTTCACCTTGCGTTCAGTGTTAGAAATATGCATGTTAAATTGTTTTAGAAAGGAGGGTTAGTCGCGGATGCCTTCTAGGACGCTTATGGCGTTCCAGATGCGGGTGCGGCTGTACATGGGCATGTTGGGGTCTTGGCTTATGTCCTCGAGGACTGCTATGGCGTTTGCTGCTCTTGCTGCCACGCTGAGGCTTTCATCTAGGAGCATGTCACCTGCCTGTTTGGCGGTTCTGCGTATGTTTCTCGGCGTTGTGTTGTCGTCCGCGATCATGTTGAGGATTTGCATGGCTTGTTCCAGTTTTTTTCGGTATTCTTCTTTTACACCACTCATAATATTACCTCCACGTTTAGGTGGGTTATAATGGAATTAGATGTATAGGACAAGGGGTTTGGATAAAAACTCTTCCATTTATTCACAGTTTTCGTCGAGGTATTCTGGGAGGTCGGCAACACTTTCTAGTAGAGCCGTTGGCGGTGTCTCGTTTTCCCAGCTTCGGAGGCCTCTGTGTCCCGTTGCGACGCCTATGAATCCGCAGCCATAGTTCTTTGCTGAGTCGTAGTCGATCTGGTGGTCTCCGATCATTATGGCCTCGTCCCTGTTGAGCCCCATCCGCTGTAGCGTGTATTCGAGGGCTTCCTTGTAGGGTTTAGGCAGTGGTGTCTCGTTTCTGCCAAGTATTAGTTCGAAGCATTCCAGCATGCCTGTTTTTTTGAGTGCCTGGATGGCGTACTCGTGGTGGCTTCGGGTGAGAATGGCGAGTCTGAAGCCTTTCTCCTTGAGGTCATGTATGGTCTTGTTGGCGCCCGGTATCTCCTCGAGGCCTTCTAAAGCTTCGATCTCGCCTTGGTTCATGTAGACTGTTATCTTTTCCCAGATTTGTTTCTGTTCTTGTTCTGGTTTGTTTTGTCTACGCCACTCTTTCTCGGCTTCTTCCATGATCTGGACGGTGGTCTGGTCTGTGGGGCTTAGAGTGTTTTTGGGGTGTCCGTGTTCCTCGAGGAGTTTGATCATGTGTTTTTTCATGGTGACGAAGTCTACGTGGCTTTGGATTAGTGTGCTGTCGAGATCGAACACGATTGCTTTGAGCTTCATTTGGGCACCTTTTCTTGGAATCGTGGTTTGTTTGGGATTTAACGTTTGCCCAAGTTGTTATTATCTTGTTGGTGGCTGTGTTTTTTGATGGTTCGCTGCGGTGACTGTGCTTGGGGTAGGGAGATCACTGTGGAGGTTCGGCTGGGTCTTGGGCAGGAGAATAAGGAGATTTTGAATGTTCTTGAGGCTCAGAGGTATAGGTTGAGTGAGTTTTGTTACTGTGAGAGGCTGGGTTTCATCGAGTCTCGGGTCATGGTGCGGGATTGTGAGGACTGGGAGTATAAGGGCTGATTGGTTATTGCCTGTGTAATCTTCGTGTATGTGACTCTAGTGGGAAGGGAGTATGTCAGTCGTCGTTCGCTTCAAGTTACTTGGTATATCGCGAAAAAAAATATTCCCGGTTGAATGCGTTTTTTCCTGCGGTATCACTGAGTCATGTTCAGTAAGTTGTCTACTAGCTTCTCTGCGAGTTTCCGCATCTCTGGTTCGGCTTCTCGGCATTCTTGTAGTACTTGGTGTACTGTTTTCTGTATGACTGGGGGTTCTTTGGGGTAGGCTGCTGCCCAGCGTTCTGCGTCGCCGGTGGTTATTTCGAGATGGAAGATTATGCCTCGTGTGTTGTCTTTGGCGTAGGCTTGGATGGGGCATGGGCTGCCTGTTGCGAGGAGTGTGCCCCCCGGAGGTACTGTGAACATCTCGCTGTGCCAGTGGAACACGGGGAACTCCTCGGGGAAGCCTTTGAATAGTGGGTCTTTGAGTCCGTCCTTTGTGAGCTTTGCGGTGTATCCTCCTACCTCTTTCATGGGGCTGGGCTTCACTTCTCCACCGAGGAGTCTGGATAACATCTGTCCTCCGCAGCATACCCCGAGGACGGGTTTACCGCTGTCCACTATCTCTTGGAGGTAACGCCACTCTTTTCGCAGGAATTCGTGGTGTTCTACGTCGTTGGCGGAGATGGGTGTGGGGCCGATGATGAATGCGTCAAAGTCACTCACGTTGGGAAATTCTTCTCCCTGCTTCATGGTGTACGCGTGTATGAGTGTTAGATGGGTTTTCTGTCGTAGGTAGGTCTCGTATAGGCCCAGTGTCTCGGGGGGGTCGTTCTGGATTATGAGCACCCGTTTCTGCATGAGGCATGAATTGATTCACGGACATATAGGTTGATGTAGTCTATTGTTTAGGTGCAGAAAGAACCCATCAATGATGTTTATTTGATCTTAGATCATCGGTACTTTTTGTATTAATGAGTTCCAGAAGAATTTTATCAGCAGATATCTGGAGAGCACTCCCTCCCTATGACACACGTTTCGGTTTATGTTAATTTCATTATACGGTGATTATCTTTGTCTGAGCCTTTTACCCAGGTCACCTAGAGTGAACTGCGCTGTGATGATGCGTTCTGTGCTGAATATTTTGGCTGCGATGTAGAGTACTACGAGTGTCCATGCGCTCATGAACACTATGCTCCGTATGACTACGAGGTATTCACCGAGGAAGGCTGCTTTTGTGGCGATGATGCTGTGAGTATACGGGATTACCAGTAGAATCCACTGTGTTGTCTGGGGCAGCATCTCTATGTCGCTGAACATGAGGATGATTGCAGGGATCATTATGGGTGTGATTAGTACTCCTGTGAAGCTCTGGGCGGTTCTCACGTTATCAGCGAACACAGCGACGCTTATCGCCATGGCTAAAGCGGATACTAGGGTCACGAAGATGACTACTCCAACCAGCAGGAACCCGACGGGGGTTATACCGATATCCACCGCGTCTATGCTCATAGTTGTGGCTTCTGGTACGAAGCTGAACGCTGAGTTCATGTAGTAACCAAAGCCAATCAGGTAACTAACCGACCCCGCGATAGCTATCACGATGCTTCCGCTAAGCTTGCCAGCCAGTATAGTCATCCTGCTGACAGGCAACGTCATGAATGTCTCCAGTGTCTTCTGCTCTTTCTCTAACGCGATGCTTGTCGCCGCCATCTGGATAGCGAACATCACCATCATCATCACCATAATGGGCAGCATTATGGATTGACTCATCACGAGGGTGAAGATGGACATAGGTGGAATATCCAGCACCGTGCCCTTCAAAATGCTGTAATAGTGGATGCTGATAGGACTCCGAATGGCTTCGGGTGTCCCTATTGCCCCTGTATCCTCCATAAGATTGCGGATCTTTGTTATGCCAAAATAGTAATTATAGATGTTAATGAGGCTGGACACAACGTCGGTGCTGCTGGTCTCCGCCATGTTCAGCTTACGCAGGTTAGCGTAGACCTGAATCACGCCTTTCTGGCCCAGCGTAATGTTCTCGTGGTACCCGTTTGCTATATATATCAATGCGTTACTGTCTGTCTCTTGGAACTGTCTCAACGCGTCCTCCAGATTAACAGCTTCAATGGGTACAACAGTGTTATTATTATAGAGATATTCCAAGAAAGCGTCGGTGACGAACCCTGAGTCATCTGTATAAACCGCGAAGCTAGCGCCGATGATGGCACGCTGAACGGATTCTTGGCTGATCTGGATAGCGCTACCCATCACCGGGAAAATAATAATAGGCATCAGTATGACGCCGATGAGTATCTTTGGGTCACGTACAAGCTCCTTAATCTCTTTGACGACGATAGCAAGTAGGTTATTCACTCTGAGTCACCTCTATGAAAACCTCCTCAAGGTTCTTGGCGCCGTACCTCTCTATGAGCTCAACAGGAGAACCCTCAGCCAAGATCACACCTTCATCCACGAGTGCCACCCTGTGACAGAGGTACTCCACCTCAAGCATGTTGTGGCTGCTGAGGAAAATGGTGACGCCGAGACTGTCCGCGTAATTCTTGATCATGTTCCGTACGTGGATGCTCTGGATTACGTCCAGACCAGACGTGGGTTCATCTAGTATCGCGAGTCTGGGTTTCATCATCAAGGCCCTTGCTATGAGAAGCCTGCGCTTCATTCCTTTACTGTACCCTTTGACCTTGTCGTCGAGACGCTCTTCGAGGCCTGATATTAACTTGCCTTCATCAACAATCTCGTCCCGTTGCTCCTTGTTATCAACGTAGAACCCGGCCATGAACTCTAGAAACTCTAGTCCTGTGAGCTGTTGGTACGCCCCTGCTTCCTCGGGGAGGTAGCTGATTATCTCCCTCACCTTCTCTGGGTGTTTCTTCACGTCGAGCCCGAAGACCTCTGCTGAGCCGTTGGTTGGGCTGATTAACGTGCTTAATATTCTCAGTGTTGTGGTTTTCCCTGCGGCGTTTGGCCCGATTAATCCGTATATCTCGTTTTCTTTCACTGAGAAACTTACGCCTTTGAGTGCCTGTGTTTTCCCGAAATTCTTGGAGATCTTCCTTGCTTCGATGGCGTACCTCATTCTCTGCCGATGCCTCAAACCTAGAATGTGGTCTTCCTTAAAAACACTACAACACGGCTGAATGATAAATCAAGTGATAAAGGAGTTAAGAGTATTTTTCTATAGATTGATATGAAGATTCTAGCGTTTAACGCGAGTCCACGGAAGTCACATGGCATAACCGAGATCATCATGAAAAAGTTCCTTGAGGGAGCCGAGGATACGGGTGCGGAGATTGAGAGCCACTACGTGGTAGACTTGGATATCAATGGCTGCACGGGATGCTTCTCCTGCTGGTGGAAGACTCCAGGTAAGTGCATCCATAGGGACGATATGGACTGGATACTACCCAAAATGACTGAGTATGACGTAGTATACCTCGGGACACCTATCTTTCACTACAACATCATCCACTACTTGCAACGCATGAGGGAGAGAACACTTCCCCTCAGTATGCCTGAGATGTACATCAGTGAAGACGAGACACATCACACAGGTAGACACAAGAAGCAGGTACACACCGTGCTGGCGGCGGTGTGCGGGTTCCCAGACCAAATCAACTTCAACCAAGCTAAAGGCTTGTTCCCAAGCGCCACCCACATAATGCTACCTTACGCCCAGATTCTCATGTATCAGGGTGGTGAACGTTTCGTACCAGGGTTCCTCGACTCAGTGAAGAAGGCGGGATACGAGCTAGCAAAGAAGAGGAAACTAACAGAGGAGCACCGAGCCAAGCTAGTGGTGGAGTACTCGGACGACGTCAAGAAAGAGATGGTGGAGTGGCACAACGAGATGTCCAAACGTATGTAGGCTCGGTTTTTAATATTTAGAGTCTACGTATGACGTGATATCAATGAGCGTTGACCTGGTCGTTAAGAACGCTAAACTAGTCAGCCCAAGGGGCATCGTCGATGCAGGCGTCGCCATAAAAGACGGCGTCAT
>JAOZHP010000119.1 GCA_026014815.1 Candidatus Bathyarchaeota archaeon
ATATATATTATATACTATACTCTCTTTCTCTCATGTGTCCCGGTGTCCTTACCCCTTTCTTAATCCTTTTATATTTCACACCTTTCTTTTTCTTTATTCTTTGATCTTTCTCTTTATGTATAGGGGTGTGACATGTGACACCGGGACACGACTTATGAGGGATGATATGAGAGTACGGCGAGGGGTGCGAGCATTAGGGGGGTATCACTTGGCGCCGGCGGCCGCGGTGGTGAGGTGTGTGGTGTGGGGTGGGGTGATGTCCCGGGGAAGGGGGTATTCTACTCGATAATAAACTCCCCCGGCTTTTCCTCTAGTTCATATGCTAACATACTGATTTCGTCAGCGTTGGCGGTTGCCCACTCGCTTAGCATGACTGGGAAAAGATCGGAGTTCTCTAGGGGTTCACCTGCGTAGATTCGCTCTTGATAAGCGATAGCTTCTGCGAAAGCGCCAAGGAAACCTAACAGGGATTTTAGGCCCTCTTGAAGGGAGCCACCCCCGACACCACTCACTAAGTCTTCGCCTCGGAAGTCTTGGCGATGCCCGTTTCCATTGTCGATAAACCACCGATAAGCTTGGCGCCCGTCTGGGGTAATGTCTGCATACTCAATTGAGATAGTCGCATCGCCGATCTTGACACCTGGCGCTAGCCGACTTGTGATGATTAGCGGTTCGCGAATTTCCATAGCTCTTCTCCGGTGTTGAGGTGTTGCCTCTCATGTGTAGGCTTAAGCTACCCTGGCGATCGTGTAGATTGCCCTCTTAGTTTCATTGACAACGCGATCTTCCCCTATTTTCAGATTATGAAATTCTGACTTCAACTCAGGCTGCTTTCGCCTAGCGAAACACTTTGACTCCCCGTCATCTGCTTTATCGTGTTTCCATAACTCAAATTGCATGGCTCATTCTCCTGTGTTAGTGTGTTGCCCCACACGTAAAGCTTAGACCACGATTCGCGATTGTCAAGGCGAATCCATAAGATTAGTGGTGTGGTGTGTGAGTGGTGTGCGTGCCCTGGGGGCGTGAGTGTGTTGGGGTGATGTCGACAGCTGCCCCACACCTAAGCCATCACTGCACACTAAGCGCGTCTACTACCGTGGTAGTAGTGGCCCAAGCCACACCCTTGGGCCGAGTGTAACGTGTTGAAAATAAACGACTTGGGGCCCCTCCTGGATCTAAAAAGTGAACATCACCCCCCCGTCTTTCTGGACCGGTCCCCGCCGGGTAGCCCCCACCCCCCTACACACCTTAAAATACTAAATTGCCATAAGTTAGGATGAAATTAGTATTTGGTACCCAGGGGGTTTAACCCTCCCTCTATATTGGTATATACTAGTTTACTATTCTCCTATCGCGTGTGTGTGTAACTCCACGTAGTAGCGCTACACGGAGAGATAGCCCAAAATCCGTGCCATAGATGACCTATCGGGACAGGGATGAATCTTGTGAGTGATAGTGCATATAGATCATCACGGCCTTAGAACGCACGTGTGACCCCACTTAAGGAGATTACAGACATGACAACGAAAAAGAAGCTGAAAGCCAGAATTACAGACCTGGAGCGTGAGCTGAAATACACAGAAGACATACTAAAAGTACAGCAGAGAAACTATGTTGCCGCAGAAACCAAGTATAAAAACCTCCAAAAGGCTATCTGTAAACTTTTCGAGAATGCAGACTGCGTGGTAATTCAGAAGAACGCCGCTATTCCTGCTGACGACTGGTAGATCCTAGCACCTTCCCTATTGGATAGCATCACACCACGGAGCTAATATGTCCAGAAAACCCTACACCTATCGTGCAGTTGTCGTGTCCGTTTACGACGGAGACACGATTCGGGCAGACATCGACCTAGGCTTTGGGTTCTGGGCTCACCGGCGCCCGCTCCGGCTTGCAGATATCGACGCCCCGGAGTTAAGGGGAGATACCCTGGAGGCCGGCCGGGTCGCTAGGGACTTCTTAAAGAAGCTCGTAATGGGCAGAGATGTCCTGATTGAAACATCTAAGTCCGGGAAGTATGGTCGCTGGCTGGCGGACGTCTATGTGGACGG
>JAOZHP010000120.1 GCA_026014815.1 Candidatus Bathyarchaeota archaeon
TAAGGGGGAATGGAGTAGTATTATGCCATTACCAACCTCTCAATATTCGCTTTCCCTGCTCGATTTTTCAGGTGAAAAATCCGTGGTTCAATGGAATGCGGCCGAAATCACAGGAGCGGCGTTCGACGTCACCTCTTGGAAAACGGCAGCCGATGACCTTGCGGACGCAATCATGACTCTCACTGATTGCACCAGGGGCAAAGAACAGTTTTCTAGCATAGCGTCGTCAGGCGCTGAAACTCTTCCCGCGATCGCGACCGCGCAGCGGGAAGTGGGACTCCGCATTTTCTACCAGGACACTACGACCGGGAAGAAGTATCATTTGACAATTCCCGGGCCGCAGGTGGAAGATTATCCAGACGCTGGATCAGACGAGATTGACTTGACGTCGACCGACATGGCTGCCTTCATCGTTCTGTTCGAATCGAATGCCGAGAGTGAAGCGGGGAATGCGGTCGAGGTTTACGCCGCTCGCCTGGTTGGTCGCAGGAATTAGCTAAATGGTTGCCGATGGCTTCGGCAGATGGACTCCAGTTTTATCAGGTAGGAAAATTGTTAGGGCATTGTCAATAGATGATGCCCTAATTCCTCATGTATCTGACGCGATCGCGCAGCTAACCATTTATTCTAATTGGGTTGAAGTAGGCGATCCGTTAGAAGATGTTGTTGCTGAATGTTTTACTGCCTTGGATAGTTGGTATCTGGGAAACATGCTAATCGGTCAAGTTTCTTCTTTCTTGGGTTCGCTACCCGATGCATGGCTACCTCTTGCCGGTGACACGTTCGACCGTGACGATTATCCAGAATTATGGGATGCTCTCGACGCTCAGTACAAAGACTCGACAACATTCACATTGCCTGACCTATCAGATTTGTTTTTGGCGATTGCTGGCTCTGGTAGTTACTCCTTGGGTGACACTGGGGGAGAAGACGACCACACCCTGACTACGGCAGAGATGCCAGCTCATACCCACACCTATCTTCCTCCTGTTGTTGACCTAGACTTGGAAGCATTAGGTGTACCAGACATCCTGGCAGCTCGCCTGGGTGTGCCTACGCCCACTAGCTCTTCTGGAGGTGACAGCGCTCATGAAAACCGACCTCCTTTTCATGCTGTAGTAATGGGGATTTTTGCTGGTCGTGACTAAGGGAAAGGGTTATCTTCTGCCTGCGGGTGACGCTTCCGAAGAGGAGCTAGCCTGTTGCCTGGTTTTTTACCCGGCACGCGACGAATACCGTCGTGCGTTAATGGGTTCGCTCGATTACCTGGCTACCTGGATTGCTTGGGAGCGTGACAGTGAGAAACGTGGTCAGGATGCTGCGGCATCGTGGAAAATGGCTAACATTCAAACATGGGAGTGCTGTTCAATGGGATTTTGCGACGATTTAGCAACTAGTTTAGTTGACATTCTGGCAGCGATTACAGCTCTTGAATGTTGTGGGGAACAGGACATAACGGACGGTGACCAATACACCGATCCTATCGTGGACGGCGTTGGGGACGTACCACAAAACATCATTGACGCTGGCTACGCTGAAGACGCTGCGGATTGGACCGGATTTGCAAACTACAAGTGCATGATATCGCACCTGGCTGTTGACCACGTGGAAATGTTCTTCCGCGAGATAGCGCCACACTTAAGCGACGCTGGTACACTTTTTGGAGGTGTAGGCGTTATTGGAACACTACTTGGAGCTATACTGGTTATTGCTGGTCTTCCTCTTGCTGGTGGTTTGATTGTTGCACTTGGAGCAGCCGCTGCCATTTGGAATTGGATCTCGAAATACGGGAAGGGCGCCGTTGAAGACCTAGCTGAAGAAATTGCTACCAATCACGATGAATTGGCTTGCGCTATTTTTGAGGGTGACGGCGTGGCCGATTCCGTATCTGATTTCAATGATAAGGTCGACGACCTTTTTAGTGTAATTGATGCGGCCGGCATAAAGGCGATCAACATTTCTCCACAACTAAAGGCTATGTATTCTTGAAGGTACGATCAACAGAACA
>JAOZHP010000121.1 GCA_026014815.1 Candidatus Bathyarchaeota archaeon
GGACTGAACGGCTCACTAATTATAAAACCGCTGTGGCTAAGAAAGAGGAAGCCGGCGACTTGCTGAAGCCGGATAACCCCGTTGCCCGAAAGCTCGTACACGTCATGGAGAGAGTGGAGGCTTTAATTGATAGCGCATTCTCCTCGGACTCGACTGGCAAACTCTCTCCCCGTGATGATATCAAGGTTAAGAGTGTGGAGGAACTGACAAAGCTTATTGATGCACATCGCAAGTACCTTGAAACCTATCACCGGTTCGTGGCTACCTACATGCCAGCTAATGAGAGTGAAAAGAGAGAGCTACATATTAGAGAATTCAATCTACACATGGATAACGTACCACAGGAAGACCGCATTGATATGCTGAAAGGAATTACACATGGTAATGAACCTAGAGGAGATAAGCAGCCTACGGGAGGAGTACAAGAAGCAGATTTTACAGAAGTACCTGAACGAGGGGATGAAGACTGACCTCGATGTAACCGAGTTCTTGGCGGCATTACAAATAGCGATTGTAGGCACGAAGAGGTTATGTGGAAATCCTGAGCATGTGCCTCAGTTTAGACCTGTGTCTGATGTGTTGCGAGAGGCTGTAACATATTACGTTATTTGGGCGTGCAGGTCAGGAAGCAAGACGTTCCTGTATGGTGGTCTCGACTCATGGGTGAAGAGCTGTAGTAGAGCTCATTATGAGACAAAATTATTAGGTGGAAGTAAAGACCAGTCACTTCTATCTTATAGGGCTATGAGACGATTCCGTGATGAAACCGACCCAGATGACTCCCGGCTCGATGGAGACCTCCTACAATCCAGGGCAACATTCCTGAACGGTTCAGAGGTATCTATCCTCGCAGCCAGCATGGCAATGGTGCGTGGTCCGCATCCTCAATCATTAAAGCTCGACGAAGTAGATGAGATAGATGAGGAGGTATACGAAGCCGCATTATCTCAACCGATGGAGAACTTTGGATATAGAGATTCCCTGGGTATGTTCTCCACAAATCACAACGTTATGGGGCAGATGGATAAAGCGCTGGCTAACGCAAAAAAGCATAAGCACGCCATCTACAAGTACTGTATCTGGGAGTGTATAGCGTCCTGTAGAGATTATAACTGCTCCACATGCCCGCTTTCTAATATATGCCCGGATCCGGTACATAACAGCAGAATAAAGGGAGCAGACGGGTACTACTCTGTAAGTGCTTTTATTAAGAAGCTCGAAACGCTTTCCACGTCCATGCTATCCCGGGACTGGTTGTGTATCAAAATGGGATTAGGCGATACGGTATATGAGCAAGAATGGATAGAGGAAGATTATCCAGATGGTCAGTTGGTGAGTATTGATTTGCGTAATGCACCCGTGATATTATCAGTGGACTTTGGCGGTGTATCGCCGTTCTCCGTAGGTGTGTGGCAGGAAGCACCTGAAGAGCTTGGCGGCAGAGGATCATGGATACGGGTAACGGAACTCTACATGCAGATGGCAGACGAGTCCACCACCAACGCACAAGTTATCGCAAGGGCATTGAAGGCACCATGGGCTAAGTATGTAAGAGAAATAATTCCCGATAACTCACGCCCGGATAGTATTAAGGAGTGGAGAGATGCGTTTCCGCAAGCTAAAATGACTATCGTGACCAAAGATGTCGATGGCATGATAGAGCGCGTTAAATCGGCTCTGAAGCCTGTTATTGGCAAACCTAAAATGCTAATCAACAGGATATGTAGATGGTGGAGGCTGGAGGTACAGATGTATGGTGTGAAGAATGATAAGCCTGTGGATAAAAATAACCATACGATGGACGAGACAGGTTATTTTGCATTAGCGAAATTCGGAGAGGGTGAGGGAATATTTGTTGGGACTACTAAACGGGATATAGGGCCAGAATAGGGGAGGTTATATTGGATAACTATGCTGGAGTACAACCCGCGCCACTTGCCCAGGCACAGGAACATAAACCCCATATCGAGGTGCCAATTGAAGCTTTTGCCTCAGAATATGGAATCCCAATCAATGAGGCTTTATGTCTAATAGGTAAAACAGAAGAGGATACCAACAATAGGATTAAATTACTTAAAAAGCTTCTCCAGAGGGGTAACAAAACACCAGGGAAACGATCCGATGATAAATTTACATCAGCCGTAACTAACAGAGAACTCGTAGATCTGGTAAAAGCGTATTTTATATATGATTGTAACGCAACAGTAGCAGAAGGGAAATTACCCCACACAAGGAAAACAATAACAAAATATTGGAAAATGTTCGGTCTCAATCTTACGATGGGCGCGCCGACCAAAAATGAAAATGACGACCAAAATGAGGTATTGCAACTTCAAAGGGAGATAATGAGGCTTAAAAAATTGCTTTCTGAGAAGCCACTAAAAGGAAAGGACGACGACTTCCTGGGTATAATCAAAGGAACAAAGGAATGGATTGCCAGTCATATGAAGGACTGCGTAAGTGCTATCCACGGCCTTGCAATAAATATAGAGAATACAAAAAAAGATATTAGACGGAAAGAGAAAAAGATAGAAAAATTAGATGGTTTAATTCTTGAACGCCATTGCTTTTTTGTTGATTGTCTTGAACAGGCAATGTGGTATATTGAGAACACCGAGGATATATGTAAAAATCGGGAAAGTGCATCCTGTATAGCAGATTACGGGAGCGTGTACAAGTCAGCGAAAAAGAAAGACATAGTGCCAGAATAATATACCACATCCACAACCTGTAGTAAAATAATCCTTGACTTCTACAAAATATAGGCATATCGTATATACAACTGTTGCAAAATGCAACACTTGGAGACTTACCGAATGAATATGCCTACAGTTCTTGCTAACATCATCCAACGTACTTACCACACAAAAGAATACAGGAAACTCGCTGAACAGAATGTCCTGCTAACGAAACAGCTCAGTATAGTACAGGCTTCCGTAGATGTTACCACGAATACTACCTCGACCTCCACCGTCCACCACACCGGGACTCCCAGCAAATTTAGCACATACACATTACAGGTGGCTCAGCTCGCTAAGCTCTACGAGAATACAGCCGACTGGGGATGCATGATTGGTAAGAATGTTATAGATGTCCGTACAGCGTTCTCAGTAGGTCAGGGTGTAAAGGTAAAGAAGCACACAGAGTTTAAGGGAAACGCCGATAGAGAATTGGAATGGTGTAAGGAGTTCATGCGGTTTAATAATCTCGATGAGGAGATGCCACAAGAGTTTGCGAAAGAAGCTGAAATAGAGGGCAAAGTACTCTTGAGGCTGCTTGTGGATACAGAGGCGAAGAACATCCGCATTATCCATGTACCATGGCGTAAATTCAACTACACAATCACCACACCTGACTATGATTTCTTCAACTACATACGAGCAGAATACATCGGAAGCGGCGAACCCGGAATCAAATTTAATCTTCCACCTGCGCTCTTCATCTACAAGCGGTTTGGTGGGATTGTTGATAAAGTGAATGAGACTCCGCCCAAGACAGCATTCGTTCTTCGTGAAATGGAGGACTTGGATAAAGCTATATGGGATTGGAGAAAGATAAACACATTGTTCTCTGCTCCTACGCCCACCTTGACAGCACCGGATAAAGCGACCGCTAAAGAGCTAAAGGACTGGGTAGATGGTAGTAATTGGAAGATAGGTAAGCTACTCGTCCTCGGCGGTGAGAATGTCAAATATGAGCTTGTTGGATGGAAAGGCGACGGTTTCACCACACTACAGGCAGAATGTGAGACACTTGTAAAAACCATCAGTGGCACAACCGGCGTGCCCGTGCAATTCCTCGGATATCCGGAACTACTTTCAAATCGAGATACAGCAGAGAATCTTATGGAACTCATCGCGCTATCCACGGATAAAGAGCGTCGGACATGGATAGGGGCGTATGAGGAGCTATTCCAGAAGGCTATGGTTATTTACAACGTGGCATATGGGACATCACTCGATCCGACCGCTATCGACGCAGAAATCAACAAAACAATAATGAGTACCACAGAAAGACAAGGAAATGCGACAGTACCTAACCGCAACAGTGCAGGCAATCAGCAAGAGTGAGCTTGATGATATAGTCGAGCCATTAACTATGCAGTATATCAAGGAGAAAGACCCCAGTCCTGAGATACGGGTTTACAGTATCGGGCACGAGGGTAAATCCAACCTGAAACTCCCGGGCATAGGAGTCAAGACGTTCACATGGGTTCAAGCGGCAGTACGTTGGTTAGCCGATAAACTGCGTATAGGTACTGCTGTATTTGATAGACACGCACCTGATACTAACTCGCACGAAGGCAGAATGCAGATTGGTCAGGTTGTTGGTAAAACCGTAAAACAAATAGGCGACCGTCTCAACACGCTTGCAGCAATTCACATCTTTCCACAATTCAAGTCCAGACCACTTGACATTGCGAGCTTTGAGGCCGAAATATTGTATGACCATGACGAAGTTCAGGCATGGCCTGTAAACATTAAAAACGTGACCGGTATTGCATTGGGCAGTTCTGGCACCGATAACCCCGGATTTCCGGGCGCAACCCTGCTGGGTGCAGTGCAAGCTTATGTGCAGGCATTCGCAGGCGAGATAGGAGATAAAACAATGAACCAGTCTGACGTGAAAAGCGCAGTGAAGGAACTCGGATTGAAACCATCTCAGATATTTGAGATTGGGGACATCATGGGGGACTCGGCAGTTGATGCAAAAGTGAAAGAGGTAACGAAAGACCACTTCGCTATGGCAAAACGAGTTGGCGAGGAACGGGATGCAAGTCGTACGCAGGTTGTAAAATTGGAGAACGAAAAGGCGGAAATGGAAAAAACTCTACAGCGCCATACAACGCAATCCAGGAGTGCCGCCGTGCTCGACTCAATACTCGCGAATCCAGAACTCAAGCTTGATGACAAAGCGAAAGTATTTGTCAAGCGTAATCTCAAGAGCTTTGAAACGACTGCCACCGATGAGGATACACTCAAAACCGACCTCGGCAAGTTCGTAGGCGAGCAGGTGAAAGAGTATGGGGAAGTTGCAGAGCTATTCGGAGCGAAGGATACCACTACCCCAGGTACACTCATTATCCCGAAAGAGTTCACAGTGGAGGGGCAGAAAGCGACTGATAGCACCATTAAGGTGCCCGCCGAAATACCATCCACTCGTGATGAAGTTCTGAAAGAGGAGATGGATCCTAAACTGAATCCTCTTATCCCTGGTGGAGAAGCTGCGGAGAAAGCACAGCAGACTTAACTAAGATAAGGATGAGTAACCATGGCAGTTCTTGGAGGAACAAATTACAAACTGAGATGCTCCACTAATAATGACCCGTGGGCTTCGCTCGAATTTACATCAGAGGAGGCTTACACCGCTGGTCAGATGATAAAGCTGAACGATGTGGTTGGAGTAATTATAAATACCATTCTGACAGCGGCTATTGGAGTACAGGCAGTCCTTAATTATCAGGCTGCCAAGATTATAGTACCCTGCGTGGAAATCACTTCCGGTAATCTGGCAAGCATGTCAGTCGGTAAAAAGGTATATTTTGATGCCACTGACGAAGAAGTAAATCCAGATTCTGCAAGTAATACACTCTGCGGTATTGTTCTTGTTACTCCGTCTGTTGGGGACGAAACAATCGAAATTCACTTAATGGGTGCCCTCGGCATCGTATCTTAAAAGGAGATAGTTAGATGTACAAAGGAAGAATAGTCTCTGATTGGGGTCTTGTCGAGCGTATGGGTGGAATCGACAGCCCTTCAGCACGGAAAATGGTAAGGGGTGCATTGAATAGCTTCTTACTTCAACCTACCACTGCACCTTTCAAAGCGGCTGCTCAGGCGTTTGCCAGTACCGGAGACGTAACTGAGGCACGTAAAGTTCTTGTTCAGGCGTTTGCTACCGCGGCAGACTTTCCGACCACCGTGTTGGAAGTCTTGGACAAGTATCACCAGGTACTTTATTTCGATACCGGCTATGAGCAGGTGTTTGACATGATGGATATGAGGAGCTCTAACCGTAACGGGTTTTCAATTACGGATGTCATATCTGGACTAACATTTGCCCTCGTGCCCGAAGGCATGAAAGCCAAAATCTACAAAATGTCTGGTAAGAAAGTTGACGTTACACTTGATATGTATGGTGCGGGTCTGGGATGGTCACGGCGTTTGTTCGACGATAGAGAATATTGGAC
>JAOZHP010000014.1 GCA_026014815.1 Candidatus Bathyarchaeota archaeon
CCCTGGCCTAGGCTGGAGTACCCACCTGCCCCAAGGGCATCAACGAAATCTTCACCGAGTCCATTAACCTGGCCGTCGAACCAGTTTTCGAGTTCCCGCATGGATTCTCGGCTATGTATCTCTTGCGTCTGTTCTGCACGTTCATGGTATTCTCTGATTTCCTTCTGCTGCGCACGAGCAATGTCCCTTAGCCCCTCAACAGCAGCAATCACCTCCGGCTCGTACTTATCTGGGTCAAGCTCCGGGAGTTGATCGAAAGGGTCTTTCTCCTGGTCTTTTTCGTTCGAGGCCGGTAATACATTCTGCTCAGCGTAAGCTTGCTCCCTGGCAGAGATCACTCGCTCAAGGGAAGCAGATGTAAGAGCATTAGCATCAACCACCGGAATACCAGCAGCAACCGCTCGCTCTATGACGTGTTCGCCATGCGTAGGCGTAGCCTCTGACCGTTCAGCTTCCTCTCTATCGCCATCTCCGGATACCGACTCTTCGCTAGTAGTTTCTTCAGCTTCTTCTGCTTCTTCGGTGACATCGTCATCTCCATAGCCATCGTGAGGACCAACTTCTACCTCTCCTAGGTCTTCTTCCGTCTCGCCAACCTCTTCGCTGACTAACTCCTGGCCAGCGGCCTGCGCGGTTGAAATTTCCTCGACTGCGGCATCAATCTCTTCGGACATCGCTTGTACTGCTTCGCTTGGCATTTCTCTCTCCTAAAATTTCTTAGTAAGATAGTTTATCACGAAATCCCCTAATCTTCAGCGCCTTGCGGCGATGAGCAGCAGAGGTGTATATCGGAAGTCCGTCTTTCGTAACTTCAGTTGGGCAACCATGATCCCTTAAGTGCTTTCTGAGCTTCCCGGCGTCATCCTCGTGTACACCCGACCCCAAGCAAGTCATTGGCCAAGCCCTACGCGACGACTTGACCGGATTGTCGGTTCCTTTTACGATCGCAGTCTGCCCAGCCGCCTCCGCGCCCCAACTTCGCGTACAATGTTCCCCATCCTTAAACACAAACCCAGGAGCTTCCCCCATGCGGAAAACCTCCTCGATAATCTGTCCGTTCGGTCTCTCGTAGCAGTAGATCGGCATTTTCTCTCTTTTCGCTATTGTAGCATGGGGTAATTGGAGTGTCAACCTAGCCAGTAGACCTCCCTATAACGGCAGCTTCAGCAGGCTGCTGCCGTCCACCAAGAAGGGTTTGCTGTAATGCGGCAGATTTCCCGCTTTCAGTTGCGCCTGGCCTACTTACCCTCTCTACGGTCCTGCTCGTATTGGCCGGCATCTTCCTGTCTTGAGTATTAAATGAGTTTGGTTGTTGATTAGCAAAAACCACGAGTTCCTTCAACTCAGGAAAATCAGAATACTTCGCAACCATATCCAGGATCGACTGAACATCTAACTGACCGCCAGCCGCTTCAATCGCTGGCATCAACGGAAAGACGTACTGCTGCATGATCACGCCGAGCTTTTGTAGCTTCTGTGCAGGTGAGTCATCTTGCAGACTGAACACGTCAACATCAAGGTCGTACATATCGTACCCACCCTTACGTGACTGACGATCCCACGGCACAGGAATCGAGAGATCAGTACCGGGAATCTCCATCTCCAAAATGCGCCTACGAGCGGGATCATGCCACTCATAATGCGCTAGCGACCTGAATAGGTCGCGAGAGAAATCAATGACCTGGCTTCCCATGTCACGAAGCTGAGCGGTCGATGCAGCGCTGATCAACTTGTCTTGGCCAAGAGTTTCTGCCTGCGGCGACAAGCCACCGAGCGAATCGAGGTTCCCACCAAAGTACGAAATAAGATCCTTACAATGAATAAAGAACGCCAAAGTGTTCGGGTTGACACCGCCAGCCGTCAAGATAGTTGGCGTGCCACCCTGATAACGAATGCCATCACCATCTCTCGCATTAGCGAAAGCTTCAACTGCATCATCATTGTTCCCAGGGAACCCTTGAACTGTCTTCTGCGAATCAGCCTCTTCTCCGAGCTTCCGGAAAAGCGAGTTCGCAAGCTCATGGAGATCACGCCAAAGCATAACCGGGGGAAGCGGTAGAAGATTCCCTGGAACGTCATCGAAACTAAGTATGTGATAAGGGCCATACTCAGGACCCCCCCACTCGATCGCCTTAAGAAGTTTCTTGTTTCTAATTCCGTAAGTGAGCATGAGCTTTTCTTCCGGAAGCCACGCATCACGTAACCACACTTTTTCCTTAAAGAGGCTTGCAGATTCACTCTGCGACAACTCTTCAGCTCGCCCCTCGCCATGCTCTCCAATAACAGAAAAATCATCTGGCTTCATGCCACGCTTGGCCTTCTTCTCGAACCAATCATCCTCCATGACATCCTCGTAGTTTAGCCAGTAGCTATCACCCATATACTGAACTTGGCTGAGGTGTGTAGCGGACATATCCAACACGAAATCATCCTGAGTGACAACGTCAATAAAAGGGGCTCCAACCTTGTGCCCTAGGAATTCACCAACAGTATGCAAGCCGCACTTCGCGACACCATACGAAAAGAGAGCTTCCATCACCAATCGCCGCAGCGTGCCCTGGAGCTTGATCTCGGCCGGGATCTCGTTGACGGCCATCTCCAAAAGATTAGCAGTAGACTTCAGATTCGGGTCTTTTGTTGAAATCATCGCCCTCGGCGCCCTGGCAGCCAACGAACGAACGTAGATCGTAACAGCCATCTTCAGAAACGGAGTAGGGACCGGCTTCGGGGCAGCCTCGGAATTGTAGTGGAACCCAACAAACTGCTTCAGTGACTCAACGCGCTTCTGCCGCGGAATCTCAAGCTGCCGATTAGACCACTCAATACTATTCTGAAGTCGCTCCATCTGCTTCTCGTTTAAGGGATTAACGGATGCCATGCTTACTGTCCTTTTGTATGTGTCTCGAAAATTTCCACCGTTCGTCTGGCTTCTTTTCGGTCAGATTCCTTTGAGTGTTCTGGTAAATCAAAATAAGACGTTTGCATTTGTTGTTTCCAACGAATGACATTTTCTTCAGTCCAATTCGCAAACATCCACCTCATCCAATGAGACCATCTTTTATGCTCTGAATCAGCCAATGCTTCTATTAAAGATTCACTCGCCATGTCAGAATCTCCAAGTCTTATCTAGTTGTCTTCCTGGTTTCAATTGGCTTTTCTTGTGTTGTTCTCGCCGCCAGGCTAAACTCCCAACCGGCGTCTCCTTCGGTTCCGGTTTCGGGAGAGTCCTGCGCTCAGTCAACCCTCTGTACGCAAGCGCATCAGCCACAACGCGATCGCCATGATTCGTCTTAGCGCCAGTCGGATCAGCTTTGTCAAACTCTCGCGAGTGAGACACTCCGCCAGCCGTGTTAAAAACGTATTCAAGAGTCTCCTCCAGCGCGATCTTCGACCTGTTCGCTAACTCCCCTTTCTCGATAACTGAGCGGTATTGCTCAAAAAGAGAAAGCTTCGTCTCTCTCGTAGAAGCCCAGCCAGGTATTTGTGTCATCTCCTGGACGACAGTATCCTCCCGGCGGCGATAGTAAATGTTTCCATACCCAAGCTCCACTACCCGAGAACCAAACTGCCTTCCTACACCATTATTCTCCCAAATCAACAACGCACCATTCAACCACTTCGCTATTGCTACAGCCTGCCGGGCGAACTCCTCTGGCCTAATGTAAGGATTTGCATACTCCAGGATCTTCTCGTGGGTAGCCTCGTCGTAGGCTGCCAAGGTGGAATTAGAGCTTCCGGTCCCCGCAGAGATATCCCCCCCAAGAACAAACCTCCTGCTCTCCCCTATTCTACCATCCCCATCAAGAAGACACCAGAGATGAACGTGACCATCCTGCTCCTCTCTGAATGCAAGTAGTTCCCCAGTAACGGGATCATACTTCAGGTTCCCAATCAGGATTGGCGGCCTAGCAAACTTCCTGATAACCTCTTGGATAGCAGAAGAAGCAAAGAACTGGTGCCCCGACCCTAAGTAGTCAATATCCCATTCTTGCGCCATTTGCCGCGCCGAAGACCGAGACTCATGGTCGTCATACTCAGGCGAGCGAAGCTTGCCATCCAATATGGGTTTGTAGTCAGCAGGATAGCCCTCGTGGTCGATTACGCGGAGAGTCCCGTCGGTATTCGTTCGATACATTCCGACGTTCTTGACGGGGTGATCGCGCCAGTGAAAAATGAGCTTCTTGATGTTTGTGCAGCGAACATCGTAGTAGGCGTTGCTAGTACCTTGAGGCGTCGAGTTAAAGATCCGGCAGCGAGTAGCAGCCAGGGTCGAAGGCATGATCGAGTGGCCCTTCTCGACCGCTGCAAACTCATCAAGAAGAATCGCGGTAGCACGAGCACCACGAGCGAAGTTCTTTGTAGTCGTCTCGCCGGTGATTAGGGCCCCGTTCTCGGGGTTGACCATTTTCATTTTATGGCGATGCTGCTCTTTGTCGTACCCTTTCGGCATAAGCCAAGCCGGCTGGTGCTCATGGAAGTAGTCGATCTTCCAAAAAAGAGCCTTGTCGTTCTCGGCATCATCAACGTAAGTTGCATCACGAGAGCCCATAATGAACGTTGGTGCCCCGAGCTTCGGGGAGAAGTGCCACATCCACTCAAACGCGAGTACACAGAGCCAACTGGCTCCCATGTCCCGCGTTTTCTCAACGAACAGGTCGTAACCAGGGGGCTCTATGGCGCGAAGAAGTTCCAGGAGTCCCTCTTCCTGGAATGGATAAAGCAGAAATGGAAGCTTTGTAAACGGAGCAAGCCGCGAATCATACGTGTACCCGAACGTGTTGACGTAAAATATGGGATCGATAGCGCAAGCATCACGCATCACATCCGCATAACTTGGATCGTCAATTACGCGCTTGTGAATCTTAGCGCGAAATTTCAGATTAGCTTCCACCAACCTCGGTGCATGATGTGCAAAAGGTGCCCCGATCAACTTCCTGCCCTTTACCCTCCTGCTTGATTCTCAAGAACGATCGCGGATACATCATCTTCAGTCGGGCAATCCAATGACGGATCGAAGAGCCACATTACTCCGATTTCATTAGCCCACGACTTGACACTTCGAGCCGGAACTAACCAATGAAATGAGTCGCCACCACCGAGTCCAAGCGTAATCATGCCGATCCACTGGCCATTTGACTTCAACGCTACCATACCACCAGAGGACCCGCCAAGAGCTGCGGTGTCAGTCTGGTCAAAGATGCCATGCTCACTCCCGCCGCCGAAACCACTAATCCTGACTCCAATCCTGCTGATTATTCCCGCCGTGAGACTACTTGTACCACCGAGATCTTTCCCTCCGGGTGCGCCACAATGATATACTTCTGTACCAACAGTAGGAATTCTTCCAAAGTAGAATGTAGCTCCAGCTCGGGAGAAATCTCCTTTGCGTACTCGTAGAAGTGCGATATCTCTTCTAATGTCAACTGATAACACCTTAGCGTCGTACTTGACTTCCCCAACAGTTCGGCCATCTTCAACTTGCTCCTGAATGATTTGGGCATCAGTATACCTGATCACCTGTCTTTCTGAACCATCTGCATCGATAATCTCATTCACTTCACGCAAGCCGTCTATGACGTGATTTGCAGTGATAATGAACGCGGCCTGCTTGCCGTCAATGTAAGTCAAGAAAATCGTGCCAGAGCCTTGGGATCTGTTAGCGAGCACGTTCACAGACACCGCCTGGAGCCTCGGCCCGACCGGCCTAACAACCTCGGCCTCGACGGTAATCTCAGTGACTTCAGAGCCTAAAGCATGAGCGGTAATCATTAGACCACACAAGACAGCTACGACAACAAGAATTCCGTAGAGCCAACCTACTACCTTGACATCACGATCGTAATTCTTCATTCTTCTTCTCCTTCGGGTTTCTGGTCGAGGGTTTCAATTAGCGATAGCATGAATAAAAAAAACAATTAGGTATACTATCGCAACAGAGAAACAAAGAAACACTGTCCCAAACACACAGAACAGCATAAATGACTCCCAGTCGATAGGCTCCTTGCGTGGACCTTCAGGCCTGACGTTCATCCATTCCTTTTCTAGTTTCTGGTTAAATTCGTAGAATTCTTCACGGGAGATTTCCATCGCCCAGAACCTGGTTTTTACAAGATCTTCGGTGATTTCGTCATACAACTGAAAGACGGTGTGAGCATTCACTCCCTTGTGATACGTGTCAAGCCTCCAAAAAAGCGGGTCATCAACGTAGTGCCCATCAGTAATACACTTGAATCTCCACACCATCTCATCGGATGGCTCTGTTGGGCGTTCAGTGACCTCTTGCCCGTACCTTTCCGCGGCCATCGCCTTCACGAGCTTCACTTTCTCAGCATACGGACTTATGAGAATCTCAGTTACCATTTGTGCTCTCTTCGGGTTTCTGGTTAAGGATTTCGATCATCTCGTTAATCTCCGCGACAGCACGCTTTCCTGCTCTGCGCCTAAGCTCGTCATCTTTGTCATCGTCTATCTTGCTAACAGTAGTTAGATACTTCCCTGTGAAGTTATTCGGATCAGAACGAGCTTGATTATAGAGGTAGTAGGCAGCCCAATTTGGGCACTCTTCGGGTTCGATTCTTTCACCAAGAAACTTCCCGGCAGCCTCGATTGCCCATTTCAGGTTATCCTGATTCGAGAGCTTCTTGTCTAGGCACTTAGTTGTCAGCCGATCAGAATCTTCCTTATAATGGACGATGTCGGCGTGCGATCCAGGATTGGGGTCGAGCGCCGAAACATCACACGTAGCGAACAGGGGCTTCAGGGCATCAAAACTCTTAGAGGCTTGGACGATAGCTTGATCAGCGCTCATGCCGTCCTGCCCCTTCAAATCTTTACACATCGCCTTCCAGCGATCGTACTGAACTTTCTCCTTTCCTGTATTGAGACGCCAAAGAATCTTCCTTGCTCTACTGCGGAACTCAACTATCGAAACAGGCGGCATTCCCGGCGTTGGCATCTTGCCAGCCTGAACCCTGTCTATGGCCTTCCTAATTGTACCTACTGCGACATCGTACTCCTTAGCGAGCGCACTGCGCGTCTCCCCATTTTGGACACGAGCGGCAATCATCCGCCGGTCGTCGTCAGTTAGTTTAGGGTCTGCCATTCACGTTTCTTTTCAGCCTCTCTATATCAAAATGCCTTAGCATATATAGCACACAAAGAAACCGCTTACCCGGAAAAACTTTCCAATACATGATCACCAACAAGCAAGACGTATTCGCTATGATGTTCGCCAGCATCCAACCGACAGGACCAAAAGACGTGAGTATCGCTGTCAATAAGGATAACTCGCCTCCAAGCCAGAACAATAAGAAAAACCATGAAAGCCCATAGGAGTTCTTCCACTTAATGCTCTGCCATGCTTGCGGGATTACACAGACCCCAAAACAGAACGCGCTGATCCAGCCGAAGAGTTCACTCACTAACTGGGCCTCCCTGTTCCGGCTGAGGCTTCGGCCATCATGGGCGCAGAAGAAATACGGTCAGCTTCTTCGCTTTTCTTCATTAGTGCGACGTAAGCACTCTGCGTCAGCATCACCATACCGCCACCGCCCATCTCTTCTTTTTCTTGCAGGAGCTTCTTATGGAGATTATCAGCGTGTTGGAGGATGGTCCCTACGGAAGTTATGTCTCCTTCAATTTCGATCTCTTGATTCGGGTCTACGCATCTACGCATAGCCTTAATAATGTATCCCAATGCTCCACAAGTTTCATCACGACTAACCATC
>JAOZHP010000122.1 GCA_026014815.1 Candidatus Bathyarchaeota archaeon
ACGCACTAGCAAAACGAAAGATACAGCCCCAATACGATATCGAGGAACTGGAAGAGGACTTGAAGGCATTCGAGAATGACTAGTCCACCTAGGGCTGCTGTCTCAGACTCAACGCCGCTCATCTACCTCGCCAAGATCGGCAGATTAGACATCATCAGAAACGTCTTCCACCAAATCTACGTCCCCGACGCCGTCTACGACGAAGCCGTGACGCAGGGAAAGGCGCTCAACATATCTGACGCCTCCATCATAGAGAAAGCGGTCGGAAAATGGGTCATCAACGAGCAGGTAGAGCCTGAGGTGGACGCCGAGTACCGCTTCCTCGACACCAACACCAAGCTGGGCTCCGGGGAGAAGGAGGCCCTCAAGCTCTGTAAACAGCTAGACGCCGTTTACTTCATAGCTGACGACAGAGAGGCCAGAAGGGTATCAAGAATATTGAACATCAAGCCCATCGGCACCTGCGGCACCGTGATACAAGCCTTCAGGCAAGGCTCGATAACAAAAAAGGAAGCACTCCAGATAATAGATGATCTCGTGAAAGTCGGGCTTAGAATAAGCTCAACCGTATATCGTAAAATGTTGGAGGAACTGGAAATCTCTACATGAGTAACCTGTGAAAAGCAAATCTAGAAACAACAGAAAAAATTAAATTTTTCAAGAAAAAGGAATAATAAAGTCTATGAAATTGATCATGTTCCTAATCAAACAAGGCAACGCCAGCTAAAAAACTCAAAGTGGATTATAGTCCCAACACCCTTATGTAAACGCAGAGTTCACTGAACACAAACCGAACACCCCATGGATGGTAGAAAAGTATATTTTGTGGAAAAATACACTTATTGGAGATGATAACCGTCAAGATGAGCGACGAGGCAAAGAAGATCCTTGAGAAGCTACAGGCCAAGATAACCCTGAAGACAGGCGAAAAGATCAGCCAACAGCAGCTCCTCGACGAGATAATCAGGCTCTCCGAAAGAAACGAGGATCAACTCTTCAGACAGATCACCTCCCCCCCACTCGGAGAAGAAGAGATCAACAAGCTGCTCCGGACACCCATGGACTGGGGCGTAGAGACCGTCGAGGAAGAGATAGATATCGCACTATACCGAGAGGAGACGCCACCGGAAGAGTGAACACATGGCGGTATTCATCGACACAGGCATCTTCGTAGCCTTCCACAACACCCGAGACAAGAACCATAAACGAGCCGTCGAGATCATCAAAACCATAGCGTCTGGTCAACACGGGGCAGCCTACACCTCCGACTACGTGTTCCACGAGGCCGTGACGGTGACCCTGACCCGAACGAGAAGACACGAAGTAGCGGTCAGACTCGGAGAGATGCTACTAGGGATAGGGATACAGCCATTCGTCGTAATACTGAACGTAGACGAGGGAGCATTCAGGGCCTCATGGCACCTGTTCACCACCCTCACCGACAGGGGCCTGAGCTTCACCGACTGCACAACGTTAGCACTCCTCAAAGCACACGACATCGAATACCTCGCGAGCTTCGACACAGACTTCGACGGCCTAGTGCCTAGAATCAACTGAACCCGTATTATTATTTTCTGAACAAAGTTTTCCATGTGGAACAATGCAATTAAAATCGAAACGGGCACGTTCTCCTCAGACATGCTGTGTCTGGCGTTGGCGTTAGGAGGCGCCCTCGTCTCAGGCATCCTAGTCATGAGGCTGTCCAGTTGAGTGGAAGAGACCGAGTTTTAACGCGGTTGGGCTGCCGCAGACGACGTGGCCATGGCCTCTACTGATCTAGATCCTTCTCCGGGTCTCTTTCTGACTCTTCACGCGTGATCTCGTCCTTGATCTCCTGTATGTAACCGTTTATCCTAGTCTCCAGAACGTTGTAGTTCTCCTCGTCGATCAATCCCTGCTTGAACTCGTCCCGTAGCTGGGTCCTTAGTCTGTAGAGCTTCCCCTCACGTCTGCGTGTGTCCATCTTGAAGCTTGTGTAGACCTCGTCGATCTCGCCTGGCAGCCTGTCAAACAGCATCTTCTTCCTTCTCCTCACGCTTCGAGTCCTGACCATCCACCCGCCTACGCCCACGATCGCCCCGCCGACGGTGATCACTATCCCTATCACCTCGATCGACCACGACATCCCTGCTGGGCCACTTAGTGTTTGGGGACTCGATACCTTCTCTATTATTGATGCGTCCACCGTTTCTCTGGAGGCGTCGAAGATACCGGTCACTCGGACCCCGTATTCGTCCCCTATATCTATCAACGCTCCCTGATAGGTGATAGACACCACGCTGGATCCTTCACTTAAACCAAACCTGTACCCTACCCCATACAGTGCCTCCAGGTTCTTCACGGTCCCCGTGACAACCACCGTGTGGCCACTGCACTTGGTCGCCTGAGCCCTCAGGTCCTTTATAGAGATCTCACCGACGTTCGCCCGCTTCGCAAGCCACACGGCCTCATCAACCATGTATTGAACGATCTGGTAATCCTCCCGTGCCAGGGCCTGCTGGGCTTGCTCCAGTTTGAGTTCAGCGGCGCTCACATCGGCGTTAACCTCTCTCGCCTGGTCGATCTCGGACTGGGCGTAGCTGATCAGGTCCCCGATGTCACTCGTGGTGGCGATCCTAGATACCTTGACGTCGTCGAAGTAGATGAGCGAAGGCTTGTCGCCTTCATAGGCGAAAGGTTCAAGCCTTATGGAGCCGGAGAGGAAGGGGCTATCCTCGTCCTTGAACTCCAGCTTGGGGCTATCGTCCATATATACCTCGATCTCGTCTCCGATGCAGATGATCCTCACGTCGTACCAGGACTCCGAATCTAGTTCCATGTTCACACGTTTCAGCTCGGTGAAGTGTCCCTCCCCGGGAAGAGTCTGCCCTT
This sequence comes from Candidatus Bathyarchaeota archaeon, assembly GCA_026014815.1. GTDB lineage: Archaea > Thermoproteota > Bathyarchaeia > TCS64 > TCS64 > RBG-16-57-9. Next base: position 2,872 of record JAOZHP010000122.1, read on the forward strand.
TGAGCAGGGTCAAATGGTATCTATGGAGGCGAAGAGTGTACCTGTCTGGCGCCTCGGGCTTCGGGGTGAACCGGAAGCTGATGAAAGCCACGCCCTCGACAAGCTTGAACCTGAACTCAAAGACGTAGTCGACCCAATCGGAGTAGCCGACCATCGCCCCGCAGTGTCCCTTTCCCACAAGAACGTGGCCGTCGTCCTCCGTCTCCACCCCCCACGCCGAGCCCTCGATCTCTGGATATATATCTGTCTTCCAGCCGCTGAAGTCTCCGTCCTCAAAGTCGTCCTTGAAGATGAGGAACGTGTAAAGCCCTTCCATGGGCTCTTTCACCTTCTCCAAGCTCTCCCCCGCCACAGTCATGGTGGAAGCGTCGAAGGTGCCGACGACCTTCACCCTGTCATCCGTCTTGATCTCACCGAGGGTGCCATCGTAGGTGGCCGAGACCACCCCTGTTCCGTCGTCGACGGCGAACCTATAGACGCCCTCCTCGTACCGTATGTCCCTTATCGTCCCCGAAACCTCCATGGTGCGCTGGTCATACTCGGCTGAATACTTCGAGAACGTTTCCACAGATACGGGTCCCACAGGCGCATGCTCAGCCAGGTTCAAAGCCTCCTTCGCCAGGGACTCGACCGAGGAGAGGTCTCCTTCCGCGAAGGCAACCCTTGCCTCAGCCAGCCTCTGCTCAGCCTCGCCGGTATCGGCGTCGACCCTCCTCGCCTCATTGATCTCATCCTGAGCCTCTTTGATCAGATTGTCGACATAGAGACGGTGCGTCGTGGAGACCTTGACATCGTCGAAGTAGATGTGTGAATCCGGGGAGCTTTCAAGCCCGATTCTCCCAGATAGAATCGGGTCATCCTCGTCCACATAATCCAGTTTCAATACGTCATCGACATAGACCTCGATGTTGCTTCCAACACAAACTATCGTAAAGGTGTACCACTTATTCAGATTGAGAAATATTTCTGTATCCTCTAAGTCATAAAATGTCGATGAATGATATTCTTTACGCAGAAGTAAAGCTCTACTGTGAAATCCGATTAGGTATCTGCCTGCTGGGCCACTCTCACGGACGTTGATCTGCCCATAGGTCTGAGGGTTGAGTAACTTTACCTTGACCTCGAAGGTGTAGTTTGTCCACGTGAAGTCTCCCGCCTCAGCCCATACTTGGCCACTCTCGCTCAGCACATGGTTGCCCTCATCCAGCTCCACTGCCCAACCGCTTCCCGGAGGGGCCTCGAGAGGGATATTTATCAGCCAGCCGCCTGCCTCTCCATCCTCAAAGTCCTCCTGGAAGAACACGTAGGCGTGTTCCTCGTCGCCAACCATGGCTGAAGCCGGCAATCTAAACGAAGTCAGAGAAACAAAAAGTAATGTAACCAAGATGAGGCGTGTCCCAGAAACCCTGGTTTTGATACCCGTCCGACTCGCCATCGCTCACCACGTGATAAGTTCACGTATTTTTAGATATAAGTGATTACTCAGAGCGTTTCCCAGAGTAGTTGTCCCGTTGAATATCCGAAACAAAACACCCAGCATCAACTAAAAGTAAATTTAATTTAATAAATAATTTTCAAACACGATGTAACATATTGATGCTAGTTATAAAATGATGATAATATTATATATATAATATAGTGACGTCTATAAAAATTGTATAAATACGTCACCTCATGATGTGAATATTAGATGTATGATAATCATGGAGAAACAACATGAACATCACCCTTCATGAGGCGTAGATATGAAAGAAGATCTAGAACTCAGGCGCATAGCCGTCGAGGAGATCGAAAAAGGAGAGCTTCCGAAGGGCAGCTTCATTATCGTGCGCTGGATGGACGCCTCGGACACGAGGGCCTGGCTGGTCGACCACGAGGAGGTCCCCGACGTTATCTGCAAGGACTGGGGTCTCTACCTGGGCGTCAGCGGAAGAAAGAAGAAGATGCTCATCCTGGGCAAGGACGTAGTGGAGCTCCACAACAAGTGGGGCGCCACCCGAATACCCCTGAAGCTCATCGAGGACGTCCACCTCGTCCTGCCTCGGGAAGCCATGATGCGCCTCATCGCCGAAATCCGTGTCCTCGGAAGACGCGTCGCCCTGCGAAGATACAAGGTTCAGGAGGAAAGAGTGAGTGTACGGACACTTTAAGTCCCTCGTCAAGAGGGCCCTGACCAAGGAGACGACGACCGCAGCCGAGGGACCCAGAAGAGTCAGGATACAAGAGGAGACACCCAGCGACCGTTTCATCCTCATCGTCGCCCTCATGATCATCTTCTTCGCGGGCCTCATCTTCCTTGAAGTCATCCACATGGTATGGATGGGCACATGGAACGACGTCATATTCAACGGCATCATGCTCGTCGTAGGCACCATCGTCGGAGCAGTCTGGGGGAAAACCGCGCAATGAAACTAGGAAACACAAACCAGATCACAGTCATGGGACAGACGTGGACCCCAAAGAAGCTAGCCGAAGGAGAAGAGATCGACCCCACCCGCCCCACCATCAAAGTAGTGGACACCCCTATCCCCGGATACTGGCACAGGCTACGCGGCGCACCGAGAGGAATACGACGTCAATACCGATGGCACCTTAAGAGGCTGAGAAAAGATGGACGTGACGACAGTTAGAGCCCAGCGCAGGGCCCGCCGATACGACAAGGAACGAGGCTGCTACGTCTACGACGTAGCCTTCAAAACCGTGGCGCCCCTAACCGAACGCACCGTCCAAGTCGCCGAGGCATTCGGGCTGGGAATAGACGAAGAGCAGACCCACATCCTCTACGACGACTTCGAGCTCCACCTAGCAGACGGCGACATCGTATACATCACCGGTGACAGCGGCTCAGGGAAAAGCGTCCTCCTAGACGCCATACGTAGAGATCTGGGAGACGAGGCCGCATGCATGAACCAGCTAACAGAGCCCGGCGACGAACCCATAATCGACACGGTAGGCAACACCTTCAAAAAAGCCCTGGGCATCCTCAGCCGCGTAGGCCTCAACGACGCCTACCTCTTCCTCAGACGCTACCACGAGCTCAGCGAGGGTCAACGCTACAGATACCGCCTAGCCCAGCTCCTCGACTCAGGCAAAAAGCATTGGCTATGCGACGAGTTCCTCAGCACACTAGACCGCACCACAGCCAAAGTGGTGGCCTACAACATCCAGAAACAGGCCAGAAGAACCGGCGCTACCCTCATCGCAGCCACCACCCACAACGACCTATCACGTGACCTAGCTCCCAGCATCCACGTAGTAAAAGGCTGGGGCAAAGAGATCAAAGCCAAATATACCAGGGACGCCGCGGCGCCCCGATGCACCGTCACCGACGACGTGGTGGTGGAGGAGGCGTCGAAAGAGGACTATCAACGCCTGTCATACCTTCACTACCGGGGCGGCAGGGTCACCGCCCCCCTCAAATACTACAGAATGACCCGCCTCGGCGAATTGATTGCAGTCATCGTCTACTCCAGCCCAGGCGTCAGAGCAGGCGGCAGAAAAGACGCCGTCGGCTACACCCCCACGCTGACGGAGCTGAACAAGGACTGGATCCTCATAAGCAGAGTCATAGTCCACCCCAAATACCGGGGCATCGGCCTCGGTAGCCGCCTCATAGCCGAGACCCTACCCCTCCAAGGCAGAAGCCACGTGGAACTCATCGCCGTGATGGCCCAATACAACCCCTTCGCGGAGAGAGCCGGCATGACCCTCAAAAAAATAAAGGAGCCTCACCCCACCGTCACGGGGGCCATGGAGCATCTCCGCCGCCTCGGCTTCAAACCCGCCCTCATGGGGTCCCTCCGACACAACAAGACCACCCTAGACTCCCTGCCGAGACGCGAACTGGTCCACGACGCCCTCCTAGTCATCGCCCCCGGCCTATACCTGCGCCGCCTGACCCGGCTCAATAAAATGTACGTCACCCGGCGCGAACTCCAAGACTGGCTCCCCGAACAAGACAACACGAGCCTAGCCCGTGCCCTCAAGACCCTCAGCGTCCTCGCCCAGACCAAGGCGTACCTACACTGGAGCAGCCAACGGTGCCCCAAGTGAAGCAACAAAAAAAATGTGGAGACCCAACCGGTGAGAAAATACATATTCTCAGATCTGGAACGGGAGACGCTGCAGGCTTGGCTACGAACGGGGGAGGAGTCCCACTATACCCAACAGGTGTTCTGCAAACTCCGAAAGATCAGCCCACGCCTCCTCAGGGACATCAAACTATACATACAGGTACGGAAAACCCTCGCCGCGTCGCGTCGTTGGCGCAGAAACGTCCCAAAATCCGCCTATGGGCCACTCCTCGACGAACACGCATCGACCCCGCGGAGAAGAGACACCGGTACGTAGACAGACTCGAAAACCTCTGGGGCCAACTAGACACCATCATAGTAAACCCCCAAACCGAGGAAAAGAACCGCATCAAAGCCATGAACACCCTCATCAGATGCCTCAACATCGTCTACGGAATGGTGGAAGCCATGGAAGTAGAAGAAATTGAAAAAGAGATTAAAGAACTTGAGGAAAAGGAGAGACAAAGCGAGAAGCAAGGCGACCTCGGCTACAAGCTACCGGACCCTGCCCCCTGACCCCGTCACCTTCTGCCGAGAATGGCTCCACTACGAACCCTACAAGTACGTGCACCCCTTCCTCAGAGACCCCAGCCACTTCGTAGCCCTGCTCATGGCCCGCCAGACCGGCAAAACCTTCAACGGAATGGCCAAACTCCTCTACCTAGCCTTCAGGCACCCCGGCTCCACCATACTAGTCACCGCCCCCAAGCTAGGCCAAGTCAAACGCATCGCCTTCAAAGCCCTACGCGAGCACCTCCACAGGATGAAGGCCAACGACCCAGCCCTCTTTAACGCCGTCTGCCGCGAACGAGACCTCATGAAGACCATGATCCGGCTCCGTAACGGCTCCCTCATCCTCGCTGAGCCCCCCATCCCCGAGACCATAAGGGGCCACACCGCCAAAGCCGTCTACCTCATGGAGATGAACTTTATCCGCGACGACATGGACCTCTACACAGCCGTCCTCTTCACCATCAACACCACCGACGGCGTCATCATCGCCGAATCAACCCCCTGGAACACCGACAGCGTCTTCTACCGCATCTTCCACAAACCCGAATACGGCAAATTCAGCACTCACACCGTCCCATACACCAAAGCCATGCCCCCCCACGGCCCCCTCACCCCCAGCATAGTCAACATGATCAAAAACCAGCTCATGAGCGACCCCAACAGGTGGCGCCGAGAGATGCTCTGCACATGGACCGAGGAAACCGACAGATGGCTCCCAGCCAGCCTCATCGCCCTCTGCCAAGACCCAACCACACGCTACTACAGCCTCGACACCCCCCACCGCGGCCGATTCTACGCCGGCATCGACCTAGGAAAAAAACAGGACCACAGCGTCATCGCGGTGCTAGAAAGAAAAAACAGCCACCTCCATCTACGCCACTGCCACCGATTCAAACTCAACACCCCATACGGCGTCATCATAGGCTACCTAAAACGACTCCAAAACAACTGGAACCGCCTCACCCACACAGCCATCGACCAAACCGGCGTAGGCGACTACATAACCGAAGACATGAAACGCGCCGGAGTACGCAACCTGGAAGGCGTCATCTTCACCCAAAGCACCAAAGAAAGTATGGCCACCCAGCTCCGAGAAACCATGCGCACCGCCACCTGCCCCCAATGCAACTGGCAAGGACACGTCGAAACCCTCACCGGCACATGGAACCCCCACTGCCCAACCGGCTGCAAAAGCCCAGAAGGAAACCCCCAGACACTCACACCCCACCTCCACATCCCCTACGACCCCCACCTCCTCGCCGAGCTCAACACCCCCACCTACCAGCTCACCAAAACAGGCCGAATCCACTACAGCCACCCACCCGGCACCCACGACGACAGATTCTGGGCCCTCTGCCTCGCCCGCAAAGCCGCCGCGAACCCCAGAAACAAGCCAGTGATAAGCGCCTAACCCCCACACCACCCCCGAGCCACAAAAAAATTTACGGATTACACACCCAAAACAACAACCAAGACAACCCCCTAGGCAAATACAAACAGCCATCACGGCACTACGACACGTAAAGACAATAACAGAAAAAGAACCACTGAACTATACAAAAAATGTTTTCTGTGTTACTGCAACTGTACCCCCAAACAAAAGAAAAACTGAACAATGCTGCCTACAATCCCTCGAAACGGGGTTCCACTCCGGGCAGTCTACGGAAATGGGCGTCATTCGAGAAAATATTCTTCAACCCTAGCCTCATCATAACTCTGTAATTGATAAGATCATTCAGATCAATCGCGACATACTCCCTCCTCAACCTCACCGCATCCAAGACATCGCTACCCGTCACATCCACTATCAGAAGCCTCGAGTTGATGATCTGGTTTATCGCATACTCCATCGCCTCAACCCGGTTACCCGCCTCAAGGAACCAGCACACCTCCATGAGAACCAGCGTCGAGACAACCCCCTCCACCTCCCCTGAGTCAACCCTCCCAAGGATCAAGCTCGACTGCTCCCCAAAGCGGGGGTGTTCCTCAAGGGCATAGATGAACACATTGGTGTCAATGAACGCCTTCACGACGTCTACTCCACGTCCTCAAAGAGCTGTTTCCTAGCGTGTTCCCTCGCAGTCCTCTTGGGATCATCAGATGGCTCCTGTGCCCCGATATACCCAACTAAACTGGACAACCTCGTGGGCACCTCGATGAGAATCCTGTCCTCATCTCCCCTGATCCGTACCATAGTACCCTCGACGAGGCCGTACCTATCACGCAGACTCTTGGGAATAGTCACCCTGCCTCCTCTCTGAATCTCCCTTTCCTCCGCCATTTCACCCATAATGTCCATGAAATAATAATATGTGCAACTATTAAACATATCCAAATAGCATAAAAAACCCAATGATAGTAAAATCCCCATTAAAAACAGTGCCTACCAAAAAAACGAAAATAAAACACTTGCATAAACCCAAGCAAACAACCCACTCAATAAACAAGAACAAACGGCAATCAAAGCACTACGACGCGCACAGACAAATACCGAAAACAGACCTTTAAACCATAAACCATTATACTTTACCAAAAAACTTAGTTTATTGGTAAAAATGACCATTGTTTCCATTGATCCCCAGCGTCGCATATACCTACCCAAAGAACTCGGGTTCAACGCAGAGAAAGCCATAATCATTCCTAGAGGAGAAACCTATCTAATGATACCCGTGCCCAAGGAAATAACCCCAATAGACACTGACCTCACAACAAATGAACTCAAGAAAAAAGCAGAGGAAAAGGCCAAGAGGGAGACACGGGATGCTAATCGAATCTGATCTATTCATAGCCTACATGAAGAAAAACGACGGGTTAAGATCAACTGCTGAAGAAATATTCAAAGCCATACAAAGCAACAAACTGGAAAACATACAAGCCTCAACATCCATCATCCACGAACTCTACTACGTTTTCAGCGATATCGCTCCCATATCCACCATACTAAGCAACGCAGCCAAGATCAGCACCATGGAGAACATAACATACATAGACCCAACGAGAGAGATCCAGCTATCCGCACTTGAGGTTATGTCTAGTTATAGGCTAACCTCAATATTCGACGCAATATACGCAGCCACTGCCTTAACGAACCTTGTTCCCGATCACATCATATTATCCACAGATAATGCCTACGACAAAATCCCAGGGATAACCAGACTAGACCCCAGAAACCTTCACATACAAACCTGAAACCAGTATCATATCAACAGGAGTAACCCCCACTCATCGATGCAAGATTCACAGGATCAACGACTTCCAACCCAGCTCAGCGGCAACTATACCATCCCACTGTAACACCATCAACGAACTCAACACCGTGACCTACCACCTCAAAACAGGGCACCACCCTAAGGTACCCACCATGATATGCTCTGAACACAGCCCCCAGCAGTACGCACAGCCATCCAGTGGACCCCCCCTGATGAAGAAAACACTGGTCAATTTCAAAGGGCTGAAAAAGGGATTGATCGTCATATTCCTGTATCTTTATCTAGTGTCCCTGTGTTGATCCACTGATATTCTTGGAGTCAGACCTGCACCTGTCCATGAAGGACACCGTCATACGTCACCTCGCAAGGGACTCCAAATACTGGACCGAGTGCCTGTATGGTTATCGTGGCGTTGATGTCTGGTATGTTAAGAATGGTAAACGTTTTCTTGTTGAGCGTGAGACATGCTTTTTAATTAGGAGGATGAACTCGTGAAAAAAGAAGTAAAAAAAGAAGGCTTGGTAAAAGATCTGATTGAAAAGAGAAGGAAAGGAGAAATTACTGAAAAAGAAGCGTATCAAGAAATTTATCGCCGAGGCCTTGAACATGGAAAATATGGCTCCCCGCTAAGCAATACCTTGCTACTGTTGGGACATGTTTTGCCCTTCCTTCCCATCATGGTTGCGATATTGAATGTGTTGAGCAATATACCCTCCCTAGCGCCTTTTATTGAGCGTTTGACTTTTATGCATCTTCTCTTCCAGGTGCCTAGAATTATTTTTCCCCAAAATGTTACCTACCTCGCAGTAGCTGCTTTTATTACAAGTGTAATAATTATGGCCCACGCAGCCTTTTTGAGGGCAAAAAAAGGTGGCTGCGGGTGGAAAGGGGAAAGCGAAACGATCATGCTGGTGACTGAGGGCATCTATAGTGTTGTAAGACAACCCGCTCATCTAAGCTCTGGACTTATCCTCCTTTCACTTACAATTAGTCTAAGTAAGTGGTTGCCATTTACTTTCCTTTCGGTAATTGGTAACATCCTAGTTTTTGTTGGTTTCTATATCTCAAGTATTGAAGAAGAGCTGAATCTATTAAAATGGGGTGACGATTACAGACAATACATGAAGGAAGTTCCAAGATTCAACTTCATACTTGGATTGTTGAGACGCATCACATCAAAGAGATAGTCTGCGAACCTACGCTATAGAAGTAAGCAAAAAACGGGAAGCCAGCTTATACGCGCGCAGGTGGATTCAATAATTGTTTGTTTTGCGCGCGTATATCCATCCTTTTTTCTTCTCCCGAACGAGGTACTGAATTTTGTCGACCAAAATTACGAAAAACTGCTACTTGAAAATGCAGGAGCCTCCTCTAAGCGTACAAATAAAATGATAAGCTTTATCTTAGATGCTAGACTTTCGTGGATATCCGAGTTGAACCCCCTTTGGGCGAGAAGGCAAACAGTCTACCGCGGAGCTTCTACGTCATCTCGGTGGTATCGTTCCTCTTCTCGCTGACAAGGAACGTCACCCAGCCGATCTTCTCGCTCTATGTTCTCGAGTTGGGAGCGTCCCTGCGCCAGGTCGGGTTCATACTCTCCATCCAGTCCTTCCTCATGATCGTGGCGAGGATCCCCCTCACGTTGTTAGCGGAGAAGATCGGGAGATACAAAATGTTCGCCGTCACCTTCGTCATCCAGGCCACCACCTCGGTCCTCTACGCCATTGCACCGAGCTCCACCTGGCTCTATCTCATACCCTTCTATCAGATCATCGCATCGGGTTCCTTCAACCAGTTGGCAATGTCAACCGCCTCGGACATGGCGCCCGCCACGAGGCAGGGGGACGCCCTAGGGAGGTACATGACCTTCATGACAATGGGTATGTTCGTGGGCCCACTCATCACCGGGGTCTTCATCACCCAGATCAGTTACAGACAGCTCTATCTGGTCACGGCGTTGTTTCCTATCATTGGTTTGGTACTTTTCCTACGTAATATTCCTAGGAACACCAAATGGACACAAAGTGAAGATGACTCAAGGGACAAGGTTCAACTAGGTACACTCAACGCATTGAGAATGATCCTCAGGAACAGGAACGTCCTAATTCTGACCCTAATCAGAACGACCTACTCGATGTCCAACACGGTGTTCACAGCCCTCTTCGCCGTCTACGCCGTCCGGGAACTCGGCTTCAGCCCGTCCCTAGCCGCACTCCTCTTCTCCGTCGTAGGGTTCGCCAACGCCTTCGTCAAATTCCCCGCCGGCACTCTGTCCGACAGACTGGGCGCCAAGAGGGTCCTCTTCGCCTCATTCGGAGTCCTGATCCTGGTATACGCCTCGATCCCATACGCCAAGACCATCACCCTATTACTACCCTTGCTCGTGTTATTCGGCCTCTGCTGGGGAACCCGGGCAGTAACCGAGTGGGCGACACTGGCGAACACGGTCACCCAAGAGACCAAGGCTTTAGCGATGTCCTACCTGTCGAGTGTCTGGGGGTTGGGGGCCACCCTCGGGAGCTTGATGCTCGGGATCTTTGGCGATACCATCCCCTTCTCCACGATCTTTCTGATACTTGGGCTTATCAATATCCCCGCCTTGCCTGCAATCTATCTTATGAAGAATACACGCGCGCGAACCTGACTTGGAACCGCCCTAACCCTCTGGCCAGTCAGACGTTATCCATAGGAGCGGTGATGCGCACCATGTGGTTTGGTGGGGAAGGCTAGGGATCTAATGGAGTCCTTGGATCTTGGATATCGGGTAATCGTTGCAGGGAGGGGCTGGTAGTTGCCCTTTCAAAACTCGGCCAGGCGAGTATCCTGCTCCCGGGGTTTTACCTCCCTTGCTCCAGGGCCGGCAACACTCCACACAAATAACCTCGAATAAATGAGTGTGTGATAACTCACGGATTTGCCTTTTAATGGTTTTCATCACCTTTTAACGGTTTTCTATCTTAGAAAAGTATAAAAATAACCCTTTTACTATTTCATGGGTTTAGAGGGTTTAAATTCTTGGCAAAGGTCGGCACCAGCATCAGGATGGACAGTGACATCCTCAGATGGATAGATGATAGGGTCAAGGAGCGGATCTTCGCGAGCAGAACCCATGCCTTCGAGTATGCCATAAGACAGCTGATGAAGAGTGAGCGACGGCAAAGAGGCTGAATATTACAACGAAATACAATGTGATACAGGATTAATAAACCTCAAACTTTGACCACTTAACGATAGAAATGGTAAGGTTCGAGAATCTAAGCATAGAACAGATAGACGTGGAAGAGGGGATAAGGCAGACCATAGAGAAGAAGCCCCTAGATGAGCTCGCAGCCTCCATCACCCTGCATGGAGTACTCCAGCCCCTCGTCGTCGAGCCTAGCGAGGAGGGAAGGTACAGCCTCCAGATAGGGAAGAGGCGGTTTGCCGCCTCGAAAATTGCTGGCCTAGATAAGGTTCCCGCGATAATCCTCGACGGTTCCCTCGGAGCTGAGGAGTCCCTCGCCATGAGGCTTGTGGAGAATATCCACAGGGAGGACCTGGATCCGATAGACGAGGCCGAGGCCTACTCGGCCCTCAGGGAGATGGGTGTCAAGGTATCCGAGATAGCACGCCAAGTGGGAAAGGAGAGGACCTACGTCTCCCATTCTATGAGGCTTCTCAGGCTGCACCCTAGTGTGAGGGAGGCCGTGCGTCAACACACATTATCCCGGGAGCATGCCCTCGCCCTCCTCAGGCTTGAGCCTGAGCAGCAGATATCCCTAGCGGAGGAGGTAATGGATAAAGGTCTCACGATGGTGGAGACTAGGGACAGGGTCAGGGGACTCCTCGGGAAGAAGCTGAAGTGGCGACTCGTGCCTATACGAATAGAGCCAGCAGTCTACGACAGGCTGGTTCAAGTTGCGCCCAACGGGGATGTAGTAGAACTGCTGAAGCAAGCCGTGGAGGAGCTACTCTCCTAGATAACCGCGATAAGTGTGCGCAAGTAAAATCTAACTACCTAACATTTCGTTCAGAATTTGGTGCTCTTATATGTCTATGATCATAAACTACACCCTTCCTTTCTCCCCAGCCACTTCCTACTAGTAGGCATCCAACTATCAGAAGTATGGGTAATAGGAGGCTGAAAAACCATGACCAAAAAGAACCCATAGATATCCAACTGGAATATTGGATAAGAACGATATCAGCTACAGCTGCAACAAGAAATAAAACACCCAATCTAAACTTGTTCAGTTTCATATCTAAAATACATTAAAATATATCCCTTTTAAACATTCATGCTTCCTTTTCAAAAATCTCATTAATGTTATATATATCATAAAGACAACCTATTTTCAGACTTAAAATGGAAAATATAGATACAACTAAAATTATCGCAATTGCAGTTATCGCACTACTCGTTGGAGGTGGCATGGGATACACCATGGCACCAACTAAAACCGTTGAAGTGGAAGTCGCCGGAGAGATTGAAACAGTCGAGGTACAAGTACCTGCCCTGAGCGGAACCATACCCATCGGTTTTCTCTATTCGAACACAGGGCACATTGACACCTCGGGACCGGCTGCCACCATAGCGATAGAGGAAGTCAACGCGTACGTAGAGGCACTAGGACTCGATCTCACCTTCGATCTCATCGAAGAGTGCGCTGAAGGACAGGCAACGATAGCACTTGAGAAATTCCAGAGCATGGTCGCCAGAGGAGTCAAGGTAGTGGCTGGCTTCAACTGGAGTAGCCAATGCAAGGCCGTCAAGGACTACGCCGACGAAAACAACATAGTAGTCTTCAGCGATGGATCCACCTCACCGGTGGTAGCCATCCCAGACGACTACATCTTCAGGCTCGCTGTAACCGACACCACCCAGAACTCAGCCCTAGCACCCGCAATATACGACATGGGAATCGAGCACATAGTCATCGTCGCTAGGAACGACGCGTGGGGAGACGGCAACTACGAAACAATGAAGGAACTATACGAAGCCGAAGGTGGAGTGGTCGAGGAGTACCTCAGATACGACTCCGAGAAGACCGAGTTCTCCGCCGAGGCCGCCGCCCTCAACGATGTCATGGTCCAGCTCAATAGCCAGTATGGTGCCGACAAAGTGGCGCTGGCCACGTGGTCTTTCGAGTTCCCAGCTATATTCGCAGCCTGTAAGGAATATCCGGCTCTGAAGGATGCCATCTGGTTCGGCTCCAACGGATTCGGACGTAGCACGACCCTTGTCGATGAGAATCCTGACGCGTACCTGACTACTTTCCATGCAATGATCATGGGCACAGCCGCTTCCAGTAGATTCAACGAATTCGAGACCAAATATCTACAACTATCAGGAGGCAGACTGCCTTCAACATACAATACTCACGTGTATGACATCATTTGGATACTCTGCAAGTCCGTCCTCGAGTCGGGCACCTACGACGGAGCCATTGTGAAGGAAGTGCTGCCGACAGTGGCTGAGCATTACTGGGGCGCATGTGGATGGACGAAGCTGAACGAAAACGGTGACAGGGCAGAGTCGAGTTATGAACTTTGGACAGTGAATCTAAACGCTACATCTGGGCTGCCTGCATGGTACCGTGAGGCAGTATACGACTCAGGCTCAGGCACTCTCAACTGGCTCATTCCACCCTCATAATTGCAACTATAACCCCCTTTTTTTAAACCAAAAAATATGAAAGAAAGACTATTTCTTCCTAGTGCGTAAGCGTGCCAACAGGCGCTGGAGCATATTATCCTTTTTAGCCTTCTTCTCTGGTATCTTGATGCCCTTATTCTCCAGTTCATCGTGGAATCCATCATAGTCCAGCCCTCTCATCTTCGTGGGCTTCTCTGGGAGTAGTCCCTGAGGACGGAACATGATGATCAGCAGCAGCATGACCCCCGTCAATATCTGCTCCAGCCACTGCACCTGGAACGGTACGAATATCTCGATGTCATGCTTGAAGAAGATTATGAGTCTTCTGAGAGTGATGAAGATGAATGTTCCGACAGCTGCACCCATGTTGTTGCCAACCCCACCCACCATGAACATCAACCAAGGGTAGAAGGTCCATGCTGACCTTGTATACGATGTGGACAGGACGGCGTGAATGTAGAATCCATAGAGCACTCCGGCTATGGAGGTCAACGCCGAGCAGAGCACGACCACCTTCGTCCTGATGCCTACCACATCCTTCCCGACGCACTCTGCGCTCGTTGGGTTCTCCCTCACGGCCCTGACGACCCTGCCCAGCGGGGACGTGCTCATGGCCTGCAGCAGCAGGAATATCCCCAAGGTGAAGAACGTGCAGATTATCAGAAACCCCTCCGTCCTGAAGTTGCCCATCCAGTTAAACACATCGGGGACGTGCACCCAGAAGGTCCCGCCGACCAAGGGATAGTAGTTCATCCCAATTATTCTCATAGCCTCGGCCATGCCTATCAGGACGATTATCAGGTAACTGCCGCTCAGCCTGATCGCGGGGCGTGACACGATGTATCCGAGACCCGCATTCAGGACAAGGGACAGCACAACCATGAGGAGGAAGATGCCTATGCCCGTGAAGGGGTCGTTGGCGAGATGCGTGTTGATCTGGTTCGTGATCTTGGAGTTCTCATACATAAAATCTAGTTCAGGATACACGTTGTATATCCACCGCAATATCCTTCCAGTGAAAGCACCCACAACATAACCGCCGCCTGCCACGGAGAGTGAGATGCCGAAGTGAGGTATCCCCGTGTAACCGTACATAAAATTGAGGTTCATCGTGACGATAAGGTAGAGTAAGAAGAACATGAAGAGGTCTATACACCATTTCAGGAATATATCGTCTATCATTTTGATTCCTCTTCTCTAACCTTCTTAGCTCTCAAGAACTTGACTCTCAATCTTTCTATGAGGGCTGCGAGTCCTCCAGGTTCATACATCAATATGATAGACATCAATGCAAGAGGTATCAGCAACCTGTAAGCACCGATCCATAAACCGAAAGTCTTCATTAGGAGATATGATCCCCAAACCTCCAAGAGGCTTATCACGTAGCCTCCTAAAATTGCTCCATAGATATTAGTAAGACCGCCAACAACGCTTGCTGCGAAAACACTCGTTGCTAACATACCCCCTGATCCAGGTCCTGAAGAGAACCAGAGAGGGAGAAATGTGCCTGCTAGTCCAGCGAGACCGCCTGTTATCATCCATGATATAATTGAGACTTTCTTTATGTTTATCCCTAAGACTGAGGCCAGTGGAGCATTCTCTACTGTAGCTCTCATGGCGATGCCGAATTGAGTTCTTGTAAGCATATAATGCATGCCCACGATAACTACAATTACAGTAACAGAGGATACGATTAGAACACCAGGCATATCTCCAACACGGAAATCGTTGGCTCGCAACATGAATCCTCTGGAGTATATACCTAGGACATTTCTCACATAGTCTGCATAGATATTGATTCCAGCTAGAAAGATCTGCTGGAGTGCTAGCAGTGATATGGTCAATAATATGGGTCCAGCACCATACTTCGTTAACGTGTTTACTATTCCAAGGTAGACGACTAGGGCTAAAAGAGCGCCTAGAATAACTCCTAGAGGCATGGCTACATATGGATTAATCTCAAGTATTCGAACCATCGAGAATGTGCAATAGACTCCTACAACAGCGAATGTGCTCTGAGCAAAGTTTGGTATCCGCGAGATAAGGTAGACCAGCGTAAAGCCGATGCTCATCATGGTGACGCAGTTCGCATACACCAATGCATCTTTTATTAATGGGGGAAACATCACCCATAGTTTTTTCACATAGGTATAAGGTTTACGTCAAACATTAAATTTAAAAATTTTTTCAGGATTTATGCGTGAATACCAATAATTTTATAATAAGTTAGAAAAGCTATATCTGATGCTTCATGCCTCAACCAATGCTGTCCGTGAAAAATCTGACAAAGAAGTTTGGGGAATTCAAAGCGGTGAACGATCTTTCCATGGATATCGAAAAGGGAAAGATCACACTCCTTATCGGTCCCAACGGTAGTGGAAAGACAACTATGCTGAACTGCATAACGGGGCTACTCGACTACGGTGAGGGAGAGGTATACTTCCACGGGGAGAACGTGACGAAGGCTAAGACACATGAACTCGTCGAGAAGGGGATGGTAAGGACATTTCAGATATCCTCTCCCTTCACCCGGTTAACTGTCTTGGAGAACATGTTGGTCAGTTATGGGAAAAACTCAGGAGAAAGCTTTGTCTATTCGCCTTTCAATAAAAAATGGATAGGCGAAGAGAAAGACGCTATGGAGAAAGCCTATAGAGTTCTCGACTTGCTGGAGATCACCAATTTAGCGGATGACCCCGCGTACACTCTCAGTGGAGGCCAGCTGAAGCTACTGGAGATGGGCAGAGCCCTCATGACCGATGCGAAGATGATACTTACCGACGAGCCTGCGGGCAGCGTCAGCGTACCGCTCGCCGAGAAGATTTTCTCCCATATTACGGATTTATCGAGAAAGGATGGTATTGACTTTTTACTTATAGAGCATAGGCTCGATGTGGTCTCCCAGTTCATCGACCAAGTCGTCGCCATGGACAGGGGCAGCGTCATTGCTCAGGGTCCTCCCAAGGAGGTATTTGAGGATCTGATGGTCATCGAGTCCTACCTGAAGGTGAAGAAATGATAAAGGCAAAAGGTATTAATGCGGGATATGGGCGTGCACAAGTTCTCTTCAACTTTGATTTTGAGGTGTCAGAGAGGGAAAAGGTTGCAATAATTGGTCCCAATGGGAGTGGAAAGTCTACGTTATTGAAGACTTTGATGGGGTTGACGACATTATATTCAGGAGTAGTTGAATTTGATGGCAAGGATATATCGAAACTTGAGCCATATGAACGGGCTAATTTAGGTTTGGCATATCTACCCCAAGTTGGGAGCACGTTCGAGGATCTCACTATAACGGAAAATCTGAGAATGGCTGGTTACACTATGAATAAGGTAGATAGATCCGAAAGGATGGAAGAAGTATTAGATATCTTCCCAATTCTCAAAAACTATGTTAATGAAAAATCAAAAGTTCTTAGCGGTGGCATGAGGCAGATGCTTGCAACCAGCATAGCCCTGATGAGGAGACCTAAATTGATGATGTTCGATGAACCAACGGCAAACTTGGCTCCTAATCTCGCAGAAGAAGTTCTAGATAAACTAATTGGAATAGAAGAACAGTTTGGAATAACGATTATACTTGTCGAGCAAAATGCTACAATGGTTCTTGAAGCCTGTGATAAAGCATACCTTCTTGTCAATGGAAGAGTAAACTATGCTGATGATGCTAGAGAACTACTCGATAATCCACGATTCGGACAGATATTCCTCGGAATTGAAACCGTCTAGTTCACATGGATTTTAACATACTATATTAATTGGTGATATGCACTCTTCTATGATGGGGAGGGCTAGGAGCCTAATGGAGTCCTCGGAACCTGGATATCGGGAAAATCGTTGCATGGAGAAGGCTTATTTTGGTCCGGCCAGGCGGGCTCCCTGCTCCCAAGATGTCGCACCTTGCTCCAGGGCTGGCAACACTCCCCACCATCTAGTAAGTTTTAAGCGGTGATAAACACCATTCTGTGAAACAGTAAAACGAAGAGAGAAGACGAAATTGAACCATCTTGATAAATCACGCCCCCCATGGCCGAGGAGTCCAACGCAAGAAATGTGATCTATTGGACGATGATGGGATATGCATACCCTCTAAGACCTATCGAGATAAGCCCTACCCCTGCACGAGGCCATACAGTTCCGAGACCTGCGGGATATTCCTCGAGATGAGGAGAAAGGGGAAGATAACGACTCCCACGCCCCAAGGAGATCACGAGCAGACTTAAGCCTCAAGCCGTAATTCACGCCCTAAATGATAGACCCACCCCATACTTGGGATAAACCCTAGAGGGCTTGCTCGCCCCTCATGCGAAGATCGTCTGCAGCGCTGAAGATGTCGAAGCGGTCGATTCCACTCTGAAGCAGGTTGAGCTGCTCCGAGAATGCGCGCTGAACGCCCGTTACGTCGAGTTTGACTTGCTGACGGCGTCTGGAAGCTCCTTCGCCAGCCTAGCGGACTCGAAGTTGGGTCAGGTCTCTGGCAGGGATGAGAGCATAGTCAGCATCTCTTCATCTGAGATTCGAAACGTCGACGGCAGAGGTAGCGCCGTTATGCACCTGAACAACTGCAATGTCCTCGACTCCATCTCCGTCTCGGACAGCTCGGTGATCTTCCGAATTGATAAGCCGATCTCGATGGATGGATTCGACTATGATTTGACGGAGCACAGGCTGAACGAGCGAGTCGAGAACCCCCTGGAGGGGGACCCGGGTGGATATGATCCTTGACCGTGACAGGATCAGGGAGATGAAGTACCTGATGGTCTCTCTGGATGGCGACTCTCTGGTCGTTAATTCCGAGATGGTCAAGGACCTGAGGATCGTATCATTCTCGGTCCCGTCCGGGGTGGGACGCCTAAGTATCTCCCTGGGACCCGTACCACCGGAGCGCGTGCCTTTTTTCCTCACGCTGGTGGGGCAGCAGCTGATGTCCCTCGCGATTATCCAGGTTCTTGCGATAGCCGTCCTACTGGCGTGGAAGTGATCCCCTCAGACCCATAAAAATTCAAAAGGGCCCGCATAGTCATACCTGATACGTTATGCTCCAGAAAAAGGTATCATTACTGGTTCTAGTTTTGCCCCTGCTCTTGTTTCAAAGTATAGCATCTCACCCTCAGGAGGAGGCTCTGTTCAGAGACGAGGGGTGCACGACGGCTTTGGCAGCGGGCAACGCTACGAGCGATGGGACGATAATCCTCGCGAAGAACCGTGACCTGTCTGAGTATGAGATCCAGTGGTTGTACCGTGCGCCCCGGGAACATCACACGGCAGGAGCCGTGGTGAGGCTGCAGTACATCGAGATACCGCAGGTCGAGGTGACCTGGGCGTGGGTGGGTTCGAAGTCCTACACGAAGAAGTGGGGGATCGGGATGGGGATGAACGAGTGGGGCGTCGTGGTCGCCGACAACGACGCTCCCACGCGAGAGCCCCT
>JAOZHP010000123.1 GCA_026014815.1 Candidatus Bathyarchaeota archaeon
CCACGTCAAGATCGGTGAGACTTACGGGATGGCACAGAGAGGTGGACCTGTAATGGGCCACATCCAGATAGGCGGCGAGGCACATAACCCTCAGATCAGGAAAGGGGAGGCGGATGTTCTCATCGGTTTCGAGCCAGCGGAGGCTGTGCGAAGAGGAGTGACATATCTTAAGGAAGACGCCTTAGCGATTGTTAACACAAGAATCACTGCTCCAGTCGAGGTCATCTCAGGGATGATGCCATATCCAGAGATGGATAAACTCATGGGACTGCTTGGCAAGGTTACATCCAATCTAAAGACCTTCGACGCGACAGGGATAGCCGAGGAGGCAGGCGACCCCATAACAACCAACGTTGTGATGCTTGGGGCTCTCACTGAGAGCGGCGTTATGCCATACGGCGAGGAAACCATGCTTGAAACCATGAAGACGAGCATCAGGGCTAGGTTCCTTGAGCTAAACATGAGGGCTTTCGAGCTAGGTAAGAAGGCTTATCGTAGCCTCGTCTGACTTTCATTTTTTTCAATAATCGTTTTATAGTGAATTGAAATGGCTTTGACAGGCGTCGTCAATGTCGAAGCTAAAGACCATACTATCAGCAGTTCTTGTTCTTGTCGTTGTAATCATCGGTATCGGGATGCTCTCAGTTAATCAAGACGAAGTTGTGCCTGATACAGAAAACCAGACACCGGGTCCAGAACCTACGGTGACTGAACCTGAGCAGGAGCCAGAGCTCACCTATTCGAGGGTAAACGTGATACCGGATGACGCAGTGAAACAGACACCGGAAATAGATCTACATCCACCTGTGCTTCACAGTTTCCTCTGGGAAGATCCAGTCATTATGCCTGGAGGCATAAATACAGCTGGGGCTGAGGACTCACCTTTCATGAGCCCTGACGGTGAGAGTTTCTTCTTCTTTTTCACACCGGATGTCAGAAAACCAGCTGAAATGCAGGTTCTGGATGGTTACACTGGTATCTGGGTGTCAAGGAAAGTGGACGGTGTCTGGGGGGAGGCTGAGAGACTGTGGCTCATTGAGGATGGTTTATCGCTGGATGGCTGCCCATACGTGGACCCTGAGGAGATATGGTTCTGCAGTGTTCGTAATGGTAACCTGAAGGAGATCGATTTCTGGATCGCTTCCCTAGGTGAAGACGGTGTATATAACATCAGGAACGCCGGTGAGGAGCTCAATATCGAGATACAGGTAGGCGAACTCCATATCACGTCAGATTATAACACGATCTATTATCACTCCATGAGAGAGGACGGCGTGGGAGGCATGGATCTCTGGAAAGTGGATCGTGAAGGTGATGGTTGGGGGGAGCCAGTGAACCTCGTGAATATTAACAGCCCGGACCATGAAGGTTACCCATACGTCAATATGGAGATGGATGAGCTCTGGATCAACAAATGGTATATGGGTTCACCTGGAACCTTCCGCTCAAAACTGGTGGATGGAGAGTGGACCACGCCGGAGCTAGTGGTTTCAAGCTTCGCTGGTGAGCCTAACCTTGACCCTGATGGTAACATCTACTTTGTGCACCACTACTTTGAGGACGGCGTGATGCTTGAGGCAGACATTTACGTTGCTTACAGAAAGCCGCAGATAACTCCAGTGGACAACATTCCTGAACCTGAACGCAGGTACATTCTAGGGGTATTACCAAGTCCCGCCGAGGGACAGAGCTTCGATGATGCCTACGCACAAGCAGCTGAGACGTCTGAGCTTGTACCAGTGTGGGGAAGACCATCGCCTTTCTTTGAGAAAGCCGAGGACCTGGAGGGCTCTTGGGGCCAGACATTTGTAGAGGATTTGACTAGGGGCAACGGTATGGCTCCACTGCTTCACTTCAGCTTTATGGGACAGGGGGTTACACTGTCGTCTCCTCCGGGTACGTCATATACTTTGAGTGACCTTGAATGGAGGCTTATGTACAAGCGAGCGGTCATCGAGTCGGTGGAGGCTACCAAACCGGCGTATCTCTCTGTGGGTAACGAGGTGAATAGATGGTACGAGAAGTATGGATGGGACGACGTTAACGGTTTCAAGCACTGGGTCAGCCTCTACGAGGAGATCTACGACGAGGTCAAGGAACTGTCACCGGAGACAAAGGTTTTCTGCACGTTCAGCAGGGAGATAGTCTCAGAGCTCAGGGAGGCAGACATGGATGTTCTTGACTACTTCAACCCCGAAAAGATGGATATCTTAGTGATGACAACCTACCCTCACAGCGTTCAGGGCGTCAACAGGCCAAGTGACATCCCTGAGGATTACTACCGGGTCGCCGCTGACAAGATGCCGGGGAAGCCCGTTGGATTCAGTGAACTCGCGTGGCCCTCACTCACAGCTTTCGGCGGTGAGGATGGTCAAGCAGAGTACTTGAGAAGAATGACCAACGAGTTGCTCACTGGGATGGATATCGAGTTCTTGATGTGGCCATGGTTACATGACCTGAACCCTCAGGACACAACTGGGTTGATTGGGTACGACGGCACCGAGAAAGCAGGCTATGTTGAATGGGTTAAGATAAGTTCAACGGGTTAATCACCCATTTAAGTTATCTCGACTCTCGTACAATCTCCTTCATACTCATGAGTAGTGACTGCCTTAACTGTCCAACAAGATAGATGCAGGACTCATGGGACGACCCATCGGTGCTGGGAGTAGCCATCGCGGTGGCTCCATCTGGGATGCCCTCGTTGGCGCAGTTCCTCAGAATCCGGTCATGAGTATACTCGTCATGAAGCACATCGGTATTGCCAAGTAGCTTGGCGAGGCACGCCTCTATACCGTAGCTAGCCCAGTTGCTGTTGTTTGCTGGGATAACGATGTCAGCCGAAGCCGCTGAGATGATCCCTTCACCACAGGGACACCCACAGTCGGCGCAGAACTCGTGATGCTTGACAAGAATATCCTCTATCGTTGCGAACCCGCACTCATTTCCATTGTCTCCTGTGGCAATAGTAGGTATTCCTCGACTATTTGCTTGGTCGATGAACTGGTTCCAGCGGATTATCTTTTCATCTGGGTCTCCGCTGTTTCGGGGACCGCCTAGAGCGCCATGTCGTATTCCTTTCTTGTTACACGCTGTCGCCTCCACGGTGATTATCGCCTTGGGCCGGTACTCGTCAAGGAAATCTCGTGTCTTTTCCTCGGCTTCCTCCAAGGTTAACAGTGGCCAATTATAGATGAGCGTCGTGTAGGGAGTCCATATGCTGCCAGTGAGTTCCTCCTTGGTTAGAACAGGGATAATCTGTGCACCGGTACAGGACTGGGTGAGTGCCCTCTGGAACTTGCTGCCCGGCTCAAAGTTAGCTGTGATGATAGGAATGGCTCTTAGGCCAACGAGAAGTGCTCTGGCTAGAGCTGCAGCCCCGGGTGGACCATCCATCTCGTGACTGTTCGTGATGATGAGGACATAGTCACCTGGCTTAACTACTTCCATTATTTTCTCGGCGGCGAGCAGAGTCAACGGTCTACCATATCTCTGTCTCGTCTCGTCGTAAACCTTCATCCACGAGTACCTTATCTTGGCTTGTCCATCGCGTCCTTTCCTTAGGAGAGGTACTGTACCGGATGGCGTGGACACCAGCCGATCGATTACATCACCGAAACCAACGAGAAGTTTTTCCTCTAACTTAGCCAATGAATCACCTTGAAGAAAAATAGCTGAAAGAGTATAAAGAGTGTTAGGGGCTCCAAGGCTTAGGGAATTATTCAGAAAGTTGAGATATAATAATTCATACTTTATATTTTTCAAGAAAAATACTTAGAGTACTTTCAAATGGCAAGAAATGAATAAAGTCAGTGAACCCATGCTATGTTTCCAGACATTTAAGCGCATTTATCGGCTCTTTTCACTAGCAACTTTCTGGAAGTTAACTAAAAAAGCACGCTCTCACACTTTATTCGCTAATAGTTAGTTTTTTTAATATTGATTTCCCCATTATGGGCTATGTCTATAGGTATCAAAGCAAAGTGGGTTATCGCCTTCGATGGTCAGGAAAACA
The DNA here is from genome assembly GCA_026014815.1 of Candidatus Bathyarchaeota archaeon. GTDB lineage: Archaea > Thermoproteota > Bathyarchaeia > TCS64 > TCS64 > RBG-16-57-9. The sequence goes on from JAOZHP010000123.1 coordinate 4,016, forward strand.
GACTTCTAAGAGATGGTGTTGTTATCATTGAAGGTCAAAGAATTGAGTTTGTTGGGAAAAATTATACAGGTAAAATAGATCGCTGGATTGAAGCACCTACTCATGTTGTAACGGCAGGTTTCATATGCACACATACTCACGCTTCATCAGCACCAAAAGATAAGAGCTTCATTGATGACACTGGGGCACCATCCCTCTATATGAGTAGCCTTGGTGAGAACCTATCAGCATTAGGAAAAAGCATCAAACCAGAAGACTACCACGTTTTTGCAAAGTATAGCATGGCAGAGCTTCTAAGAAGCGGTTGCACCACTATGCTTGAAATTGGAATGGTGGGAACCCTAGGGGCTGAGACAGCTGTCAAGTACATTGATGAAGTAGGAATGAGGGCTGTGGAAGGCGAAGGTATCTCAGATGGTAGATGGGTGAGACACCAAGAAGCTAATTTCATGACTGTATGGGATGATCCAGAAAAAGGACTAAAGCAATTAGAAAAGGCTGAAAAATTTATCAAGAAATATGACGGAGAAGCAAATGGCAGGTTAATCGGTGCATTGTACCCAAGCACTGTTGATCAGGTATCTATGGGACTACAAAAGGCTGTTAGAGAAAAAGCTGACGAGTTGAAATGTCCTGTGAGTGTTCATGCTGGCCAGTGGGTTGTAGAGTTCCAGAACATGATCAGAATGTACAAGAAAACCCCAATTGAGTTTTTACACCATACAGGGCTTTTGAGGGATGATCTTGTTATTGGTCACGGGTGGGCTTTAGCGGGACACCCTTTACTCGCCTATCCTCCCGTTCAAGGGACTAATGACTATGAATTACTAGCCAAGTCAGGTGCAACCGTGAGTCATGATCCATTGGTCTTCATTAAGCGTGGAAACAAGATGCACAGTCATAGCAAGTATCTGGCTCATGGAATCAATGTATCAATTGGGTGTGATACCTCCCCACAAGATATGCTGAATGAAATGCGCATGGCTTCCTATACCTCAAAGTTGGCTGATTGGTCGTGTTTCAGTGGATCGGCACGGGAGATATTTAATAGTGCTACCCTAGGGGGTGCAACGGCAATAGGTAGAGATGATCTCGGAAAAATCGCAAAGGGTTGTTTGGCTGATTTGACAATAATCAATATGGAGACAATAAACAACGTCCCATGCAGAGACCCTGTAAAGAACATAGTCAATGCTTCTTCAAGGAGTGACGTTGACTATGTGATCGTGAACGGTGAGATAATAGTAGAAAATGGCAAGCTACTAACTATTGATGAGGAAGAGCTGGTAAAACAAGTCCAAAAAACAACAGAAGGAGTATGGAACAGAATACCAGAAAATCACTACCTAAAACAGCACAGCGACGAGGTTTCACCCCAAAGTTTCAAACCTTGGGACTAGCCCCCCTTCGATCCCAATTCGATTATTTATCATTATCGATTTAACTTAACCTTTCTAGTAGGTATGAATCCAAATATTCAATATAATTTTTAATATCATTAAATAATTCACTTAAATGTCTTATTTCATATATTGTTTTAATATCCCAAACATTGTTATGCAGTTGATATTCAATGTATTTTATTGTTCCATCCTTGGCATCAATAGCAGTCGTGTATTGTCTCGCCTCTGGGTGTACAATAGCCTGATTTCTTGGCTCCCTTAATTCATAAAGGAAAATATCTCTAAACTTTAACATAGTTCGTAAAAAATTGTCATCGGTTACTTGATCAGGATTATCATTAAACCATTCGATAAATCGTTTAAAATCTCCTGTACGGGGGGCTCTCTTTGTTACAGTTTTCCTAAAAACAGGTTTTAAAACTCTTGGAATTTTATCTAGCACAATTCTACTAAAAATTAAAAAAGAGTCAACTTCTAGCTTCATTGATGTATCACATTTTGTATAAAGAGAGAAGTCATCTTTTGACCATTTAGCTAGACCTTTCTCGATTAATGAATGAAAAATCTTTTTTTCGGAACAATATCTCAGTTGTATTATTTTTAATTTATAGAAGTCATTCCACAATTGGCTATTATGCCATTGTGCTTCGTTATAATAACTGGAACCTCGAATTTTTTCAACAATATCTTCGAATGGTCTATCCATTCTTCCATACTCAATTGAAAGCATGGATATTGAGAGTCTAATTCTAATATTAAATGCACGCGACCAAAATCGTATTTGTTAATCACACGCAAAACTTATGCGGTGAAGTCACCAGTAAACGGTGAAAAGCTATGGTTGAAGGAAGTGCTGACAAGTGAGCTATAAAATAATTGCCAACAACACACCAGCCATCCTAATTTTGTTGGGTTTTATGTTAATTGTATTAGGCGACTCTACAGGAAGTCAAGATATGCAGAATAACGGTTGGAGGATGATAGTTATGGGAGTTTTATTACAAGCTGGTTGGCTACTGTCGAAAAGAAAATGGCGATGAAGTATTGACACAAAAAATAGAAGGGTCAGGAAAATATTTGGCAGTCTTAATCCCTATACTTACTTTATTATTAGCTGGAGGAACCTTTTGGTATACTCAGTTTTATAACCAACCAAAATTAAGCTATGAAATACTTGACTCATATCCTATTTCAGATTGGGAAATAGTAACGCCAATCGTTTTTCAGAACACGGGTCGTTCTCTAGCAACCAACATCGTTATCAATATACATTGCACAGGAACTATACAAAATCAATATTTTACAAGCCCCGATGAAATTGAGTTACTCAACAATACAGGACGTAAACTACGAATTAAAATGGAAAGATTAGTACATGGTGCTAAAACCTCAGTTTATATTAGCACCTCCCCGACATCCGACACCCCATTTAGTGAAATTTCGATGACTTCAGATCAAGGTTTAGGGAAAGCATATGTTAGTTCATCATCCATTTTCCCAAAATATTTTGAAATCTTTTCGTTGATATTAGCCGGATTAACTTTAGGGATCACAATTACAAACAAACTGAGAATCATTAAAGAACCTAAATTAATTACAGTTCTAGAACCAGAGACTGAGCCTGAACCAGAGACTACGCATACGCATCCCAGTGATGATAATTCTACCGAGTCGCGCAAGCTCGTGGTTGTGGGTAGTAAATCTTCACACTTATACCGCCTCCCTTCATGTAAATTTGCATCAAGCATTTCTAGAAGAAACCGTATAGAGTTCAAATCAAAACTTCTTGCACAGATCGAAGGATATAATCCATGCAGAATCTGCAACCCAGAGTAGTCTCACAACACGTAGAAGTTCCTTGCGCCGGTATCGTCGATGAAGCTCTTGTCCTTGGGAGCGCTGCTCGCGTGAGTATGAGTGCAGATGAACCCGGGTATAACTACGTGGTGGATGGCATCGATCCAGTTGTCAACTGATCCACTGTAATCCTTACCCACATGCTTGATTCTGTTACCTTCTGTGATCACGACGCCGTCTCTTATGAGACGATGTTCGTTTCCGTCGTGTGCGATAATCCATTTGGCTTTTATTCCGATAGACATGGTTCAATCTAAACGGTTTTAGAGTTAAATGGTTTAGGACAACAGTCAACCAAGGTGTAGATATGAAAAAAATGAAGGGCATCTGTCGTGCTGGATATTAAACCATACTTCACGGTGTTCGATAGCAGACCTGACGCTAGAGCACCGGGATGGGTGCTGGAGTTAATGAGAGAATATTAATAAAAATAGTCAAAGTCTTCAACATAACATCACGATATGTAGGCACAAGAGACACACTTTCTCTATAATATCGAGGATGACAAGAATTTTCGCGGCAAGATGGATATAATCGCGTCTTTAATAGAGCTTTACTTCAACCTAATGGACTCTATAAATGTCCGCAACATTAGCATGGCAATAATCGTTGTCATAATCATCATCGAGTTCATAGAGTTCTTCATCAAACCTGAAGATATCGAACAACTAACGGAACTTAAACCGATTGTTAAATCTGAAAAAAAGAGCTTTGTCCTCCAGATTAAAAACATTCTTGGAAGAATAAATAAATACGGAACAGATAAACAAACTAAACAAAAAGAACCTAAATCATCAACAAAAAAACCAGTAAACGATATTGATGTAAATAGTTATTCCATCAAGAATAATAAAATTGAAACTAAAACAAAGACGGATAATAAAAAGGAAATTATCGGTTCAAAGACAATAACAATAAGAACAGTAATAGATGGAAACTACGTATATTTAGAAAGAATAGAAAAATAGGTTATTAACACATATACGATTATTATATAATATTTAGACATAATCTACATATTAAATATTGAGCGTTGAAAGCACGGGATGGCAGCAGACTACACCAAATATAAAAATTACTTAATTTTGGATAAAATTAAGAGGATCTGTTTATTTTTCGTCCCGTTCCTCTTGGGTTTTGCGGCACTACAAAGTGTATTAGACATTGACGAACCGTTAGTAGTCTCGTCAGGGCGTAGCATGCAGCCAACGATCAATGAAGGAGACATTCTGGTGTTCAAGGGCATCACTGCTGAAGAGGTCGCTATCGGTGATATTGTCCTTTTCGAGGTCCCTGATTACATGATAGAGTTATTGCCACCCAAAATCACACATCGAGTCACCGAGATTAGGCAGGATTCAGATGGCTATTATTTTAGGACGAAGGGCGACAACGCACCACTTGACACATATGAGATACCTGGGGATAAAATATTGGGGAAAAACGTCGCCGTCATCCCTTTTATCGGTTTACCTATCTTGAAGGCTCAGACTCCGGTGGGAATCAGCGTCGTTGTATTGATGGTGGTTGCATCGCAGATGAGGAGGTACATGATATAGAGATATACAGGATCGATCAAAGTGATCTTGATGATCTTAGACACCTCATTCTGTACCTCAGAAAGAAGGGTACGAGGAAAGAAGACACGAATGACATGATGTATTTCCTAGCGAAGAAATATGGATACGACCCGTTCGAGTTCAAGATCAATCTTGTTACAGGCATCGTCACACCGAAGAAAATGATCTACGAAATTGAGCCAGAAAAGAGAGAGCATATCCCTGTGAATGAAGAAAAGCAATACAGCCCCACAATAAACGAAGATAGAGCCATACCCGTTAAGCAGGTCATTGACGAACCTCGAAGAGATGAACCCACTCAACCGAATAAAATGGAAA
>JAOZHP010000002.1 GCA_026014815.1 Candidatus Bathyarchaeota archaeon
CACACCTCCATCTTCGCTATCCTCCGAGATGAGTTCAGTCTTAGCCTTCAGCAGCTGGGTTTAATCGCTGCGATACCACCCCTTTGTCAAGCTATTCTAGGAATCCCGACAGGGCTCCTATCGGACCGGATTGGCTCCAAGAAGATGCTGTTGCTGAGCTTCGGGTTCGCCGCAGCTGGAGCGGTTCTCGCAGGAGTGGCCTCAAGCCCATTGATGCTTGTGGTAGCGGTGAGTCTCATTTACATCAACACCACCATCTATCACCCTGCTAGCTACAGTTTCACAACAAAGCTCTTCAAACCCATGGATAGAGCAAAAGCCCTTGGACTCCACGGTGCAGGGGGAACCCTCGGTCACGCACTTGGACCGATAGCTGTAAGCCTACTAATAGGTGTCATGATGTGGCAATGGAGACGTGTCTATCTGGTCTTAGCCGCTCCCATGATCATTGGTATTATAATGGTCCTTTTCCTAAAGGAAGAGAAAATCGATGAAAAGACTACGACTGAAGAAACCGAGGAGACGGGGGACAGTAAAAAGTTCCTCAGCACAAGCCTCGTCATGTTCCTACTCTACTCAGCGTTGCGGAGCATGGGTGGTTCCATGATCGGCACCTTCCTCGTACTTTACCTCCAGGATATCAGAGGGATGGAAATCGCGTCAGCCAGCTTCATAAGTAGCGCACCTACCCTCACAGGTCTCCTCGGCGCCCCTATAGGTGGACTAGTTGCTAGCAGGATTGGTGACAAGAAATGGCTAACCATAAGCCTGATGATTGGCTTTACTTTATTGGGTTTGAGTCTCAATATACCTAACAACACGGTCTTCATGGTTCTCTACATCATTTATGGTTTTTTCAGCAGCTTGGGCATGGCCGCGAAAAACGCCATCATTGCGAGGCTAACGCCTCGTGGTCAACGTGGACTTGGATTCGCGTTGTCCTTCCTTCCTGGAAGCATTGTTGGGGCAATAGCTCCAATAGTTGCGGGATACGTGGCAGAAGCTATTGGGTTCAGTAACGTGTTCAATTTAGCGTTGTTGATTAATTTCATGGCTCTGGGTATCCTAAGGTTCGCTGTGAGGGTTGATGAGCCTCAAAAACTATAAGGATATACGTAAAGTTAGATAACACTATCCCACCTTTTATCCTAAATTAGTATGTAGAGCGGAAAACACCCTATTTTAATGGGAATATAACAGTGTCATATCGGCAAAATAAGCCTCGTTTAATTATCACTCTGTACAGTATGTTAGGAATAAATTGAGCAAAATGCGCTCGAAAATTATATTTACCGTATATATTGTAATTACTACTGAGTCTTATGGCAGATAGTTCTCTCTCAGCATTACCCATCGATGAGCGGTTCAAGCCGATACAGAAACTGAAAGAAGTCTGGAAAAACTCAATCGAGAACCCCGAGGAATTCTGGGCCGACCAAGCAAAGCAATTAGATTGGTACAAGACATGGGACAACGTTCTCGAATGGAAGGACAGACACGCAAGATGGTATATAGGTGGCGTGCTTAACGCCAGCTACAACTGCCTCGACCGTCACGTCAAGACTTGGAGAAGAAATAAGGTCGCCTACATTTGGGAAGGAGAGCCGGGTGATAAGAGGGTCATCACTTACGCGTCTCTCTATAGAGACGTAAACAGGTTCGCCTCTGTCTTGAAGGATCTAGGCGTGGGGAAAGGAACATTCGTCGCTCTCTACATGCCAATGATACCTGAGCTCCCTATCGCGATGCTCGCGTGCGCACGCCTCGGAGCACCTTTCACCCAAGTATATTCAGGGTTCAGCATCGGTGCTCTAGCCGAGAGAGCAAGCCACACCGAGGCTGAGGTGATCGTCACAGCGGACGGAGTCTGGAGGCGAGGAAAAGTAATAGACCTCAAAGGAATCGTTAACAAAGCCGTAACGCAATGTCCCAAAGTTAGGAATATTATCACCGTCGAGAGGACCAAACATGGCGTCGAGATGGCTGAGGGAAGAGACATCTGGTACCACGAGGCCATGAAGGCAGCCACCGAGAGATACGTTGAGCCCGAGCCTGTTGAGGCCGATCATATACTATACGTGCTTTACACCTCGGGAACAACTGCCAAGCCTAAGGGACCACAGGTCTGCACAGGAGGATACCTGACATACACGTGCTCTACACTGAAGTGGGCGTTCGACGTCAAGGAAGAGGATGTATGGTGGTGCTTCGCTGACATCGGTTGGGTAACAGGTCACAGCTACATTGTATTCGCGCCTTTAGCCCTCGGGCTCACGAGCGTCATGTATGAGGGGGCTCCGGAGTACCCGGATCCAGGTAGAACATGGCGAATGATAGAGGAGAAAGGCGTCACCAAGTTCTATACATCACCGACTCTCCTTAGGCTCCTCATTAAGTACGGTGACGAGTGGCCAGCTAAATCCAATTTGGACAGTCTAGAGATACTCGGCACGGTCGGAGAGCCCATTAACCCTGAGGTCTGGAGATGGTACTACAAAGTGATTGGGAAAGAGAGGTGCCCCATCTCTGACACTTGGTGGCAGACCGAGACAGGAGGATTCATGATCTCATCGGCTCCGGGCATAGAGCTGGTGCCGTTGAAGGCAGGGTCAGCGACCTTCCCCTTACCAGGAATCGACCCAGCAGTTGTTGACGAGCATGGAGTACTGCTTCCTGAAGGAGAGAAAGGATATCTAGTCATAAGGAAGCCGTGGCCCGGTATGCTCATGACGCTTTACAAGGACGATGAACGGTACCAAGACTATTACTGGAACAGGTACCCTAACGCGAAGGAGGACCTGTTCTATACAGGGGACTATGCTGTCCAGGACAATGAAGGATACTTCTGGCTACTTGGGAGATCAGATGACGTCCTGAAGGTTGCAGGGCATAGGCTCGGGACCATCGAGCTTGAAGATGTCCTTGTAAGCCACCCAGCAGTGGCGGAGGCCAGCGTCGTAGGCAGGAAAGACGAGATAAAAGGAGAAGTCCCAGTCTGCTGCGTAGTCCTTAAGGTAGGTATCGAGCCGACGCCGAGTCTCAATGAGGAGCTAAGGCTTCACGTTAGAAGCGTAATCGGGCCAATTGCCACACCTGCAGCCATTCACTTCGTCAGGAATATGCCCAAGACGAGGAGTGGAAAGATCATGCGAAGAGTGATAAAATCCATCGTAGATGGCGAGGCTTTAGGTGACATAACGACCCTCGAAGACCCGTCAGCAGTGGAAGAGGTCAAGAGAACCGTCGAAGCCTTTAGAGCACTTTATGGTTAAAAAAACTCCACCTTTCGAAATAATCCATTATTTTATTGACTTAGATTTAATCAGGATAAACTAAATAATTATTCTGTGAATCACTAAAAGACAAGAGGTGACTCTGAAAAAAGAGGAGTTATTTTGTGAGAGGTTTTTTGAGGAGATCGTATGGGCAGAAACTGTCCTCAGCCCATATGTCATTGTGCTGGTTGAGGCCACGGATACGGCAGCCTCCGCCACAGAGTTCCTTGTTAGGACAAACACCACATATACCCTTCAAGTTGTTTTTCTTAGCCCTGAACTTGTTGAGCACCTCGTTGCTTGGGTCGTTCCACATCTCGCTAAACAGTGTCTCCCTAATGTTTCCTACACAGTAATCTGGCTGCTGACTGAACTGACACGGGTACACGTTGCCTACGGGGTCCACGTTCGCTACCCTATCTCCTGCGCTGCAGCTGTCTCCCGTCATCTCAAGAAGCTTGTAAGCGTTCTCGTACTCGGGGTGATTCTCTTCCTTCATCCTGTTCAACAGATATACGCCGTCCTGCGGCGCGTCCACTGTCAGGATCTCTATGACATCAGGGTCAACCTCGTTGGCCTTGTAATAGAGCACATCCAACGTTTCCTTGACCTGCGCCTCGGTGAGTTGGTTCTCAAGATATCCCTCGATGCCTCTGCCGCTTGGCACTAGCCAGTAAAGGCAAAACCTTGGGACGCCTAGCTCAATAGCCATGTCAATGATGTCTGGGACCTCCTTGTAGTTGGACTTGTGGGCCGTGACTCTTATTCCACTCTTGAGACCGATCTCAACGCAGTTCTTTAGGCCCTCGATTGCCCTCTGGAACGCCCCACTCTGCCCCCTGATATGATCATGAGTCTTAGGATCAAATCCGTCAAGTGAGACACCTACATACTGTATACCTGTGTCCTTGAGACGCTGAGCTACCTCCTCTGTGATGAGGGTGCCGTTAGTGCTGATGACTGTCCTCAGGCCTTTCCCCTTCGCGTAAGCGGCGAGCTCCCAGAAGTCTGGCCTCACAAGTGGCTCACCACCAGTGAATAACAGGAGTGGGACTCCTACCTTACCTACGTCGTCGATGAATGCCTTGCATTCATCTGTACTTAGCTCGTTTGGTCTCTCTGCGTCTGGGCTTGCGTTTATGTAGCAGTGGCTGCAAGTCAGGTTGCATTTGTTGGTTATGTTCCAGAAGATCACTGGTCTCCTGGTATCTGTGAAAGCCAGTACCTCTGTTGGCGCGTCTACTGGCGCCGATAGCCTGTGCTTGATGGCCTGGCTCACTGTTCCTTTCCCGTGTAGTAGTCGGGTAAATCGTATCATCTCTTTTTATCTCCTTGGTGCCAGCCTTGAGCTGGTTCCTTTGAATCGTTTTTTACTGAACAAAACTTGGTAATCGTTTACGCCGATCTTATCGGCGAGTTCATGTGCGAACCTCCTTACTGATTCTACGCTATAGTCGTGAACCACTGAGTAGAGGTTGTACTCCCATCTCCCTGGGTAGGTTACTCGTTCGTATAGGTGGGATATCTCTGGGCTGCCCATGAAGACCTTGATGGCGTCATCTATCTTCTCTTCAGGGATGTTCCAGACAACGACCGCGTTGGCGATTATGCCTAGTTTTCGTTGATTGATGTTGGCTGAGAACCTACGAATATCGCCTTCATCGTTCATCCTGTTTAGGCGTCTCAAGAGTTCTTTCTCGGTGATGCCTATTTTTTCCGCGGTTTCCTTGAAGGGTTCCCTTTTAAGAGGTATCCCGTTTTGGACCGCTATCAAAATTTCTCTGTCTAGTTTATCCATCTCATCACCGGAACTTGTAACTTACTTTGATCCTGTGCTTCCTTGTGACAGGAAGGTCTAGGATATCTGATTCTGGGATCTGGGCAGCCTCCAGGATTTCTTGGAGGCTTGATCTTAGCTGGTCCTCACTAGACGTGATTAACGTGAACCACATATTGTACTCGTGTTCTCGGAGATAGTTGTGGGTCACTGTGTCGAACCCACTCACAATTACTCCAACCTCTTCGACCCTGTCATGAGGAATCTTCATCAAGACCAGGGTCCGAGCGGATAGTCCCACGCGGTCTGTCTCTAAGACGGGTCCGAATCTACGGATGACCCCGTCTTCATGGAGTTTTTTGACTCGTTTCATCAGTTCCTCGTATGTAACGCCCAGCCTCTCAGCTAATGCATCCCAAGGTCTGCTGACGAGAGGAAGCTCTTCCTGTACTATTGTGAGGAGTTTTTTGTCAACTGTGTCTAGCTGGACCGTTTTCAATGAGGTGTTACGCCTCCCATCCCTTTGGCTGGTAGGGACACCAGGGCTCCTCGCCCATGTAGTCTCCTTGCAGCTCCTCTGGTTCGTGGAGTCCTCCACAGGCCTCTATGAAGTCGCTGCTTAACCCATATGCACGTGCTCTACATCCTCCGCATTTCTGCTTGTACTCGCAAGCACCACATCGCCCTGTGAGGTTGTCGTAATCTCTCATTGTCTGCAGGACCTCGCTGTTCTCCCATATCTCCTTAAAAGGGGTATCACGGATGTTACCGAGCTTGATGGGCAGGTATGGACAGGGGGTCACCTCCCCTTCTGGGTATATGCGGCAGTAACTGGTTCCTGCGATACATCCCCTCGTCCATTTACTCATGTCAATGCCCATTTGCTCCGCTATACGCATGTACTGGGGAGCACACGTGGGCTTCACATCCAAGTCGCTTTTTTCGTATTTCATGAGAACATTCCTGATCATCTGCTCATACATGGCTGGAGTGATGTCCTCAATCTCTGTCCCTCTTCCCGTTGGGACAAGGAAAAACAAGTGCAGGTCTTTCACGCCCAGGCTTTCCGCGAGTTTTAAGATGTTGTCGATGTCATCAAAGTTCTGGACAGTTACTGTTGTGTTAAATTGGACTCCTACGCCATTTCGTAGGCAGGCTTTGATGCCTTCCATGGCTTTCGCCCATGAACCGGGAACGCCTCTGAACTCATCGTGGATTTCGGGGGTACTGGAGTCTACGCTGATGGCTACTTTACTAATCCCTGATGCAAGAAGTTTCTTGGCAACTTCGTCGTCGATTCCAATGCCGTTGGTGCCCATCGCCATCCTTAACCCTTTCTCGGTGCCGTACTTTGCTAGCTCAAAGATGTCCTTTCGCAGAAGTGGCTCTCCACCGCTCAATATTAGTACGGGTTTGCTTACCTCCGCGATCTGGTCGATGAGCATCTTTCCCTCCTCAGTGGTGAGTTCCTGTCTGCTCTCTCTTTCCTGAGCGTCCATGTAACAGTGAGCACATTTCAGGTCACACTTGAAAGTAGAATTCCATGAGATGATCCTGGGAAGATGCTTCCTTGGACCATCAGCTGACCCTGGATGTCCTCCTGGGTGACCACCGGAGTGTCCACCTCCATGTCTGTGTCTCTTAGGTTCCAAATTTGTTTTACCTCTTGATTTCCAAAGCCAATGCCGATATCATGGCTTCAATGGAGTATATTTTGGGGACCACGTCTACTCTAAAACCCAGATCCGTAAGTGTCCCCTCTGTCTTGGGTCCAATAGCCGCAACCAAAACTTGGTCGAGGCTCTTCCTCAACTCATCTACCAATCCTAGTTTCTCGGTTAATGTGATAAGGTTTATCGCGGTCGATGCGCTTGTGAACGTGACCGCGTCGATTTTTCCCGCCTTAAGATCATCTATGAATGGTTTTACCTTTGATGTGTCTTCGGGCGCTTTGGATATGTACGCTATGACTTCGTGAACTTTTGCACCCTTCTCTGTTAGGAATGCTACAAGCTCGTTATCTGCTTTGCTTGACCGAGGAATCCCTATTATGGAGTTGGTCAAGTCCTCACCTAAGCATTCAATTACGCCGTCGGTGGTGTGCCTGTCCGGGATAGTCACATAAACGATGCCTTGTTCCCTTAGCACTTGTTGAGTCTTAGTACCTATTGCGATTACTTTCATTCTGTTGACGCTGTCCAATAGGTTGCTCAGAAGGTCAAGATTTTGAGCCTCCTCAAACAGGATGTGCACGCTGTTTACGCTAAGAAAAATGAGTGTGTTTATTGCCTCATCGATGATTGTGTCAATGAACCCGTGAAGTTCTTTTTTATCCACGGGTGTAGTGATCTCCAATATGGGGATCATGTATGGTATTCCTTCAAGTTTCTCGATATGCTCCGCCGTCTCCATACTCTGATGGCTGGGCCTAAGAATAGCCACAACTTTACCAGAGAGGGAGCCGGGAGATTCAATCAAACCAGCGGAGCTCCTTCCTCAGGTCAACGACTTTACCGATGATGGTTATGGCTGGAGGCTTGATACCTGCCTCACATGTCTTCCCAACGATAGTTGAGATAGTGCCTGTGATAGTTCTCTGGCCCTCCGTGGTGCCTTTCTCGATGACAGCTACAGGGGTATCAGGGTCTCTCCCGCCCTTAACCAGTCGCTCCATGATGGCAGGCATGTTCCTTATCCCCATCATCACCACCAGTGTGTCCACGCTATTAGCGAGCCTCTCCCAGTCCACGGTACCCACCCTTTTTGTGGATGCTTCATGTCCCGTGATGAAGGCCACGGATGATGCCACATGCCTCTGAGTTACCGGAATACCCGCATAAGCCGGAACGGAGATAGCAGAGGTGATTCCGGGAACAACCTCAAACGCGATCCCTGCCTCACAGAGCACAAGGGCCTCTTCTCCGCCTCGACCGAATAGGAATGGGTCTCCTCCCTTGAGCCTGACTATGACGCCGCCCTTGTTGGCGCGGTCCACCATCAGCTCATGGATTCTTTCCTGTGTGGCGCTCGCCTCGCCAGGATGCTTACCCACATAGATCTTCTCACATTTCTCAGGCACCAAAGCCAAGATGTCGTCGGTCACCAGCCTATCGTAGAGAAGCACGTCAGCCTCCCCGAGGAGACGCTTTGCCTTAACCGTTATGAGCTCAGGGTCACCGGGACCCGAGCCTACCAAGTATACTTTTCCTTTCACCATTACCGCCACCTCTCGATGAGCCTAGCGGCTCCCTGATCAAGCATATCTAGAGCCGCTTCGCGACCAAACTCTTCAGGATCGTTCATTTTACCAGATTTCTTGTACTGGAGCCTGATACTACCGTCCGGAGCTAGAACACTGGACACGAGTTCCATGCTCTCGTTAACATAAACCCCGATGGGCGTCTTACATCCACCACCTATAGTGGTCATAAACGACCTTTCCGCTATTGTTGAGTTCCATGATTCTCGGTGAGTTAACTTTCGGAGGACCTCGATGACTTCTACGTTGTCTTTCTTTGTCACCAAGGCTAACGCTCCTTGGCAGGCGGTCGGAGTGAAAGCTTCAAGGCTCAGAAGTTTGGTTATCACATAGCCTTTATTGAGCCTTACCAGCCCTGACTCTGCAAGAATAATTGCATCATACTCGCCCTGACTCAGTTTTCCCAAGCGTGTGTCCACGTTACCCCTGATTAGCTCGGTCTTCACGTCGCTTCTCAAGTGAAGAAACTGGGCTTTCCTCCGGGGACTGGCAGTGCCAACAACGGCCCCTGAGGGCAAGTCCGCGATCCCTGAGAATTTCTCTGAGATGAATGCATCCTTAGGTGACGCTCTCTCCGGTACGGCTGCCACCGTGAGACCGTCAGGTATCTCCATTGGGAGATCCTTCATGCTGTGGACGGCGAAGCTTACCTCGCCACTCAACACGGCCTCATCGATAGCTTTAGTGAAGACTCCTTTCTCGTTTATCGCCTCGATGGGTCTGTCCCTGAACCTGTCACCTGAGGTCGTGATGACCCTGGTCTCGACCTTGACACTAGGTGCATGGTCTAGTAGTTTCGCTGTGATTATATCGACTTGTTTCAGCGCTAACGTGCTTCCTCTTGTGCCTGCGATGAGTATCAAGTTTCTTCCTCGGTTATTCCTTCAGCCACTTGGCTGCGTCTTTGGCGTGATACGTGATTATCATGTCTGCGCCCGCTCGTTTGATGGCGGTGAGTATCTCCAGCGCTACTTTCTGCTCGTTGATCCAGCCGTTGGCTGCTGCTGCCTTGACCATGCTGTACTCGCCGCTCACGTTATAGGCGGCGGTGGGCATCCTGAACTCTTCCTTGGTCATGTGGATCATGTCGAGGTAAGCCAACGCAGGTTTCACCATGACGATGTCTGCGCCCTCAACGATGTCTTGCTCGGTCTCTCTGAGGGCCTCGTTCTTGTTGGCGTAGTCCATCTGGTAGCCACGGCGGTCACCGAAGCTTGGCGCAGACTCCGCTGCATCTCTGAATGGACCATAAAAGTTGGATGACTGTTTTGCTGAGTAAGCCATTATGGGAATGTTCTGGTATCCTGCCTCGTCTAACGCGTACCTGATTGCTCCCACCTGTCCATCCATCATCCCTGACGGCGCCACCATATCGGCTCCAGCCTTGGCGTAGGTAACAGCTACCCTGCCATATAGTTCCAAGGTTGGGTCATTGAGAATCTGGTTTCCTTCAACGATGCCGCAGTGACCGTGACTCATGTACTCGCAGAGACAGACGTCACCGATAACCAGCAGTTGGTCACCGAACACTTCCTTGATTACATTGATGGCTTTCTGTGTGACACCGTCCTCGTCGTACGCGGATGTAGCAGCCTCATCTTTGTGTTCAGGGATACCGAACATCATTACGGCGGGTATACCGAGGTCCACGACCTCTTTCGCGGCACTCACTATATCCTTCAGAGGGTACTGGTACTGTCCAGGCATGGAGGATATCTCTTCAGGTGCCTTGATGCCCTCCTTCACGAAAAGGGGATAGATGAAGTCGTCTTTGCTGAGGGTTGTCTCCCTCACCATGTCTCTGATGTTCTTGGTGGCTCGGAGCCTTCTCATACGTAGCTTTGGGTAATTCATCTTGTTCACGGGTCTCATGTTTTTTGATTCGAATGATCTTTTTTGGTGTATATTTCCTCGATGAGCTTCACAGCGTTCACCTTTCCTTCCTCAAGGTTTCCATCACTCAATAGTTGACGGATTACAGGGTCATTGTAGATCTTATACAGGGTTTCTCTCCGCTGGCTTCCATCGCTGATATGGTCCTTCACGATTGTTCGAGTATGTGACTGAAGCTCAACCATGAGAACATCCATCTCTGTGACAGCGTTTTCCAGCCGCTGCCTCAATACACGGGACATTAGTGGACTTTTCCCGTCTGTACAAACTCCTACACGTATGCTGCCTTTCCGGAACGTGGCGGGCGAGTAAAAGTCGCAGATTGATGGCATGTCTACCGCGCAGACTAGGACGTTGTAGTCCCGAGATATCTTGGAGACAGTCTCATTCAGACTACTATCGTTTGTTGCAGCGAACACAAGGTCCGCCTTGGGAATATTTGAGGTCAGTAACGAGGGTTTCGTTTCCACATCACCCTCGATAAGAGTTATTTTTCCTTCTTTTCCGAGGGTTTGGAGTGTAGATGTGAATGTCTTGCTGATTAAGGTAACATCGGGGGAGTGCTCTAGAAGAGAGGTTATCTTCCTCTCACCGAGTACACCTCCTCCAATGACAAGAACCTTCTTGCCTTCAATTCTCAAGTCGATCAGCATCTTCTATCGCTTATCCAGCACCATCACAGGTATATGGAATACTAGAACCGCGAAAAACGTTTAAAAAAGTTGCTATTCTAGCAATACTGAAACTAAATTTTTAATGAATTCGCAAACCTTATATAAATTTTCATATGTATCAAGTAGAAGGAAATCAAAAAATGACATCTGCGAATCCACAAAAACTAGGCTTTAATGATGAAAAAGCCATAGCACATGACGAAAAACCAGGTGACGAGTTTTTCATCAAATCAATCGCCCAGGATATCTGCGACAACATGCAGGACGACACAGTCTACATTCTAGGACCAGGAAAAACAACCAGAGAGATAACAAGGAAACTTGGAATAGATAACCACAACTCGGGCGTAAATATTATCAAGAACAGAAAACTTCTTGAATCAGGCATCGAGGAATCAGAGCTTGTTCAGCTGGTTAACCACGAAAAAACCAAGCTAATAGTGACTCCGAGTGACGAAGATGACCGCCTCTTCACCGATGAAACAAAACGCCTCACAGTCAAGATAATTGATAAGATAGGCAAACAGGGCATCCAGATCATTGCCACGCCCACACGTATAGAAAAACAGAGAGGAGCCCCCTTCATAGCCAACACAGGAGACCCGAAAACCGATCAAAGACTCTCAGGTTTCTTCCCAATAATCACTTCAAAAGGTAGGAGAGCTATCTACAAGATATCTCCCCCGGAGTGAAGTGAGAAAAAGATTATCTCCTGTATTTTTCTCCTATGGGATAAATGTCCCATGGAAGGTACTTGTACTCCAGAATGCTTAGGTCAGCTGGCCCTAACCCCGGGGGGTCTACAGGGTAGTCTACAGCGCTCCAAGTGTCCCAGTAGGCCTTGTGGTGTACCCTGCTCTTGATCTCAACGATCTCGAAGCTATCCACATCCAATCCAAGAGCCTTCAACGGGTCAGCGCTCATAGGAGCAGACAGCCTCTCTGATAGAACCACATGGCGGTTCTTACCAAGGTCCAGTGCCGCCGTTAAGTCAATGTGCTTATGGGCTCCTAGACCCATGGGGCCGGTCTCCACCCAGTCAGCGCTCCCAAGGTATTCGACTTTGCCTGTGACCTCGATGGATTCACCTGAGATGGGCTCCAGCCATCCACCGATGGATAAGGTAACCTTGTCACCTACTTTATGGTTCTTCTGCAACAGCTTCAAGGCGTCTGGGTCAGCGATCCCTGTGCTGCACCAGTTCTCTGCACCTTGATTAATCAGCTCCTTCAGGATATGAGTGCCGTCGCCGAGCCTGTCATCATGATACGCTATAACAACTGGCTTGGTGCCTTCATCAATCATCTTGATAACCTGAGCCACTCCCTCCTTTGCCTTGGGAAGCCTCCTCGTCAGCTCCTTTCTTAGACTCCACATGAGGTCGTGAAGGTCCTGAGCGGCCTCCTCGGCGAGAGCCCTGTCATCATTGGTGACCACGAAGACGCTTGCACCAAGGTCAGGTACATCAGCGTAAGCGAACCCAGGAGCCACGGAGGCACAGTACACGTCCTTCTTCTCCCATTCCCTGCACCGGTCATAGACATGTTTCATGGGATTGAACTCGCTGGCCTGGAAGACGCTGGCGCTCACGATTAACGGCTTCCTGAATGCCATTGTTGGCTTGAAGCCTCCCCGGATGGTCTCAATCATGCATTCTCCTGCAGTTTCACCGATCTCATGGGCGTCTAGGTGAGGATATGTCTTCAAGATGAAAACCGCGTCAGCAGCGTTGGCCATTTCCACGTCCTCATTGGCGTGGAGATCAAAGGTCACCATTATGAGCACATCACCTACAGTCTTCCTGACCCGTCTAACGATCTCTGCCTCTGGGCGAGGAACACCGGTTACAGCCATGGCTCCGTGAAGGGCTAACAGGACGCCGTCTAGTCCTCCAGCGTTCATCTGCTCTTCTAGCCTGCTTATGATACGCCCCGTTATTACGTCGAATGCTTCTGTGGTGATCCAGCTACCGTAACCCGTTAGTTTTGGCCATCCTGTGCGTAGTATACCTACCAACTCTATGTCCTCCTGTCCCTCGGCGGCTGCCTTCATGCCTGTGATGTAGCCTTGTCCCTCACCTTCAGTGTCAAGGGCTTCAGGCCCGTAAAGGATTCCCCCTGCCTCCCAAGCCTCCAGTGTGCTGATCTCAGGGCAGAAGGTTAGTGTCTCGTGGCTGAAACTCGCTATAGCGATCCTCATAATAGTTCACATAGGAGGTTGCTGATTGTCAATAAAAAATGAACTAACGTATTCGATTCTGTTAAATTCCGTTACCCCAAGGATAAGTGAAATGAACGTTTATGAAGCGATCCAGACAAGGAGAAGCGTCAGGAAGTATAAGCCAGGTCCCGTCACTGACGAGGATCTGAAAAAGATACTCACAGCGGCGCAGCTTGCACCATCCGCAGGTAACAAGCAGCCGTGGAGATTCATCGTGGTTAGGGACACAGAGAAGATCAAGAAGCTGGCCGAGATCGCTAGCAAGCAGATGTGGATAGCCGACGCAGGCGTGGTAATTGCGTGCCTTGCAGTTGACAAGAAATCACCCGAGGTCTATGAGAGATGGGTGGAACGTGACGTAATGAGCGCTGTTGAGCATATGGTGCTCACTGCCTGGGACCTTGGGTACGGTACATGCTGGATTGGAGCCTTCAAGCAGACTGACGTCAAGGAGTACTTAGGCATACCTGAGAAGATGACTGTGATCAACCTTCTTCCAATAGGTATCCCTGGTCACAAGCCTGAAGCCAGAGGAAGGAAATCTTTCGAGGAGCTTTTCCACGGCGAAGAATACGGAAAAGCACTGGATCTCTAGTATCCACTATTTTTTTAATTTAAAAAAGGAAAAATTAGATGGGGGTGATTATCTGCCCCGGGCGATCTGGAGGGGATTGAAATCGGGTTCATCGATCTCGATGAGTCCCTTGGCTCGGTCAAAGTATCGGATAACGCTGTCACCTTTTGTTGTTATCTCATAATACTTGTTTGTCCGCTTATCCCTCGACTGTGAAGCATCGACCTCGACAATAAGATCCTGGGCCACCATCGATGCAAGAATGCCCTGTAACAATTTCCACGATAGGTTGGCTCCATACATGATCCTTGTGGGCTTTGTTGTGCCCTCCTTGATCACCTTGAGCACATCTAGATAAATCTCAAGCTTTGATCGCCTATTCTTCAATATGTTTGACCCCTACTGATACATGGGTTCATCGCATATGCCCTATAACCTAGAGTGTGTAAAGCACCACTACAAACATGGGATACAGTTCTAGAGGAATATACGATACTCATGTTCTTCAATATCCGCGCCTCGGATAATATTAAAAAGGAATATGGATTATCCGTCGGTTTTGCCCGGTAAATATATTAAATTAAAGAAAAAAGACGCTACTTCTGCAGAGGTATCATGCACAGGAAGACAAAGGTCTTGTCACCTGTGTTCTTAAAGTTATGCTCCTCGTTAGGGTCAACGAGAACGACGCTGCCGGGGCCTATCTTGGTCTCTCCGTCTTTGCTAACAGCTACTGCGTCTCCTTCAAGCACATACACCTCATGCTCCCAGTCATGAGTGTGGTAGGGCGTCATTCCTCCTGGAGCAACCTCAAACCTTCTCATCGCGAAGTTGGGTGCACCCTGTTTCTCGTTGATGAGCCACCTGATCTTAACGCCTTCCGCTGGTGAGGGCACATCTTGGTTCTCGATCTCTGTGTAATCGTACGCTTTCATGGTAAGACACATCCTACTTGGCGTTTTATAACGTTGATCACGCTCTGGTCTGACATATTGGTATTACAACTACTATTGAATAGTAAAAAAACTACTAAAAGAGTGAAGCATAGCTGGAGGGGCATCAACAATGTGTTCCACGGGGAGTGAAAGTCTAGAGAACTTTGCTGAAAAAGTCCCAGGTATCATGTTCTCCATGGTAATCGCTTTCTTCGGGTTCGCTGTCTGGACTGCCTATAAGCCAATAAGTTCTCTCATGTGGAGCTTCGTCTTCGGCATCGTTGTCTCCAACCTGACAACGGTGCCTGAGAGACTGGAGCCTGGCTTAAAGTTCTGTTCATCACAGTTGCTCAAGTTCACGATCGCTGTCCTCGGTCTCGTTACCAGCGCATCAGTCTGGTTTGAGGTTGGCTTAGGCGCTGTGAACGCGATAGTCATCATTCTTTTCAGTTTCTTCATGAGCCTTATTTTGGGTCGTAGGCTTGGGCTAAGCACCCGTCTAGCGATATTAATCGGGGTTGGCACCTCAATATGCGGAGCCTCAGCGATCGCAGCAGTAGCACCTGCGATAGAGGCTAAGGAAGAGGAGATAGGTATCGCCATCGGTGGCATCACGTTGTTCGGTCTCATCAGCATGTTCCTTTATCCATACCTGTTCAGCAACACAGTGGTCAATCAGTGGCTCCTCAGCAACCCCACGGTGTATGCTATCTGGGTTGGGTCAGGTGTCCACGAGTCAGCTCAGGTGATAGTAGCAGCGTGTACTTTGAGCCTTGATTGTCTGCAACCCGCGCTCATCATTAAGAGTATCAGGATATTTATGATAGCGCCCATTGTATTGGCGTCAATATTCTTCCTGAACAGGTTTGATTCAGAGCAACGAAGCCTCAAGGGAAAGGCCACTGTGCCCTTGTTCGCTGTTGCTTTCTTGGTGAACTCAGTTATCTGCGCTGTGTTAAACGCATACGCTGGGTCAGTTCCCATGCTGGGCGCTGGATGGGAGTTCCTCAAGTTGGCTCTCAGGTCATCCCTGATTCCGTTCCTGCTCGCGATCGCGTTCGCAGGGGTTGGTTCAAAGGTCAAGTTCAAGGATATCGCCAAAGTGGGGTGGAAGCCTTTCGGGTTCGCCGCTATCATGGCTGTAGGTGCAGGTGCTCTTGCTTTGGGTATGGCGATTGTTATCGCTCCCTACATCACGTAATCTCTGATAAACTAGTTACATGGTTCTCCAGCGGTTGATTAGAACCTCAAGCTCATCCGCTGTTGGTCCACCGCGTGTCTCCTTACGTGTTGCCTTGAAGCTGCCCGCTGCGCTGGCTCTTTGGAGTGCCTCGACATCGTCTAGTCCATCCACTTTCGCTGACGCGAATCCTCCTATGAAGGCGTCACCGCAGCCCACCGTGTTCACTACTTTCATGCCTAGCCGGTCAAGTGGCACGGCGTCCATTGATATGGTTGTCCCTGAGATGTCTTGGCATATCGTGCAGCCCTCGGCTCCGCGTTTGATTATGGCTTTGATTCCTTTCACCTGTTCATCAAGCATTGTTATGACCTCTCTTGGGTCGCATGTGCCCAACAGAGTCTCGTACTCCAAGTGGTTGAGAATAAAGTAGTCGGTGTTACGTAGAGTAGGCAGCAGAGCCTCTAGGCCTTCCTCAGCGTAGACACCGGGGTCCCAGATCACTGTGACGCCGTGCTCCTTGCACAGCTTGGCGAGGGCTTCCGCTGTCTCGATTGGAGGGTCCATGATAACACAGACCTTGGCTTGCTTGATCAAATCCAATCGCTCAGGGTCACTCATGTGACTACCTTCTATCCGGAGGTTTGCCCCAAAGTAGGTGTGTATCTCGTTGGCTCCCTCCGCGCTGATGCTTATGTATGCTTGACCGGATTCTTCTGCCGGCACAATGAGAACACCGCTAAAATCCACTCCTTCATCACGGAGAATATTGATCTGCTGTTCAGCGATGCTATCCTCGCCTAACGCACCGATGAAAGCCACGCGTCTGGGCCCAAGGATTCGAGACGCGGCAACCGAGACGTTCGCGGCGGTGCCACCTGAGACCCTCTGTATCTCTCTGACTGGCACCTCCTCGCCGACTCGTGGTAGACGCTCCATGAAGAGGTTGATGTCCCAGTTGATGGCTCCACAGCAGATGAGGTCGACCACTTACTCTCCCACCACTCGATCCATAATGAGTTTAAGGAACCTTTCAGCGTCCACTTTAATTATTATCTCGTGGTTTTCCTCGTTTGGGTTCCTTCTGTAGGATCGGCGTTCAACTACCGTCATGCCTCGGGTGATCTCCCCGTGAACCTCCAAGTCCACCTTGTATTTCTCCGTGGTAAAGATTGTAGGATCAATGACGTAGGCCACTGCCTGTGGGTCATGGAGACTGAACCCATTGAATCGTTTTACGAGGCTGCCACAGAGATCGACAACCAGGTTTGAACGTGCTGTGTTCTTGGATTTAATCTCGTTGAACATCTCTGTGCTCATCCTATACTCAGGATATGTAGTGGTGTCCAGTCCAGCGCAGACCATAGGGATGCCGCTGTTGAACACGATTCTAGCTGCCTCCGGGTCATGCCAGATATTGAACTCGGCCACGGCGTTTGCGTTCCCATGACCATATGGAGTGAGATTAAAGGCGCCACCCATGATGACGAGTTCCTTCACCTTTTCTGGGAGCGCTGGATCACTGAGGATCGCCGCAGCGATATTGGTGAGGGGCCCTACAGCGACCAGCGTCAAGTTCTTACCAAGTTCATCCGCCTTCTCCAGAATCATCTGGACGGCGCTCCTTGGATCTGTTTGCATCTTCGGTTCTGGGAGCTCAGTGTCTCCTAGTCCGGTCTTCCCGTGGAACTCCTCGGCGTGGCTCATCTTCCTGAGCATCGGGTTTACGGCTCCGGCGCAGATGGGGACATCTGTTTTGCCCAAGAACTCTAGTAGTTTTTTGGCGTTTCTGTGTCCTTTCTCGTGGTTCACGTTGCCGGCTACTGTTGTGACTGCCTCTACTTTGAGTTCAGGGCTGTTGAAGGTGAGCACGAATGCCAATGCGTCGTCTACGCCTGGGTCTGTGTCCAGAATGATGTGTTTCATGGATGAGTCGGAGGAACCTAGTCCCGCTACCGGTTAAGATTTTCCAAGCTTGAACTCAACGTGATCAAGTATCTATCAGGTAACTAATGTTATCCAGCTGTTTTCTACCAATTAATCATTCACAAAGTTCTGGGTTAAAAACTCTTTAACCTGTTCTGCGTAACTCAAGAGGAAGACTCATGATCGTCTGTGGACACTCAAAAATCGAGCTCAAAGATGAAGGATGGTCAGTTGGCATACCATCCAAGGTAGGCGGAGTCATCGGCCTATTCCCGGGCCAAACCCTGTTTGGTTACATTGAACCCGATTCAGGAAGACTGCTACTGTCACCCCTCAAGCTCACGTCCAATGTGAGTTACTTCAGGATGTTCTTGGACGATGTAAGGGGTAGCCTCGCCTCTGTCACCAAGTTGTTCAGCGATAGAGACCTGAACATACTTAGTGGCGGTGCGTTCGGTTTCAGCAATATCTGGATCTCGGAGTTCCTCGTGGATTTCTCTGGGTCAAACGTTTCGCCGGATGAGATCATTAACGAGTTGAGTGGCATGGGTGGCTTCGTGACGAGCCGTGAGATAACTGAGCTGTTCCCTGTCAGCTTCAACCTGTCTACCACGTACAAGGTGAAGGAAGCAGATGGGGGCGTCATGGTTACGTCGGATAGCGCTGCGGAGGCCCAGATTAAGCGGGCAAAATACGCCGTCATCAAGGCGTGGCCGAGGATTCGTGCCATCTTCATGGACTTCCATCCACCAGAGACACGGCTGGTTCACATCAAGGCGCTCATCAAGGATGTACCGGGATCACTGACAAACATCACCGAGACTATAGGGACTCAGGTGAACCTTAACGCCTTAGATGAGCTGCACCACGACGAGTTATCCACGGAGTGGAATGGGTACGGTGAGCTCGTGGTTGGTGACGTGGAGGAACTCATTGCTAGGGCGGAGGCACTTGACACGGTTATCAGCTTCGAGGCGAAGCTCCTGTCCTGAGTATTATTCGGTATATATTATTCCGCATATCCAATATTCTTATAAGCCCCAAATGTGATTAGCCTCGTTATTCCGTGGTGTCATCAATGCGCCAATTTCCCTAAACCCGAATCAACTTGAAGACCTTAGACGTATTGTTCTTCGAACCATTTCCAAGGACCAAATCCTCATACTGACCAACGTCCCCCGTGTACCCGCGTCCATCACTTCAGTTCTACGTGAGGTAAGCCGCAGGTACAACCTGCAGATGGAGGACCTGCGTGGCCACGCGAGGGTTCTGAAAGAGTTAAAGTTAATCGACTACGGTGAGTCGCCCCAGTTCAAGGGTGTCGAACTCACCGAGCTTGGCAAATTCATAACAAATCTCACCATCGAGGACGAGCCGATACTTGCCGGCGAGATGGTGCAGACAAGAAGCGGCGCCAAGCCTCTCGGTCAGCTATTGAAGGACCTGAGAAGACAGGTGCTCCACATGATCGCGAACGCAGGCAGCGGCCACTTAGGAGCAAGCCTCAGCATCGTGGACATTCTAGCCATCCTCTACTTCATGAAGATGCAGCACGATCCCATCAACCCTGACTGGGAGGAAAGAGATAGGCTTGTACTCAGCAAAGGACACGCTGCCCCAGCTCTATACGCTGTACTCAGCGAGGCAGGTTATTTCCCCAAGGAAGAGCTTACAACCCTTAGAGAGCTAGGAGGCAGGCTTCATGGTCACCCAGACACAGTAACCCCTGGCGTAGACGCCAAGACGGGAAGTCTCGGACAGGGCCTTAGCATGGCTGTAGGGATGGCTTACGCCGCTAAGTTGGATAAGGCTAGTCACAGGGTCTATGTGGTAATCGGTGATGGTGAACTCCATGAAGGCCAGGTATGGGAAGCAGCAATGACTGCTGCCCATTATGGTCTGGACAATATCGTGACCATCATTGACAGGAACAAGTATCAGCTCACTGGCACCACAGAGGAGGTGAAAGGCGTCGAGCCCATCGCTGACAAGTGGAGAGCCTTCGGATGGAACGTCCTAAACGTCAATGGGCACGATCATTTCGCTGTCCTAGACGCGTTAGAGGTGTGTGAGCACACCCACGGCAAACCCAGCGTCATCATCGCAGCCACGACCAAAGGCAAAGGCGTGAGCTTCATGGAAGGCAACAAGTTCAGCAGAAGCGTACCCAACGCGGCTCAGCTAAAACAAGCCCTTGAGGAGCTAGACAGGCGGTAGCCATGCAGCTCAAGAGTCAGGTCGATTACTTCGGCCGCGCACTGCTGGAGAAAGGGACTGCTAACCCGGATATCGTTGTCCTAGATGCTGACGTGTCGGCTTCCACGAAGACCAGTTATTTTCAGGAGAGTTACCCTGAGCGGTTCATCGAGGTGGGCATCAGCGAGCAGGACATGATCGGAATAGCCGCAGGCTTATCGTTGTCAGGGAAGATACCTGTGGCCGCCGCTTTCGCCACGTTCATCGTGGGCAGAGCATGGGAGCAGGTCGCCAACACTGTGGCACGTCAGAGCCTCAACGTTAAGATCGTTGGAACTCACAGTGGGCTAACGCCTAGCGCTGACGGAGAGTCTCATCAATCTATCGCGGATATCGCTGTCACGAGGGTCCTCCCTAACATGGTGGTTGAGGTTCCGGCTGACGCAGCGGCCGCAGGGTGGGCTACACGTGAACTCTTAGACAGGAAAGGTCCAGTCTACCTGCGCCTCGGGAGGGGGTCATTCCCAATGATCTACCCAGATGACATAGAGCTGGAGGTTGGTAGAGCAGAGACCCTGCTGGATGGAGACGATGTCACCATTGTTTCCACCGGTAGCATGGTACATGTGGCGCTAAGTGCAGCAGAGACGCTCATGGAGGAAGGCCTTAGCTCAAGAGTTCTGGATATGCACACTATCAAGCCACTTGACTGTGATGCATTGGAAAAAGCCGCGTCAGAGACTGGCTGCATTGTGACCGTTGAGGAGCACAGCGTGATAGGTGGTCTCGGTGGCGCCGTTACGGAAGCTGTGTCTGAGAGAAAGCCTGTGCCCATAAGTCGTGTCGGGATTAAGGATAGATTCGGTCAGTCCAGTAGGAATTATCAAGCTTTGTTAGAGAGGTACGGTCTCACACCGGAGGCAGTGGCAGGGGCTGCGAGAAAAGTAGTGGAGAGTAAATAAGATGAGCTTCAAGATAAGTGATAAGATCAAACTCGCGGTCAAACAGAGCCCCGAGCAGGTAACTAGAATCAATATTGGTGACCTCACCATAGGTGGAAACCATGTGATTGTGATGGCTGGTCCATGCAGCGTGGAGAACCGGGAGCAGCTACTAAAGGCTGCCCAAGTAGTGAAAGACGCCGGAGGTCATATCCTCCGTGGAGGCGCGTTCAAACCAAGAACACTGCCTTACAGCTTCCAAGGTTTAGGTGAGGAGGGACTCGAGATATTGGCAGAGGCAAGGGATAAGACGGGGTTACCGGTGGTCACTGAGGTTCTGGCGCCCGAGGACGTGGAGTTAGTTGAGAGTTACGCTGATATTCTACAGATAGGGGCCAGAAACATGCAGAACTATCCATTACTCAAGAAGGTCGGAAAAGCAGAGAAGCCTGTACTCCTGAAGAGGGGTATGGCTGCCACTATCGAGGAGTGGCTTGGCTGCGCCGAGTACATTCTGGCGGGAGGCAACATGAATGTAATACTCTGCGAGAGAGGGCTCAGGAGCTTTGACAAGGTCACACGGAACATACTGGATGTGACGGCTGTACCGGTCATCAAGCAGGTGAGCCCGCTCCCAGTCGTATTGGACCCAAGCCACGGGACAGGCGTAAGGTCACTGGTGTCACCCATGGCAAAGGCGGGTGTCGCAGCTGGTGCCGATGGTTTGATGCTTGAAGTTCACCCCTATCCCGAGAAGGCCATGAGCGACGGAGCGCAGAGCCTCCCTCCGGAGATGTTCAGACGGTTGATGTCCGAGCTTAAACCGGTGGCAGAGGCGGTGGGAAAAAGTGTCTAACAGAGTAGCAGCAACCATTAACCTTGAGGAGCGTAGCTACCCGATTCTTGTTGGTGCTGGTCTAGCGGGGATGCTCGGAGAAACGATCTCAGATACTATCCCAGACGCGACTGGTTGCGTGATCGTCACGTCACCCATAATCGACAAGCTTCTCGGAGGCAAAATCATGGATGGGTTATCGTCGCTGAACCCAAGGAAGGTGATTGTCCCTGACGGAGAGGAGGCAAAAACCTGGGAAAAGGCCGGTGAACTCATTGGAGAATTCCTTGACCATGATCTAGACAGGAACGGAATAGTCGTCGCGTTAGGCGGTGGAGCCGTAGGTGACCTCGCGGGACTCGCGTCAAGCATCTATCTACGTGGAGTAAGAATAGTGCAGGTACCAACGACGCTTCTCGCAATGGTTGACAGCAGTATCGGGGGTAAAACCGCGGTCAATCACAGCAAGGGGAAGAACCTTATTGGTACCTTCCATCAACCCAGCGTCGTAATTGTAGACCCATCGCTCATAGATACATTGCCAAAGAGAGAAGTCAGCTCAGGGATGGCAGAAGTCGCCAAGTACGGCGTCATAGCGGACGCTGAGCTATTCAGTTACGTCGAGGAAAACACGTCCAAACTGATGAACAGGGACCATAAAGCACTCGAACACATAGCCAAGAGATGTGCAGTAATCAAAGCTAGGTATGTAGAGCAAGATGAATGGGACATGAAGGGTGTCAGGGCAGCACTCAACTATGGGCATACGCTTGGACACGCCGTTGAAAGGCTCCTCAGCCCCGACATAAGGCATGGTGAAGGCGTTTCAATAGGCATGAAGTACGCCGCACAACTAGCCGTGGGCTTAGGTTACATGAAAGCCGGGGAGTTGAAAAGGCAGACATCTCTACTACATAAACTTGACCTACCCACCGAGGTTCCAGACCTCGACCATGGAGAGATTATCCGCGTCATGCGTAGGGACAAGAAAGCCGACGCGGGGGTCATAAGGTTCGTGATTCCCACAGGGATAGGCTCAGAGCCAGTCCTCATGGGTGTCGATGAAGAAATATTACTGAAAACACTGGAGGAGCAGCAGTGAGTTCAAAGATTTGTGTAGCAATTCCCGCGTTCAGGCTCCAGCAGACACTAGACCAAGTAAAGGCTCTATCCGCCCCAGACATCATTGAGATCAGGTTCGACTACAGGAAGGAGCTGATCGACATCAACGCAATAAGAGAAGCCACAGATATTCCCCTGATTGCGACCAACCGCTGCAAAGAGCAGGGAGGCTACGCGAGGGAGACCGAATCAGATAGGATAGACCTGATTCTTGAGGCGTGTAAGGCAGGCTATGAGTACGCTGATATCGAGTTAACAACCGAGAACCTATCTCAAGTCATTAAAGAAATTAAAGAGACTGGCTCTAAATGCATCGTCTCACATCACGACTTCAAGGCAACGCCCTCACGGCGAGAGTTGACGCGGCTTCATGACGAGGCGAAAAGTAAGGGAGCAGACATTGTCAAGCTCATCGGGACAGCCAACAAAGAAGAGGACAACCTAGAGTACCTAGAGTTCCTTAAACAGCACCCAGGCAACATCAGCTTCGGTATGAGCCGCCATGGCATAATTTCAAGGTTGGCGTCACCCCTCATGGGAGGCGCATTCACCTACGCCTCAGCCGTGGAGGGAAAGGAAAGCGCACCGGGACAGCTTACAATCAAGGAGATGAGGAGCATCTACATGACACTGGAGGTAGATCAATGAAACTATGCTACATCTTGGGTTACCCTATTGAGCACACTATGAGCCCTGAGATGCATAACGCGGCATTCAACGCCCTCGGTCTGGATATGGAATACAGGCTTGCATCTGTCAAACCCGAGGACCTCGGAGCATACGTCGAGAACGAGTTACGGAAAAACAACGTACTCGGGTGCAGCGTCACCATCCCCCACAAAGTCGAGGTGATGAAGTACATCGACGAGATCGATGAGACTGCAGCAGAAATAGGAGCAGTCAATACCATAGTCAACAGAGATGGTGTCTTGAAGGGTTACAACACCGACGCAACAGGGGGAATCCAGGCACTAGAAGAAGAGTATGGAGACCTCAAAGAGGCGAACGTTCTTCTCCTCGGAGCCGGGGGAGCCGCCCGAGCGCTGGCTTATGTTCTTGGACAGAAAGCCAAGACAGTTACGATCCTAAACAGGAGCGAGAATAAAGCAGTCTCTCTAGCAACTCATCTAAAGTCTAAGTCGAAAGCAGAAATAAACCATGGCAGCCTCAGTGAATTGGAGAACTATGTCAAAGACGTGGACATCATTCTCAACACCACGCCTCTTGGTATGAGCCCAAAAATCGATGGCACACCTATCCCCAATAGACTGCTCCACCAAGATCTCATGGTCTACGACATAGTCTACAACCCGATACAGACCAGACTCCTGCGTGAAGCCGAGGCGGTGGGAGCAAGAACGCTTAGCGGTGTAAGGATGCTTGTCTATCAGGGTGTCGTGGCTTTCCGTCTCTGGACAGGCATGGACCCACCGGTAGAACTGATGCTTGAGAAGGTCGAGACTAGGTTAAGGAGAGGACATAGGTGAACATAGCGCTCTACGGGTTCATGGCTGTAGGCAAGACCACAGTAGGCACGTTACTGGCTGAGAGGATAGGGTACAGATTCGTGGACATGGACGACGAGATCGTAGAGCGCACAGGCAGAGAGATAACCGAGATATTCGCCACCGACGGAGAGAAGACCTTCAGGGAAATTGAAAAAAAAATAGCTAAAGACCTCGCGTCCATGGATAACCTTGTAATAGCGTGCGGCGGAGGCGCAGTGATTGACCCTGAGAACGTCGAGGCGTTGAAGCAGACATCAAAACTGGTGCACCTAACAGCCACCATCGAGGAAATAATGGCAAGGACCAGCGACGACGAGTCACGTCCCCTCCTAAACGTAGACGACAAGCAGAGGAAAACAGCTACTATCCTTGAGAAACGGTTACCCACCTACATGAAGGTAGCTGACGTGTCAATAGATACAGTCGGGCTCACACCTGTTCAGGTAGTGGACATGATCATCAAGGAGCTGGAGACTAAATGAAGGTCAAGTTATCAGCTTCCAGCTTAAATGGAAGCCTAACTGCGCCACCATCCAAGAGCATGACCCACAGGGCGTTCATTTTGGGAGCCCTCGCCAAGGGAACAAGCGTAATCAGGCACCCACTGAAGTCGGATGACACCGACGCTACGCTTCAAGCCATTAAGGACCTCGGCGTAGTCTATGAGATAACGGGAGAAGCGGTCAAGATACACGGAGGTACACTTCGTGCACCCGAGTCACCCATAGACTGCAGAGAGTCAGGGACAACGCTCAGGCTCATGACGGCAGTATGCGCACTAGTAGACGGGGAAGTTACTTTATCAGGGGGGTCATCTCTCAGAAAGAGGCCCATCGGTCCATTACTGGACGCCTTACACCAGGCAGGGATCAAATCTACAAGCAATAACGGTTACCCCCCCGTCACAGTCCACGGCATAGGAGGCGTAAAGGGAGGAACCGTGGAGATTCCCGGCAACATCAGCTCCCAGTACATCTCAGCCCTGCTCCTATTGGCGCCTCTCGCCGAGAGCCCCCTCACAGTCAAAGTCACCACCCCCCTAGAGTCCAAGCCCTACGTCGCCATGACAATGGACGCCATGAAGGCTTACGGAGTAACAGCATCCACATCCAATGAAATGACGACGACGGATGTACCCCCCTCCCCCTATACCGCTGCATATATGAGGGTAGAGGGAGACTGGTCCTCGGCAGCCTACCCATTAGCTGCAGGCGCACTCGCAGGCAACGTAAGAGTTGAGAACCTCAACAACCAGAGCAGCCAAGCAGACAAAGCCATCACAGACATACTAACCCGGATGAACGCAGACATAACAATCAATGAGAACAGCGTCGAATCCAGAAGAAGCAGCCTGAAACCACTAAACCTCGACCTCTCAGACTGCCCAGATCTTTACCCAATAGTCTCAGCCCTCTGCACACAAGCAAAGGGCGAAAGCACACTCACCGGACTGGCGAGACTCAGGATAAAAGAGTCAGACCGGATACAGTCTATGGAGGAGGGACTACGAGCCATGGGAGCAGACATAACCCAAGACGGAAACACGGTCAAAATAAAAGGCACACGGCTCCACGGAGCAAAGATAAACCCATACCAAGACCACAGAATAGCCATGAGCTTCGCCGTCCTATCCATGATCGCCGACGGGGAGACAGTCATCACGGACGCGGAGTGCGTCTCCAAGTCATACCCAGAGTTCTGGAGCCACATGGAGCAACTGGGAGCCAACATAAGGAGGTCAAAAGATGAGTAACACCATAGGAAACACCTACAGGTTCACCACCTTCGGTGAGAGCCACGGAGTCTGCGTAGGCGTAGTAATCGATGGGTGCCCAGCAGGCCATAAAGTAGACCTAAACCACATTCAGTCAGAGCTGGACAGGAGACGCCCAGGCCAAAGCAACCTCACAACAACACGAAACGAACCGGACAAGGTCGAGGTCATCTCAGGCATATTCAACGGCGTCACCACAGGCGCCCCAATCTGCATGGTCATAAGGAACAAGGACAGAAACAGCTCCAAGTATGAGACCCTCAGATGGACACCCAGACCAGGCCACGCAGACTACACAGCCGAGGCACGATACGGAGGCCACCAAGATTACAGGGGAGGAGGGAGATTCTCAGGCAGGAACACCGCTGCATTAGTGATGGCGGGAGCCCTAGCGAAGCAAATCATAGCATCCGTCGGTGTCCAGGTCATGGGATACACCGCGCAGATAGGTGACATCCAAGCCCCAGAACCCACAGTTGAGGAGATCAAGGAACACACCG
Organism: Candidatus Bathyarchaeota archaeon; assembly: GCA_026014815.1. Lineage (GTDB taxonomy): Archaea > Thermoproteota > Bathyarchaeia > TCS64 > TCS64 > RBG-16-57-9. Next base: position 26,590 of record JAOZHP010000002.1, read on the forward strand.
AGTCAAACCCAGTACGGTGCCCTGACCAAGAAACAGCCGAGAAGATGATCCAAGCCATCGAGGAAGCGAAGATAGATTCAGATAGTATTGGAGGTAAAGTCAAATGCCTGGCATTATACATACCACCAGGCGTTGGGCAACCTGTGTTCGACACACTTGAAGGCGACCTAGCCAAGGCACTCTTCAGCGTACCCGCCGTGAAGGCAGTGGAGTTCGGTGCAGGTGTACTGCTTGCATCCATGAGGGGCTCTGAGAGCAACGACCCGTTCAACGTCAAGGACGGAAAGATAGGTACTGAATCAAACAACTCGGGGGGGATTCAAGGAGGCATCAGCAACGGTATGCCTATAACATGCACAGTCACGTTCAAGCCCACACCTAGCATCGCCCAGCCCCAGACCACAGTCAACATGAAAACGTTGGAGGAGACCACCATCAACATACATGGGAGACACGATCCATGCATCGTGCCAAGGGCCGTCCCCGTCGTGGAGAGCATGACAGCCGCAGTGCTACTAGACCACCTACTCAGGAGCGGCCACGTGAAACAGGTAATGGAGGAGCAGAAATGAGCTATATTCGAGAGATCAATCCACTGAGAGACGAGATCAACAGGTTGAACACCGAGATCATTGAAAAACTTAAGGAGAGAGTCACCGTAGCCATCGAGATCGGTGAGGTAAAGAAACGCCATGGCAAGCCAGTCGTGGACAAAAGCCGGGAGGAGATTGTCCTAGACAACGTCGCTAATCTAGCATCCGAGATGGGACTTGACCCCGAGGCCACCAGACGTGTATTCAGGAAGATAATTGACATGTGCGTGCAAGCAGAGGAATAACATCAATGAGAGTAGCGTTTCAGGGAGAGAGCGGCGCGTACAGCGAGGAAGCTATAATCAAGCACTGGGATGACCAAGCCGAGCCAGTGCCCAAACCATACCTACCCGACGTATTCAATGCTGTCGAGAAAGGAGAAGCAGACCTAGGACTGGTCCCAGTGGAGAACAGCATCCAGGGAAGCATAGTCAGGACCTTCGACCTCCTCAACGAGCGAACCCTTGTGGCGCAGGGCGAGACAGTGCTAAGAATCGTTCACTGCCTCATCGTTAACCCAGGCGTCAAGGCCGGTGACATCAAGAAGGTTTACAGTCACCCCCAGGCACTGGGTCAATCTATGGAGTACCTAGAGAAACACGGGTACGAGCCAGTAGGAGCCTACGACACAGCGGGCAGCGTCAAGAACATCAAGGATGATGAACGCAAGGACGCAGCAGCGGTCGCCAGCTCAAGAGCGGCGCAGGTCTACGACATGGAGATTCTGGAGCAGGGAATAGAGACCCACAAAGAAAACTATACACGTTTCTTAGTCATCGGAAGAGACAAACCCAGGCCAACTGGTAGCGACAAAACTAGCATAGCCTTCGTCGTGAAACATGAACCAGGAAGCCTGGTAAAGGCACTTAGCACCCTCTCTGAGAGGGGCATCAACCTGATGAAGATCGAGTCTAGGCCCCTCGTGGGTACCCCTTGGGAGTATATCTTCTTCATTGACTTCGAGGGCCACGTCAAGGATAAAACTATCAGTGAGGCTCTCGACGAGCTAAATAAACAGACCAACTACATCAAACATCTGGGCTCATACCCACGAGCCAAGTAACCCTCATTATGGATAGAGACACCTGCCCAATACCATGATATACTTGGCATTGTTTCCATGTGAGGATGACTCTAGGAAACGTAGTGATCATTGGTGCAGACGGTGGGATGGGCAAGTGGCTAACCAGACACCTCGAAGGCATCGGTTACAACGTGAAGTCAGCGGACCTTAGAAATGAAACAACACAAGGCAAGGCTGTGATCAATGAAGCGGACATTGTCATTGTCTCGGTTCCTCTGAAGGTGACAGGGGAAGTCATCATTCAGGTATCCAGACATATGAGGCAGGGGGCGATATTAGCGGAGATCGCTTCACTCAAGTCAGAAGTGATCGCGCCACTTCGGATATCAGCGGTGAAAGGGTTGAAGCCGCTCTGCATCCACCCCATGTTTGGGCCACAGGTACAACATCTGGAGGGAAAAACAGTGGCAGTTATGCCGATAATTAACGAGGAAAGAGAAACCGACTGGACCCGGAGGCTTTTCCCAAAAGCTGACATCGTGGTTACAGACCAAACGGCTCATGACAGTGTGATGGCCGCGGTTCTATCTCTACCTTACATAATCAACATGGCTTTCACGAAAACCATCGCAGGACATGACCTCAAGCTTATTGAAAAAATGGCGGGAACCACGTTCACTCTCCAGTACACGTTGGCGCAGAGCGTGGTTAAGGAGAGAACCGAGCTCGTGGAGGCACTTCTCAAGGAGAACATGTTCCTAGAGGAGATGACTGAGTCCTTCCAGAACATAATCAAAAACCTTTCTAAGATACAGCCTTCCGGGCTAAGGGAAATGCACTATGCCTTGAAGATGACTTATAAAGATAGTGAGAGCTTTACCCAAGCTCACGAGAGACGCCAGAGAGCCTTCAATGCCATCAAAGATTCATGTTGATAAATACGAGGATACAGTATCATATCGTATGATTAGTCTCAGCGATGTCTATGGCGCTAGGAAACGTGTGCAGAAATGGGCTCGCAGAACCCCAATGGAGTTCTCCCATGGCTTAAGCACGTTTTGCGGCGGTGAGGTCTGGTTAAAGCTTGAGAACCAGCAAGTCACAGGCAGTTTTAAGATTAGGGGAGCCACAAACAAGCTGCTTCTTCTCACGGATGAGCAGAGAGAAAAAGGGGTTATCACGTCTAGTTCTGGGAATCACGCTCAGGGGATTGGTTATGCTGCCCGTGAACTCGGTGTTAAGGCCACTATAGTGGTGCCTGAGAACACGCCCCAAGTCAAAATAGATGCAATCAGGAAGTACGGCGTCGAGCTTATCGTTGAAGGAGAGGAGTACATGGTAGCTGAGCGCATCGCCCGAGGCATCGAACGAGATGAAGGCAAGACCTTCGTTTCTCCTTACAACGACCTTGAGCTAATCATGGGCCAAGCAACCGTTGGTCTGGAGATGTTAGAGGACCACCCAGAACTCGATATCGTGGCTGTACCTGTCGGTGGAGGAGGCTTGGCTTCAGGCGTTGCATCTGTTTTCAAGCAGGCTACTTCGGCACAAGTGGTTGGAGTTCAGTCGGTGACCAGCCCCGTCATGTATGAATGCATCAAGAAAGGCGTGATCCATGATATTCCTTTAGAGGATTCTTATGCAGAAGGACTGCACGGGGGAATCGAGGAGAACAGTGTAACTTTCCCTATCTGCAGAGACCTCATAGACGACTGGGTAATTCTATCAGAGAAGAGTATTCTCGACGCCATCCGGTACATGCTTCACGAGCACCACATGTTGATCGAGGGGGCCGGAGCCGTAGGGCCGGCGGCGATAATGTCGTGTCCTGAGATGTTCAACGGCAAGAAGGTGGGAGTAGTCATCAGCGGCGGTAATCTCAGCGAGGAGATTTTAAAGCTGGTAGTCTAAATCTCACTCTCTTTTTTCAGGTACTCGTTAATCTCCTTAAGCGTCCGGAGTATCTCACGGTTAACCTCAGATGGTTCCTCTGATAACGAGGTGACTCCTTCGCAGCCTGCTTGTTGAAAATAGCTATGGACCGCTCAGTCATAGGGAGTCCCATCTCGTCAGGTCGTAACTCAAGTGAGTACTCATTTACTACGACCTGAAGTGTATCCATGCACTCACTCTCCTTAGGGCACCTTGGACACGGCTCACCCCCATAGAACTCGTGCTTGTACCAGACTATAATGTCCAAAGCCTCAGTGTTAACGATATAGACCTGTGCGTTTGCCTGATAATCAAAACCTATCAGTAGACCCTTATAGTCGAGGAGGTTCTCAACATCAAGACGGTGACTTAACGCGTGTCCCTCCAGTGCTTCTGATCTCTTCCTTCTCGCACGGTTTAGGACTCTTGAGACATAAGCGGGGGTCCATTCCTCCTCGCTCTCCTCGGAGATTATACCCGTTGGTTTGCCCTTCTGGAACTCTTGCCATACCTTTGCTTCGTGTGTTGAAAGTAAACCCACGTTATGTCCTCTGTTGTTCGCCGAGTAGCCGGCAGCCTTGTTTTCTATACTGAAACATGGTAAAGATTTACCTCATGATATCATATATTTACCATAATTCGGTAAACTATAGATGGATTGGGCATTCACACCCGGATTACCCCAACAAGAATAGGTTAATCATTCTTTTATAATCAAAATTAACCTGTAAGGTCGAGCAGATATGAAGCGCATAACCGTCACTGCCGAGAACTGCGCTGGCTGCCGTCAATGCGAGATGGTCTGCAGCTTCCAACACACAGGGAAGTTCAGTTCAAGTTTAGCGAGAGTAACCGTTCACAAGGACGACAGGAACGGACTAGACTACCCGTTGATGTGCCGCCAATGCACCGATTGTCCCCCATTGGACTCTTGTCCAGTCCAAGCCATCAGCAGAAACAGCGATGGGGCAATATGGGTGGACTGGCAGACATGTACAGGATGCGGTTTATGCGAAAATGTATGCAAGTACGACGCTGTCAAACTCAATGAGAGTAAGGCTTACATCTGTGACTTGTGTGGTGGAGACCCTCACTGCGTGCAGAGGTGCCCCACAGAAGCCCTACAATACATTGAGACTCCGGAGTTCACGGAGACACCAGAGACGGCTTTCAGCAGAATGAAGGAGGAGTGGTGTTTCAATGAGTAGGTTCTATGGTTACACCGGGAAAATACTCAGAATTAGCCTCAGCGACGAGTCCCTAAACGTTGAGAACCTGACCGTTGAGGACGCCAGAAACTATCTTGGAGGAAGAGGCTTCAACGCTCACCGGCTCTACAAGGAAGTTAAGGCAGGTATAGATCCCCTTGAACAAGAAAACAAGCTAATGTTCGCCACGGGACCTCTCGTGGGCACCATGTTTCCCACGGCAAGCAGGTTCAACGTCTCAGCTAAGAGCCCGCACACAGGCATCTTTGGGGACAGTAACGCGGGCGGTCACTTCGCCCCAGAGATGAAGTTCGCTGGATACGACCAGATTATTATTGAGGGAAAGAGCGAGAACCCAATTTACATCAGTGTAAAAGATGATGAGATCGAGTTCAGGGACGCGGAGCAAATAACTGGAAGCACTGTCTTCGACGCCGACGCATACATCAAGAAAGATTTAGCCGACGCTAGGACACAAACTGTCATCTGTGGACCGGCAGCAGAGAATGGAGTCAAGTACGGCGCCCTATTCGCCAACCAAGTCAGGGCGGCCTCAAGGACAGGTATGGGCACCGTCATGGCTTCAAAGAACGTGAAAGCCCTAGCCTTGAGGGGGACAGGTGCAGTAGAGGTCGCTGAACCAGACAGATTCAGAGACCTAGTGTTACAGCTGGAGCAAGAGATCAGGGAGCATGAACAATACCAAGGCAGGCGCCTTATGGGCACCACGAGGATACTCATGATGGCCAACGCGGCTGGGTTCCTACCCACAAGAAACTACCTGAGTGGCGTTTACGAGCACGCAGCAGAGGTAAGTGGAGAGAAACTGGCCGAGAAATATAACGTCAAGTCAAGGGGGTGCTTCGCATGCACTATTCCATGCAGCCGCGTCTACTCGGTCAAAAATGGTCCCTTCAAGGGTCTTCACGGCGAGGGACCGGAGTACGAGTCCCTCGGCAGCTTCAGTAGCAGGATCGGTAACCCTGATATCGAGCTTGCACTCAAGGGCAACGACCTCTGCAACCAGCTGGGACTGGACATACTTACGGTCGCCGGGTGCATCGGCTGGGCTATGGAGCTATACGAGGCAGGGGAACTCACAAAAGAAGAGACCGGTGGCCTTGAACTTAACTGGGGTAACAAGGAGGCGTTCCTCACCCTCATCCAGCAGATCTCGGACAGGGAAGGCTTCGGGGACATCCTCGCTGATGGCTCAGTGGAAGCGGCGAGGAAGCTAGGCAAAGGCATGGACCGTACGGTTCAGGTGAAGGGCATGGACCTCATCATGGCTGATCCCAGAGGACTAAAGGGCTTCGGGTTAGGATACGCCGTTTCTAGCAGAGGAGGTGACCATCTGAGAAGTGAGCCATTCATCGAGCTCAGCGATGATCCTGAGCTGGGAAGACAAATGTTCGGCGTCCCAGAGGCTACCTTAAGAAGAGAGGAGAAAGGCAAGGGTAAACTCATCAACTACTTTGAGGATTGGTGCGCCGTCATCGATGCACTAGAGCCCTGTAAGAACATCATGCAGAACATGATGCTCCTTCCCTTCGAGAAAGCAGCCACGGTAATGGAGATCACAACAGGTCTCAAGCTTACACCAAAGGAGGTCCGCGAAGCAGGATCAAGGATCATCAACATTGAGAGAATGTTCGGGATCCGGGAAGGCATCACGAGGCAGGATGACGACCTTCCTAAACGATTCAAGGAGACCCCCCTCACTGAAGGTGACAGCAGCGACGTAGTTGTTAATATTGAGTTTATGCTGGACGAGTATTACACTGAACGTGGCTGGGACATTGCGACGGGACATCCAACACCTGAGACCCTTAGACGTCTCGACCTCGGGTTCGCTGTCGCTGATCTCCCCTAGCCTCCATTCGTTCAATATGTTTATTAGGGCGGTAATAGCCGGGTGGATACTAGAGGAGCTATGCCTATCTGTGAGATATGTGGTATGGAGGTCAATGAGACCCATGACTGTGTCGAATGTGAGGCTAAGTTCTGTGATGAATGCGGTGATGTGAAGACCGAGCTATGCTACGACTGCATAGGATGGGAAGAAGGACCACAAGACACAGAGCTGGATGAAGAGCACCTAAACTAGCCGGCAAAATGTTTTATCCCCGTAAGACATCCTTGAAAGTTAATCATCATGTCCCGACAACATGGCATTTCTCCCCGGAAAATTACTGTCGGGATATTTCTGTTGTTACTCTTAACGAGTCTACTCGCTCTTGTCCCAGGTGCTGTAAACGCCTTGAATATCGAGGTAACGGGACAGATTATCGACGATGATTCAGGAGCACCTATCCAAGAAGCGGAGGTCGAGATTTTTTACAGAAGGTACTGGAGGCGTTACTCGTCTAGATGGCGAAGGCTACAGGGAGTCAAGACAGATGCCAATGGTTCGTTCACCGTTAGGCTAGAGGAAGATGCGCCTTACCTCATCATCGTTAGTCACAAGGACAAGGATGTAAAGAGACATGACTACGTTCCCTATGGTCTCCATTACACACCAAACGAGGAAAACAGTGACCTCTCCATAGAGATGAAGAAGAGCGCATATGTCATCGTGAAAGGACAGGCTTACTTCATTGAAACAACAGCCATCCCTTCCTCGATCTTCAGAGTCATAGACAAAGAGTCAGGAGAACAGATGCGTTCAGGAAGCATGATCCTGAGCTATGGCTCCCTCCAAGAAAGCTTCTCTGGGTACCTGAGCTTACCAGGAGACGTAGTGATTGTTCCCGCTGGAGAAAGCTTCACTCTTCAGACGTTATCTAATGTCCAGGTACAGGGCAAGGTAACACAGAAGGAGCTTGTTTTAGATGGATTCAGTGAGGATGGATTAGAGCCGGGGGAGGTCATTGAAGTTGATCTTAGGAGTCAAGTCCTCCCATCGAGCATCATTGACACAAGGAACGCGACAGACCAAGTTAAAGCATTATTGTTGGAGAAGGAGTCAGAGGGATTCTTCCTTGCGGTGGAGAGGCAGCAACTCTCACAAGTAATTACCATCACAGATGAGGCGGAGACCATACTAGATCTTGGTGATTACGAGAAATCTTTCACAAGATTACGAGAGGCATATGTGGTTCTATCAGATCTTAGGGTTGGTCTCACTAGTCTGGTAGCTGATGCAGCTCGCTCAGTGTATATACTGGTAGGATTTGTAGCAATTTCATCGGTTATTGTTGCCTTCCTGATGTTTGAGGATAATCTGTGGAAGCTTGCGGCATCATCACTAGTCTATCTAATCTTCCTTTACACTCTCCATGAGCTGCACCCAGGAAGCAGCATTATTACTCAAATGGATTATATCCGAGTCTCGATAGCGTCATTTGTAACCGTAAACATCGGTGCCTATAGCCTACCTAGATTTCTATCTGATGGTGGAGGCGACAAGGTTCCGTTACGTAACATGATAGTACCGATCCTAAGCGTAGCCAAGAGAAGTCTGAGAAGGAGGTGGCTAAGGTTCGCTCTCACACTCACGAGTGTCCTTATGCTGGTAGCTAGCTTCATCAGTCTCACAAGCTTCACCTCAGGATACGGAATGAGCTTCACCATGGACAGCCAGCTAGACACTTTAACTCAAGGCATTCTGATACGAACCCCGAATCCGCCACCGATGACTGCGACAGCTCCTTTCTGTGGAGGAGACGGAACGAGTGGACCTCTCCCAATAGATGAGTCCCTCATAGGATGGTTCAACGAAACTGAGGGGCCAATGATCCTTGATGCCAGAATTCAAAATCAGCCAATGAGACAGTACAGGGAGGCTTACAGACAGTTTGCTACACTAAACGGTACCCATTTGTTCGGGGTCTTAGCAGTGAACCCAGAGAAGGATGCTAAACTAACTGATCTTGATGAAGCGGTAAGTGTAGGTAGATACTTGGAAACCCAAGAAACGAATACAGCGCTCATAAGCATGGAATTAGCGAACAGACTTGAGCTAACTGTTGGAGAGTCAGTAATATTTGAGACTCAGGGACAAACATTCAGGTATGAGGTCGTAGGGTTACTGGATGATGACAAGCTAGCTTCTGTTCTGGATATTGACGGTGCCCCTCTATTGCCTGATAAGATAATTGAAGTGATAAGAGTCGAGTATGACGGCCCTGACTGGGTAATAGAAGGGCTCGCCCCATGTGACCCTGATGAAGTGATCGTCATTAACCAGAGAACTGCAGCGAGTGTTTCCAATCTATGGATAAATAGACTCGTTATGACCTTCAGCCCAGAGGTGGACCTGAAGGAACTGGCGACCAAGCTAGCTCTCACCAGAGGTTTCAGGGTCTGGGCAAGTACTAGCGATGGCATTTACCTTGCTCAGCTAACTGATTACTTCGAGGGGAAAGGACTCCCCATTGTTATCCCATGGGTGATAGTTGTGCTTAACGTCGTGGTGACTATGCTGAACAGCTACTATGAACGGCGCCACGAGGTGATGATCTACTCAAGTATAGGCATGAACCCGAGGCACATCTCATCTATTTTCCTCGCGGAGGCAGCTGTAATCGGCGTCATAGGAGGTAGCGTGGGCTACATGATGGGGCTAGGAGCCTACAAATTCATCTATCTTGTTACGCCGGCTCTTCAAGTCAAACAAAAGGTCTCAGCTTTCTGGAGTGTTGCAGCCCTCGTGATAAGCCTAGCAGCGGTTCTCGTCGGAGGCCTCGTTGCCCTGAAGAACAGTACATCAATAACACCAAGTTTGAGGAGACGCTGGAAAGCTGAGGCGTCCTATAGTTCCGATGAGCCTTTCAGGATAGAGATACCTGTTCACATCTTCGAAGAAGAGATAGACGAGTACGTGGAGTTCATAAATGACAAGCTCCAGTCTGCGCTTGGTAGAACACCCCTAGAAACTAGGATGATAAAAATGAACGAGATTGAGACTGATGGCGAGAGGAGTTGGATTTTCAAGTTCATATTCGGCACTGAGAGTCAAAGTATCTCCGGAATCTATACGAGAAACACATTGACAATAGCAAGAGCAGACGGCTCAACATATCACACTGTTTTAACAAGCGTTACCAGTGAAGATGGAGCACAGTCAGTTGGCAGATTCCTGAGGAAAATTAGCTTGGATTGGAGTCTCAACCGGTCCGAGGGACAAAGGAGAGTGGAAAATACTTTAATCAACACAGAGGGAGATCAACTGAAATGAGCAGCGTTGAAGAGGTACACCGAGTCACCTTCACGGTGAGAGACGCCATCAGACTAGGTATTGATTACATCAAGCGCAGATTCCAGAGAACCATAATAAATGTGTCAAGCATTGCTTTAGCGAATAGCTTTTTGAGTTCGCTGATACTCACAGATCTTTTCTTTAAGACTTATAGTCAGCTTGAGACTACCAGCCTCTCAGTGGAGGCGTACCAGTACTGGCTAGTCTTCGTTGCTCTCATCGTGTCAATCGTGGGTATCACCAACGCTATGCTTATCGCGGTCTATGAGAGATACAACGAGATTGGCACAATGAAGTGCATCGGCGCACTGGACCAACACATTATGATGCTTTTCCTTGTGGAGTCATCAATCCAAGGCTTATCCGGCGGTGTTATTGGCTACATTCTTGGGGTCCTAGCGGCATTAGTCTCGACTGGGATGACCACTGGATTCGATATTATACTAAAAGTACCGATTAGCACAATCTTATTTTACTTTGTAGGGACGACACTGCTCTCTGGAATACTGAGTGTAATTGCGTCCTTGTACCCCGCTTGGAGGGCGTCCAAGCTCAGGCCAGTGGAGGCGCTAAGATATGAGTTATGATACTATAATCGAGTTAAGGAAACTTTTAAGGCACTATCAGATGGGAGACGAGACAGTAAAAGCACTGGACGGCGTTGACCTCGAGATAAAAAGAGGCGAATATGTCTCACTTGTAGGCCCCAGCGGAAGCGGAAAAACCACCCTCTTCAACCTAATAGGTGGACTGGACAAGCCCACCAATGGCAGCGTCTTCATCGACGGTGTGGACATTGCACAGCTGGACGCCTATGAGTTGGCGTGGCTCAGATGCAGGAAGATTGGCTACATCTTCCAGACCTTCAACCTAATCCAAGTACTCACAGCATTAGAGAACGTTGCGTTACCCACGGTCTTCGCAGGGATACCGAGAGAGGAGGGGCTGAAGAAAGCAGAGAAAATCCTAAAGTCAGTGGGCTTGGGCGACAGACTGCAACATAGACCTCTGGAGCTTTCTGCAGGACAACAGCAAAGAGTAGCCATCGCACGTGCCTTGGCTAATGACCCAGCAATTCTCCTAGCTGATGAACCCACAGGCAACCTAGATCTGAACACTGGGATGGAGATCATTGATCTTCTCCACGGCCTCAACAAGACTAGAGGTCTTACACTCGTCGCTGCCACACATGACCTGAAGATGATCAAAGCCAGTGACAGGATAATCTGGTTGAGAGATGGCCAGGTAGAGAAGGTGGAAAGAGGCTAGTCTCCTCTAACCGCGCTGTAATCCAGTGTATACTGCCTGACTAAGGAGCCCACAACATGGACCCAGCCGAGGTCACCCAGACATTTAAGCTCAGCCCCATACTCCCCGTTGGGCAAAGGCTTAACTATCAACTCGTTTTTAGTGTAAAAGTTACCTGTCGTCGTCTGAAATGATTTGTAGATGAACTGCAATGTTCTGACATCACCGTCACGTCTACGTTTGATTGATGAGGTTACGTTGACTGGATGGTTTCTAAGTGATTCAAGGTTCTTAAGGATATGATCAATATAATTTTCCACCTCCTCAGGCAGCAACTTCAATGGTATGGTAACCGTCCAGGGCTCCTGGAAGCCACCCTTGGATCTGTCTATACTCCACTTTCTCTGAAGACTTGGGGTGATTACTACAGAGTTCCGGAGCGCAGCCATGGCACCAGTCAGAACGGCGGTAATAGCCAGAGCTATACTAGCGAGACTCCAAAAAGCTGAGACCTTCTGGTGGACCTGAAGCCCCAAGTTGAGAACCGCCATGCCCTTGTAGATTCCAAGACCAAGGAGATACCCTAGCCCTCCGGCGATAAACCCGGTGACGGTGGCCTCAGCGACGAAGATAGACGAGACCTGAGCAGGATTTAGGCCAACAGAGGAAAGAATCTCTATCTCTTTCCTTCTCTCGAATAATGCATTGAGCATGGTTACTACAACATTGAGAACGACGATAGCCCACGGAATTGCTAACGAAAATCCCCTTCCCTCAAAAAAGTTGCCTAAGGTTATTGCGTAGTATCCGTCAGCGGTAGAGGCATACGATTTGTAGCCTCTTTCAAGGGCCAGTCTCTCAGCGAATGCTCTTTCCTCACTATCTGGCGTGAGTTGGAGACTGATCCTCTGTATACCTACATACGGCATCCTTGTCGTTGTAGTTGTGGTCATGAAAATTACTTCTCTTGGTTCACATGAACCAAGAACCCAGTTTGGGACCTCCCCCGCAGGATTCGTATTAACCATTTTATTTGGCATATAAGGTGAACCATCCAAGTCCTTTAGAGTTCTAAGCGCCTCTTCGTTGAAGAACCCTTGAATCGCTAGATCTCTGAAACCAAGGTAAAGGATGTCACCCAAGGCTAGGTTTAATTGGTTGGCGAGATCGCCACTAATCAGGACGCCGTCATCGTCAGGTAAGACTCCATTTAGAAGTATCCGTCGTATGCCTACTGTGTTGTCTTCCTCTGGACCAAGCCCAATGATACCGTAGATCGGTTCTATCTGTATCATTAGGATAGGTTTTCGCTGGGGAGTATTCTCGGCTTTAGGTGAGAGCTGGGCTACCTCTGGCTGTGAAATCAACCAATCTGATTCAGCCTCAGATAATTGAATGAAAGTGGGCTGTATTTGTAACCATGATCCTTCTCTTATGAAGGCTCCAGTCCATTCAGTTCTTTGCGGATAGCTTCTCTCGATTAATCCATATCCTTCAGAGAAGCTTGTAAGGGTCACGAAACTCATCACGAGCAACGTTATACTGAGGAGAGTGAGCATGAACCTGAGCCTGCGTCTCCGGAGGCTCCTCTTGGCGATACCGAGTATCGGAATCAACAGGTTTCTTGTATGGATCCTACCGTCGATGCTCCCCACACTAAATAACTTCGGTGTAAACAGCCCAAGAAACGTGAACCCTATAATGCTGGCGACAGCGGATACAGCGAAATCCGTTAAGGAAATTGTCTTGCTTCCAGGGTAAGTTAAATAGAAAAATGAGAGGCTTAAAGCGTAGATCAACGTACTTATCGTCATCTGGAGGCTTGTCCTCTCGCCAAGAAGATAACCAGTTGTTAGAGAGGCAAAAGCGAAGAAAACGATAAGAATGAAAACGGATAAGTTTGCGTCCTTGAACATTTGCTCAAGCTCCCTTGAGGCATGAGTTAAAGAGATATAACTCCGCTTCAATGAGTCGAAGCTCTCAGGATAGTTACTGTCCTCGTAAAGTGTCTTGGATTCAGATAGCAGTCTATTCGCTGATGATTGAGCGCTCTTCTGTCTCGTAACATAGAAGCCATAACTCAGCATCTCATCGAGGGCGACATGGAGCTGTGCTCTGGATTTCTCTGTTATCTCAAAGTTCAATGGCAGCGTGTACTCTCTTACATCTATCTCTATTACCTCTCCTTTGGGAGCCGTAGTGATTATCGCGGAGGAGAAGTTCTTGGTCATGACCTGAGATGTATATAAGAAACTACTGTTGACAAGAATCCTGACCTGAGAATCCGCTGGGACAATAATGTGTCTATCAGGAGGCCTCAGCCGGTCAAGTGTCCATGGAGCCGCGTCATAGATGAGGGGATGGCCAGATGGACTAAGAGTCTGGTTATCAACATCTAGAACATAATAGTATTCTTGAAGAGCCAAGTTCTCGGTGTCAACGAACTGTATGTTTCCCTTTACAAGTATCGAGGAAGCAGCTGATAGTACGATGGATATATTCTCGTCAACTTGTACCTCTTTGCGGAACGGAACATAATCAACTCCATCGGTTTCTTCCAAATCACCGTAAACTGTCATGAGAACATTGTTTGCGTCAATCGTCAGGTCGAAGCCTCCTTCAGAGTCAGTGAAGGTTCTCCCGAGTTCGCGTCCATCAAGAGAAATGATTACGGTCGAGTTCTCAATTGGGTGCCCAGAGTCGTCATGGACCTCGCCTGTCAAACCATGAGCACCAATGATAGTAGCCGTGAGAAAAGCTAGGAACAACATCAAAAAGAGTATTTTACTACTATCAATCGGTCTCATGTTATCTATCTCACTGAAGTAGTTGATGTATGGTAAAAACCTTAAGAGAAAAATGATATGAAATAACCATGAAAATCAAGATTATAACAGACACCACAGGTCCAGTTGAGGCATCATTAACAGAGGAGAACCCCAAGACCGCCAAAGCCATCTGGGATGCACTGCCAATCGAGGCATATGCAAACACGTGGGGAGACGAGATCTACTTTTCCATACCTGTAGACGCGGCTCAAGAGAACGCCAAAGAGATAGTGGATATGGGAGATCTCGCATACTGGCCTCCAGGGAACGCTTTCTGCATCTTTTTCGGTCGTACACCAGCCAGCCGAGGCGACGAGATACGGCCAGCAAGCGCTGTGAATGTCTTCGGTAAGATCGATGGCGACGCTAAGATATTTAAGAAGGTAAGGGGAGGCGAAAAGATTCGCCTTGAGAGAGGCTAACTTTCCTCTGCCAACCTGATTTTCTCCACCAATCCCTGATACAGTGCCTCAATGTTCTGTGAGCCAGAAGATATGGCTACAAGTGGTCCATGGCTCTTTGACCAGAACTCTGAGTCTATGGGTCGCACGAAATCTGGACTGAAGTGTTTCGGGGTCTTCATATGTAGTTTTTCAAGGTGTTCTTCCATGCCGTACTCACCCATCTTATCTTCTCTAATGCATCTCGCGTAGATATGTGGGAAGAGCCTGTGCATCACCTGGATTCCGGGTGTCCCGAGTAGACTATATGCAGATGAGTCTACGAAGCACTCAGGGTACAACTGGTAAATGGCGTTCCAGTAATCGATTAGATGCTTAGCAAAGTCGCTGACAGGCATCTCGCTGAAAAAAGTCTCTTTTAGTATCACAAGTATGGCGCGTATTAGTTGGCTGTCGGTCACGATATGGTTCTCGTGTTTTGATTCACCTATTACTTGGATACGTTCATGCCATGGACTTGTCGGGGTCTGATTCAGTATATCCACGATCTCTGTGGCGTAGCCTACTCTGACTCCGCGTCTACCCTCAAATGCTTCAAGCCAATGGGGGCCTTTCTGCCAGAGCATCCTCTGAAGGTGCCTATATACCAAGTCGGTGGGAACGCTTCTCTGACGCTTGTTAACGTAATAGAAGAGAAGCATCTCATCGAATCGTTCAGGGAGCTTGAGGATGCTAGCGATTACAGGGTAATCCTCAAAGTCACGGTTTCTCTCAATGGCTTTCTTTAGCGCCTCGATCCTATGCTGGCCGTCGATGAGCCAGAACTTTTCGTCTCCAGTGTCGAGAGTCCCTACGCTGAACCAGCCTAAATCCTTCTCTTTGGTGAATTTGATTTCACCACGTATGTTAATAAGAATTGAAGTTGGGAAGCATCCAATGTCCCGTACAAGGTATCGGAGAGGCGAGCCCCGCGTATCTGAAAGCCTTCTCTCAGAGAGAACACGTTGATATCCACCTGGATTATCCATGGTCCACCGGTCTATCATGTATCTATAAACCAAGTCCTTGGCCTTGAACACCGTGATGAAGATGTCGACACCTTCAAGACCTCCCTTCTGGGTGATGCTGAACGCGTCGAGTTTCACGTGAACCCCCAACCCTAACTAAATATTAGTATTTATTAACAGTAACCATTTTTCGTTGGGTTTATTACCGGCTTGGGGCACCGATACCTCTATGGGTAAACTGGGGGCCCTCATCGAGATCATCAGGCCAGTGAACTCACTTATGTTGGGGTTCAGCATCCTGGTGGGGGCCGCCATCACAGGGGGAATAACTATTCTTAACGACCCAATACAACTCGTCTATGCTTTCATAACAGGCTTCTCAATGACAGGCGCCTCGATGGCGATCAACGACTACTATGACAGGGAGATCGACGCCATTAATGAGCCCCAGAGACCTATACCAAGTGGGAGAGTCTCACCGGGTGAGGCTGTCGCGATAACCGCAGGCCTCAGTGTACTAGGGTTAGCCTCATCTTACCTTGTGTCTGATATCGCCTTCGGCATAGCTGTTTTCAGTTGGGTTGTGATGATGAATTACTCTGTGTGGGGAAAACGGACAGGGTTCCTCGGGAACTTGATGGTTAGCACATGCATTGGGTTGCCTTTCATCTACGGTGGCGTCATCACTGGCAGCTTTTATGCATCACTTAGCTTCAGCCTTTTAGCATTCCTCAGCAACACAGGGAGAGAGGTAACAAAAGGGATAGTTGACATCGAAGGTGACTCCGAGGCGGGTATAAACACAGTGGCAGTGAGACAGGGAGCAAAGACAGCGTCCATCGTGGCGTCAGCGTTCTTTCTCGGAGCAGTGGTCTCGTCTGTTATTCCCCTATACTTTGGCTTGGTTTCCATATGGTATGTCCCTTTTGTTGCTTTGACCGATCTCGGGTTGATTTACAGCTCTTATAGCCTACTGAAGGAGCCTACACGGGAGAACAGTCGCAACGTAAAGAACAGGATACTCTACCTGATGCTTGTGGGATTGTTGGGCTTCGCCGCTGGAAGCCTCCTTTAAAAGATTTTAAGAAAATTATCTGGAGGAGAGAGCTACCCGCTCGACCTCCTGCTTGCGACGGACAGCGAAGTTGTTGCTGTCGTTATTCGCTGCTCCAATAAGCTGGTCTGCGATGACCTCCTCAAGAGTCTTCCTGTTGCTGAAGGTCTGCTCTTTGATGCCTCTTACGATGTATCGCAACGCTAGGTCGATTCTTCGCTGTGGGCTGATGTCTACGGCTAGCCTGTATACGACGCCACCGTAACCGATCCTGGTGGTGTCCTCGTTGGGAGCTGAGTTCTCAACCGCCCGTACGATGACCTCTATTGGGCTTCTCCCTGTCTTGAGATTAATGATCTTCAACGCTGTGCGGACGCTGTTTGTGACCCTGCTCTTCGCTCCGCCGCTAGACCCGGGTTTCATCAAGCTATTGATGAGGCGCTCCACGATGTTCAACCTGCTTTTTCTGAACTTTCGTGCCTCATGTCTACCTCCACTATGAGGGAGGTATACTGGATCAAGGTTCAGGTAGCGCTTGAGTCCGAGGTCTCTTACCTCTATGTCCTCAAAGCTCCATTCGCCGAAGAGCTTGATACTGTCGTCCTGTACCTGAACTTCACTCATTTGATCACTTCGTGTGTGCAGTGACTCTGAAAGGGTTACATAAATAAAAGCAT
Organism: Candidatus Bathyarchaeota archaeon; assembly: GCA_026014815.1. Taxonomy (GTDB): domain Archaea; phylum Thermoproteota; class Bathyarchaeia; order TCS64; family TCS64; genus RBG-16-57-9. The sequence continues at coordinate 43,762 of JAOZHP010000002.1, forward strand.
TGTCAAAAAGACGTATTTCTGATTGTTAAGCCGGAGCCAAGTTGATAAATCGGTCATGTCTCTTATTTGTAACGATAAAACAGGTATAAGCTATTAGAAACTTGGAGGGAAGATAATTTGATGCTTATCGTATGGATTTCTGGACCTTTCCAAGGACCAGCAGCTTCAACGGTGTCCCGTTGACAGCGTTTACCTTGTAACGAACTCCTGGGATGTCGCCCATTGACCTTGATCGTGGTCCGTGGATTCCCTCGATGGTGACCTCATCGTGCTCGTCAATATAGTTGAGGGCGCCGTCACCTGGCAGGAAAGCGGTGGCTAGCCTGCCGTTCTTGATTAGCTGAACTCTTACGCATTTACGGATGGCAGAGTTTGGCTGCTTGCTCTCGATGCCTACCTTCTGTAGGACAATTCCCCTACCCATGGGGGCTCCCTCAAGGGGACCTTTCTTCTCGTTCTTTCTCTTGAGGCGGAGAGTGTAGTCTTTGCTCTTATATCGCATCTTCTTCCGTACTTTCTTGTTTCTGCGGGCAGCGTACAAGCCATTTGCCATGTGATTCTCCACCACTCGGATACGGGTAACATGTTTAAATGTTACGCATTTTGGGGGTTTTCTTGGCGGTACTGACTATTACATGTCAATGCATGAACCTGAATTATCGTTTTGACTATTTAGCCTAACATTTTTATTCTCCATCTTGGTTGAAGGGTGTAGGAGAATTCAGAGATGAGCAAGAGGGACAAACCTCACATTAACCTGATCATCATCGGACACGTAGATCACGGCAAGTCCACAAGCATCGGACACATGTTCTACAAGGCAGGAGCAATCTCGGAGAAGCAGCTCAAAGACTTTGAGGCAGAAGCCAAGGCACTCGGTAAAGAGTCCTTCAAGTACGCGTGGGTCCTTGACAAGCTCAAGGAAGAGAGGGAGAGAGGTGTTACCATCGACCTCGCTTTTTACGAGTTAGAGACACGAAAGAACGTCTTCACTATCATTGACAGCCCTGGCCACAGGGACTTCGTCAAGAACATGGTCACTGGCGCCAGCCAGGCAGATGGTGCCATCCTCATGATCTCGGCCAAGAGGGGCGAGTACGAGGCTGGAACTAATCCTGGTGGGCAGACACGTGAGCACGCGTTCCTAGCCAAGACCCTTGGGGTCAACCAGATGGTCGTCGCTGTCAACAAGATGGACGATACCAGCGTCAACTGGGAGCAGAACAGGTACGAAGAGGTCAAGGACGGCGTTAGCAGGCTACTAAAGATGGTAGGCTACAACCCTGAGAAGATCCACTTCGTGCCAACAAGCGGCTGGACAGGCGACAACCTAGTAGACAAGAGTGAAAAGATGCCATGGTACACTGGTCCACCATTACTGGAGGCACTGGACAGCTTCGAGCTACCACCCAAGCCCACTGATAAACCTCTAAGGATCCCGGTTCAAGAGGTCTACACCATCAGAGGTGTTGGCACTACCCCAGTAGGTAAGGTGGAGACAGGCGTATTGAAGCCTGGTGACGATATCGTGTTCATGCCTAGCGGTGAGAGAGGAAAAGTAAACAGCATCGAGACCCACTACACCAATATCCCGGAGGCTGGTCCAGGGGACAATATTGGTTTCAACACCAAGGGCGTCTCAATAGACAAGCTCAAGCGTGGTGACGTGGCTAGCCATCCCAACAATCTGTGTCGGGTGGCTAAGGCGTTTACAGGTAGGATATTCCTTATCCACCATCCCACTGCCATTGGCGAGGGATACACACCTGTACTGCACCTGCACACAGCCCAAGTCGCTGTAAAGTTTGATAAGCTTGTATCCAAACTTGACCCAAGAACGGGTCAGACCCTAGAGGAGAATCCAGCGTATCTGAGGACTGGTGACGCGGCGATCGTCCGTTTCGTACCTCTTCAGCCAGTCGCGATGGAGTCCTTCAAAGACTACCCGCAGCTGGGCAGGTTCGCACTCCGTGACATGGGTACCACTATCGGTGCTGGCGTGGTCATTGATATCGAGGACAGAACCTAGTCCTCTCAACTTTTTTTACTGATTTTTACAAGGTTATGCTCGTTGTAGCATGTGTTTTTTTTTGGTGTTGGATGGCTTGGAGCTTGGTTTATTAGTAAGGTTTAAGTTCTGATTCTCAGGTTTAGACGGGGAATAACATGGCGCGACGTGCAAGGATCAAGCTGACGAGCACTGACACGGAGAAGTTGCAGGATGTCTGTGATGAGATCAAGAATATTGCGAAGAGGATAGGCGTTAAACTGGTTGGCCCTATCCCCCTGCCGACTAAGAAACTTGTAGTGCCCACTCGACGTACTCCTTGCGGTGACGGCAGTAATACTTGGGACCGGTTTGAGATGAGGGTCCATAAGAGGTTGATCGAGATCGACGCTAGGGACAGGGTGATGCGCAGCATCATGAGGATCAGAGTCCCTAACGAGGTCTATATCGAGATGGAGATCCGGTAGGGTCGCTTACACTTTTTGATTCTGTTTAATTAAGAGTTTTCTTGTTTCAAGTAACCAGTCATATCGAGAAAAAAAATTTGTCTTACACACGATAAGAAAAAGGGTGGCCTGTTTCGGGTTAGGTATAATTGGTTACCTGTTATAACAAGAAAAAAGAGGGAATGAATCGGGGACATCTCCACTATAGGTAGGATTCGAACCCCTCAGCACAATTAAATATGGAGGTCTATTTTGAGCGTGAGTGATGATAGCCCGGAAGATACAAGCATGAAGACGCATGAATACCACGTTTCAATCTGCAGAGTGGTGCGAATTTACATCTATATGAGTAATTCAATGTATTAATGGAATAAATGAAATTATGATGCTTCAGGTAAGTTGGAATAAAGAAGAACTAATTTGAGTTGTCCCTGGTTACAGGGAATCTTTGAAAAAAAATCTGTGGGCTTAAGGCGTGGGCTGATATGTGTGGGGCGTGTTTTGTTGGGTATGGGTGTTAATTGGCGTCAGGGAGTTTCTGATGCCGTTTACTGTGATTTCGTTGATAGTGTACGGAGTGTGTTTGTTGTGCAGAGCAACGAGTATCATGCAAAGAGGCTTAGAGATAAGAAGTACCTCATATTGGTAAACGAAGAGTTACCCGAGAAGCCCGAGATGCGGTTCAGGATAGAGTCAGTTAAGGAAGGGCACGGAGGTGCTCAGGAAGATATATATGGTCAATATGTTTCGGGACCACATCTGAGGATCGAGTTGAGGAAGAGACAGAAAACAAAGTGATTGAACCCAGCAATTATGCATTTTCAGGAGAAGAAAATATTCTATTTGAGTTTGCTGATTATTTTCTTCCTCTCATCCTCGCTTAGTTTGTACCTTAGCTTGCTTAGAAGTGAATCTATCCCATGGACTAATATCCTGAAAATAGCGCTCCCCGGATGGACTGAACCACCGTAATCTGGGATTGATGTGCTTGGTTCTTCGTTATCCAAGTTTAGATCGGCTATGATGTAGTTCTCCTGATCTTCAAGTTGAGCTATTACCTCTTTAGGTGTGGCGATGGCAGTAAAGCCGGGATATCTGAAATGGCCCAAGTCCATGAGCTTACCAATGATGCCCGGCCATTTTTTTCCTTCTATGGGTCCTGTTTGATCGATGAAGAAAGGATTCGAAAACTGGTTTATATGCCAGTTAGTAGACGGTGATGGTCCGCGTGTTCTTGATGTACTTTACGGCATCTGGTGTGCCCAGTGCAAGCCACTCTCTCTGGAACATAAAGTACTCGTTACCGTTGCCAATTGTCTCGAACGCGAATACGGTGTGCTCCCTTATACCCATTGGGTTTCCTTGGAAGAGGGTCTTGATACCATATTTTTTGGCTATCTCAGTCCATTTAGGTATCCAGCTTTGTCTTTCCTCTAGGGGTAGCCGTAGGAACTCTGGAGTCATCTCGCAGAAGACTATGAACTTGACCATTATCCTCTCCAACCTAGTCTGTATATTTTTAAGCTTATTGATTCATTTAAGTAAAAACAAGATAAAAATAGTTAAAAAAGAGAGTTACTCGACGACCTTGCCATCCTCAAGATAGACGATGTCTTGTTCCATAGGTGCCCAGACCTTGATCATCTTGAAACCCTCGGGACCCGAACCCACAATGCCGTGTATGTCTCCCGGAGACAGGTACGCTACGTTGTGGGGACCAAGAATATGCAACTCACCGTTCAGGTGGACATGCGCCTCCCCTTGAAGAATTATGTAAGCGCTCTCACGGTTTTTATGATAGTGGACTCGCTTGATCTCCACATTGGGCTCGTACTCGTACATGACGGCCATCATCTTTGTTGCTCCATGCTCTCGGCCCATGAACCAGAACATATTGTATACTCCTGGGTTCTCGACCTTGGTCGCCTCGCTGAACTTGAATATCTTGGACAAACGCTTCACCAATCGCAGACTATTGGCACCAAACAGGTAAATAAAGGCTCACAGGGCAATGACAGGTCTATAATCTGAGATTTTGAAAGGTAAACAACATCAAGAATAGTTATGAAATCTGAAAACTAACAAGCAAAGACCGTTTACTTGTGACGTCTTATACGGTCGGTTTTCTGTTCTTCTTTCCTGTACGCGAACTTTCTTGAAGTATTTATCTTGCTGCGATGGAACCTACGCCTCTCATCGTGAGTTCCTTCATTGACTTTGCTATAAAACTCGGAGTACGAGATCTGTTCAGTGTGCAGGTTGTTTATCAACTCGTTGAGGCGGGATTTTTTTTCCTCGTCCTCGGACTCTTGGAAAAGTTTGGTGTACGCGTTATAGGCGGCAACGAACTTAAAGTCCGTACCTTCAAAGCTCAGCAGTTTCTCTTCGCTCATGCAGCATTACAGTCCTGTTTATACTGCGTATAAGCCCCATATAAATGGCTGACATTGCGCAGAATTGAGCAGGTTTATTAGCTGAAAGCGCCTAGATGACATGGTACTCTGGATGCCTCTCATGGTGGCAGAGTATATCAGCGTTATAGGAGTGAAAGATATGGGTTATAGAGATAGGAGCAGAGACAGAGGTCCCCGGGAAATGCATAAGATCACATGCGCTGACTGTGGCGAGGAAGCAGAGGTTCCATTCAAGCCAACAGAGGGCCGTCCAGTTTACTGCCAAGAATGCTATAAGAAGCACAGGCCACCGAGGTACTAGTTTTCCTCGGTCCAAAGGTAACTGAGTTTTCAGGTTTCTGACCTAAAAACCCTGATACCCGAAGGTTAACATCAATTTTTTCAGTTTTTCTTCCTTGTAGGATATGTTTCACGATTATTACAATTCTTGTGTCCATTTTATTGTCGAATATCTTAGGGTTTAAATTCGGGAGGCTGTCCATATGCGAGAAGGCGAATCAACTGGAACATAACATTAGAGAATATTACGTGATGATTATTGCGGGCACTGTCACCATGCTAAGGGAGGATTCGTTTGGCCAATCTTCGCTCCTTTTGTGAGGGAAGAGTTCACAGCGCCAATCCAGCTAGTTGGGTTAGCGGTGTCAGGCTACTTTCTTCTAAGGATGTTCAGCGAGTTCCCTATTGGTGTACTGAGCGATAGAGTCGATCCCAAGACACCTCTTATTGTGGGGAGGCTTCTGGCCGTGGTTGGGGCATTCATCTGTTATAGGACGACAAGCATCTGGATAACCACAGATTTTACACATAGTATAGCTTAAAGTGTGAAAAGTGTAAAAGAATGTGTAAAACGGTGTTCTTAACCATTATCCATATAACACTTTATGGATATTCCCATGAATCATTTATGGATTTTAACCCATTTTCCGTTTAACACTTTATGGTTCAACCTTACACAAAGTGTTAGATATAGAAATACGAATAACGCGTTTTAGGGGTTCGTTTCAAAGGGGGGGCTGTAAAACCTATTAAAAAGGTGTTTAACAAGGGTATTTTTGACCCGATAAAGTGTTTAACACCCTATACAAGCCCATAACTAATTTACGGTTTAGAAAAGATAGCATTGGTTATTTTTATGTAATAATTGTATCAAAACAGGTTTCAGCGATTCGCTTCAAATCCCATAACTCTTTTTTGCCGAGTTCATGCGAGATACCATCAATTGAAACCTCTATCGCGATAACCTGTTGTTGATTGTTATAGACCAAATCATAAGTGACTCTTCGCTCATCCTCAGAATTAATAATATTTTCACTCAATATTCAATTCACCCTGCAATCGCACGCGTTTTGGATTGACTTTATTTAGTCTATACGCTTTTTTTCGTTTTTCTTAGGTTCAAGGTTGTCATAATAATATATTAAGATCCAAATTATCGTTCCAACTCCATAATATAATGATGTTAGGAAATAGTAATTGGAATTTAGAGGGGCGCTTGAATATAAAATGAAGAAAAATCCTATTAAAAGAGCAAAGGTAGTTCCCATTTTTATTGTTTTTTATGTCGGTAGTCATTTGATAGGAAATAAACTGGAATCGCGAATATTGCTAGAATATACAGAATGTAGTTAACAGATTGCATTCCGAAAGAATTTTCTGGTTTTGTGAAATGATTAAAAACGCCGATAACCCAGTTACCATATATCCCAAATAATATTCCTTGAACTACATTGTCTTTTGTCTTGATTTTCATATTATCATTAAATAATTACAAAATAGATGAGTTAAAATATTTTGTATGTTTACTTAAATAAATTATGTTTAATTATCAGTAATATTGAAAACTAACCTGCTCTATTGGATATATTACTGTGACTCAAATTAAGGAAATTCCTGATTTGCCCCAAGAATTAATGTCTGCAATAGACTCTGATTCTTTATCAATATTTACGGGTGCGGGGGTTTCCCAGTTAGTAGGTTGTTGGAGTTGGAGACATCTCTCAAATGAGCTTGTAAAATCTTGTTATGGGAATAATTATATAAATTATAGGCAACAAGAAATATTATTATCTTACAAAGATTATAAGAAAGTAATAACTATATGTTATAATATATTA
>JAOZHP010000124.1 GCA_026014815.1 Candidatus Bathyarchaeota archaeon
AAAGTCGCGGAGAAAAGATACTTTCGTGTACACGACTCCTGATCTTGATAACCTTGAGAAGGCGGTGCTGGATGGCTTGAACGAGGTGGCTTATACTGATGACAGGCTTGTGGTGGCCAAGAGCTCTATCAAGCGGTACGTTATCACAGGGGAGCCACGGATATCAGTGACGGTGACAAACCTCATGACCCAGACAAGCATTGATGGGTTCTTTGAGGACATACAGCCATAGATTTTTATGCGCTGGCTAGCTCAATGGTTCAGCGTGCAGGGATAGCCAAGTGGACTACGGCGCCAGTCTTGAAAACTGGTTCCCACCCGGGACCGTGGGTTCGAATCCCACTCCCTGCGCCATTTCTTTAGTTTCTCTCGGCTATGAATCGATGTCCTCTTATGGTGTGCTTCCCACGAGTATTTAGTGGTGTTTGATGCTTACTTTCGCCATTGTAGGCAAAACCAATGTAGGCAAGACGACGCTTTTCAACGCGGCAACGCTTCTCAACGCAGAGATAAGCAACTATCCCTTCACAACCAAGGAACCCAACTTTGGTACCGCCTACGTCTGCGACATCTGTGTCTGCCAAGAACTCGGTGTAGAAGACAACCCCCAGAACTCGGCTTGCATCGAGGGGTGGCGCTACATCCCAGTCAGAATCATCGACGTGCCAGGCCTACTGAAGGACGCGTGGACAGGCAGAGGACTCGGAAACAGGTTCCTCTCAGCCATCGGGCAGGCAGACGCATTGATACATGTAGTCGACGCTTCAGGGTCCATCGACGAGGAGGGAAACATAAGCCGTCCAGGGAGTGGGAACCCCGTCCAGGACGTCATGGACATAGAGATGGAGATGGAGCTTTGGATCTGTCACATCATTGAAAGGAACAAACAGCAGATAACAAGAGACTCGGATAAAAAAAACATCGAGGAAGCCCTCACCAAGACGTTAACCGGCATTAAGACGCGGACACCTCAAGTGATTCAAGCATTGAAGCTGTCAGACTTGGAAGAAAAACCAATCTCGCGTTGGAGACCAGAGGAGACGCTGGATTTTTCCCATAACCTGCTCCCCATTATCAAGCCGACGCTTCTCATGGCCAACAAGATGGACCTACCCATCGCCGACGACAATCTAGAGAAGCTCATCGACTATTACTCACATGCTCTCGTAGCAGCCTCCTCGGCGGAGGCAGAGCTCGCCTTGAGACTAGCAGACAAGAGTGGATTGATAGAGTACTCACCGGGCCAGGAAAAGTTCAGGGTGATAGACGAAGCCAAGTTAACCATAGAACAGAAGAAGGCGATAGATTACATCGAGCAAAGAGTCCTCTACAAGTTCATGAGGACCGGCATCCAGCAGGCATTGAACACGCTTGCGTTCAAGCTACTCAAGATGAACATGGTGTACCCCGTCAGCGACGAAGCAAAATACTCTGATAACCATGGAAACATCCTCCCAGACGTACACCTCATGCATGACGACGCGACGCCTATAGACCTAGCGAGGACAGTACACTCCCGGCTAGCAGAAAACTACATCCTCGCAGTAGACGCGCGGACAGGGCTCCGCCTCCCGAAGGACTATGCGCTGAGGCACAGAGATATTGTCAAGATAATGACCCAGAAAAGGGCTAAATCAAGGTAAAATCCATTTTGCGTACTGGGTTAAACACCGAAACTTTAGTTCACTGATGCTGTTTGAGGAAATCCACTAGTTGCCTAGCTCTCACTTCGGAGCTATGGTTCTTCATAGTGTTGTCGTAGCCTTTCCTCGCTATCTCCTCGCATAATTGATCATCCTCAAGATAGTACTCTAGTTTCTTTTTCCAGTTCTCCAATGTAATCTCCACGTAGTTTTCACCAGACTCAAAGTGTAACACCTCAGCGGAAGTAGGCTTATCCGCCATAGCGACTGTTCTACTGCCTGTGATCTCAAAGTACTTGGAGAGAGGATAACTGAAGATGCTGTTCCCGAATATGAATATCCTTGATCTTGCCACTGTCTCAGCGTAGATGTCCCCAACGATGTGACCCTCAGATTTCAATCTCTCGATGTCACGTACAAGGGTGTCACCGGGTGGGCGGTCCCTAACGAGATATTTCCATCCCTTCTCCTCACATAGCTTCGCTAAGTTAGCCACTATCCTGTTTCTAAGGGGGTACACCTTCTTCCGATAGGAGCCAAGGAAGATCACATCGTACTCTTTCTCCTCGCTTGGCTTGTAGATACCAGGGTCTGTGAACCATGGGAAATGCAGCACAGGTTTTTTGATGTTATCAAGGTAGAACCGTGGATCATGCTTCTTATAATATGTGAATCGATCCATGATGCTTTTCTTTTCATATGGGCTGTAGAGGTACCTCATGAGGACCGCGTCAAACATGTTCGCAGCCTTAACCCATTCCAATGGATTCACGTGTAGATCCGCGATGGTAATAGCGACCTTATAGTCTCGCTCTGTAGTCTCCTCCATCATCTTGGATAAGGTTGGGCGGTGAGCGTTGTTGATTACTACCCAGTCAGGTCCATCACTACCATATAGACGCCGCACAGATTGGTTAATCGTCTCACCTGGTATATGATCGGGATACCCTGGACCAATCCATCTACACTCTACGAGCTTCGAAACCTCCCTCTCTAAAGCATAAACAACGTTAAGGTTAACCAAATTCTGTGAGTATGGGGTCGTGAAAAGAAGCCTCAACTTTATCACTATTATCTTAATGAAGAAGTATTTGGATGAATTGCTTCAAAAAACGCGTAGATAATACGTTGTATAACTTTTCGCCTATAGACTCGTTGTCTATAATTGTTTTAAACAGCTAGCCGTCGCAAAACATGATGAAGTTAAGGTCATCAGCATTAATTCTGGTGATTCTATCACTCGTTTTAATCGAAACTACGGTTACTTCAACAGTGTCAGCGGAGCTGAACCCATACTGGGAGAGAAACTATGGCATAGACCGCGAGGAGGTAATGTACAGAATCAGGGAGATGGATGACGGAGGCTTCCTCTGCCTGGGATACAGATACGCCACATCAGGATACGGGAAGGATATGTACATTGTTAGAACAGATTATGATGGCAGAGTCCTCTGGGAGAATCAGTATGGTGGACGAGACCATGACTTCGGATACGCTATTCTCAGGGCTAGAGACGGTAACTTTGTGACGATAGGCTCAACCAGTACGTCTACTTCATATGACCGAGATGTATTCATCGTCAAGTTTGGTTACAATGGAAACTTGATCTGGGAAAGAGAAGTGCGTTCATCTGGGTACGATGAGGCGTATTCAGCGGTCAGATCTACAACAGGGGATATGTTTATCGCTGGGAGTACAAGCCAAACAATGCATCATATCGGTGATGCAATGCTCATGAAAACTGACCCCAATGGTAACCTGTTATGGAGGAAAAAGTATGGAGGCATCCTTGAGGAGGACTTTAGATCAATCATCGCGACGCCTGACGGGGGATACCTGTTAGCGGGAATGTCCCAGAGCTACGGTAACATGAATGACGATGTGTTCCTTGTGAAGACTGACAGCGATGGTAAGCTTCTATGGAACAAGACCTACGGCGGAGACGGCAATGATAGGGCCAATGAGATAATCAAGTGTAGCGACGGTAACTACCTAATGATTGGTAGCTCAGACTCCTTCACCAACGGGGAGCATGATATTTACCTAGTGAAAGTGGACTTTGAGGGAAACCAGATTTGGGACACTTATTATGGTGGTGATGGAGACGATTTCGGTAACTCCGCCATCGAGGACAGGGACTCTAACATAATCGTAACTGGAACTACTTTCAGCTATGGAGCTGGAAGCGCAGATGCATTCGTCATGAAGATTGATACAAATGGAGAGGAACAGCTCTTTGAGACGGTTGGAAGCGTACACTATGACTCTAGTAACACCATCGTTTCATCGTTTGGCAAGGAGTATGTTCTTGGTGGACACATCGGGGTCCACGTTAACGACTTTTACCTTGTCAAGTTCAGCCTAACCCAACAGACGCTTCAGGTTGAAAGCGAGGTAGGTGACGTTTATGGCTCAGGCACATACTATAGGGGAGGTAACGTAACATTCGGCGTCACACAGGATGTCGTCTATGAGGGTAATGAGACGAGATACGTGTTCGAGGAATGGAGCAGCGAACCTGAGATCGAGGAGAGTGTACAGGGGGTCGCTGTTAACATCACTTTAATGGATGACGTGACCATGACGGCGGAATGGATTGAACAACATTTCGTGGCTGTGTCGTCAACAGGACAGGGTAACGTTACCGGTGGGGGATGGTTCGAGGAGGGCTCTGTGGTAGAGATAACTGCCAAGCCGTCAGAGGGCTACTATGTCTCAGGGTGGGTTGGCACCGGTGAGGGCTCCTACACGGGAGACCAGCAGAATATATCCATCACTGTGCTAGGACCCGTCGCTCAAGTGGTTGAATTCAATGAGGGCAAACCTGTTAATCTTGATGTGGTGAGCCCGTATGGGGACGTTACAGCGCCATCAATTATCGATGAGGGCTCAACCACTTTGATTAGTATTGAGCCTACAACGGTTGTAACTGGGACAGGTGTGAGATACGTCTTTAATGGATGGGTTGGAGAAGGTGTCTCCTCCATGGATAACCCGCTGGAGCTTCAGGTGAACCAAGATACAACTGTGACGGCTTCTTGGATACGCCAGTTCCAAGTTATAGAGGCACAGGGAGCCGAGGCAGGTTTATCAGGATGGTTCAATGAGGGGACAGCGTTGAGTTTATCTCCGCGAGAGGAAGGCATGATCCCTAAGAGGGTGGAAAAGTTCTTCGTCAACGGGGAGCCAATCGAAGATGGCTATTTCTACGTCAATATGCCCATCACTTTAACGACGGTCTGGGAGATGGATTACATGAGTCTGGCTCCCATTGCTGGTGGCGTCGCTGTGTTGATTGCTGCTGGCGCGGCGTTCTATGTCAAAAAGATGCGTGGAGCCAAGGAAGAGGTCTCGGTACCCGAACTGGAACTAGTTTAGACCCTGAAGGTTACGACACATGCACCACTGCTTGGATCCAGTAAATTGAAGGACCCATCATTATTGAAGGACTCTAGGAACTCCTCAAAGGCTATTGCCTGTGTTATATTGCCTTTATCGGGCTCAAACCCCAATGTCAAGCCAGCTGATTCGTCTTCTAGCTTGAATTTTAAGATGAAAGGCAAGTTCCTGTGCTCTGTAGAGAACAGGCAGGAGCCGTCACGAGCATCGGTGAGCCGAGGCATAATAGACTCCAGTGATACACCTTCACCTGTCTCGATAGTTAACGGAGGCGTTTTTCGTGATGGTCTCAACTCATTGTTCTCATCATGGAAAACGTTGAGGCTGTGCACGTCGTACACTGCGTTGACAATGTAGTTTTGTACGATTCTTGGTTTATTTTTTGCCCAGTTTTTCACCGTTTCCCTCAGCGTGGTTACCGTGCCATCCTTCGTGTATCTTGACAGGAGCGTGGTTAAGCGTGATATTCTTTCATCAAGAAAGTTTTCCAGGGTCTCGGGGCTTGGGTTCTCGAAAAAGTGGACTCCGTACTGGGCGCTGAGGGCGTTTAGCATGTTTCTATGCTCGGGGTTGAAGGCTCCATCTGTGAGTATGCAGAAGTGTCGCCAAGGCTTGTTCACGTAATCCGCGGAAGACCAGTAGAGATCTAACGTCTTGGCGAAAATCTTTGAGCCATCGAACTCGTCTATGTGAAAGCTGATGACTGGCTCGTTTTCACGGAAAAACCAGGTTAGTTCGGTCTCGCCCGTGGATACGTTGAACCCCATTTGTCTTCCTTTATCACACAGCCTCTGTAGGAGCTGCTGGCTCATGGCTGGAAGATGGGGGTTGACGCTAAAATGGTTTCTAGTTGAAGTAGCCTCTAGCGTAGGTCTTGAACCCCAGGTTGTTGACCATCCCTATGAGTATGACTCCCAGGATCACCATCTCGACGAACGCTTTCACTATGATCTGTACGGCGATGGCGACGGCGATGAATGCAGGCATCCCGGTGTAGGCGGGGAGAAGGTACTTGAACAGCGCGTAGGTGAGTATGGCCTCTGGGATGTAGCTGATAACCGTGGTGGCTACTAGTCTTGGGTTGTTTCCTTCAGTGTAGAGTGCCTTGAAGACGTAGCCTGCTGTGACGCCCGTCATGGCTTTACCGAGGGGAAGGCCGAACCCTGTGACAAGGTTGCCTTTACTGAAACCGAACTCGAAGGCAGCTACAAGTCCACCTATGAGCCCTGTCATTCCACCGATGACTGGGCCTCCGAAAAGGGCTGCAATGAATGTGGTGAGGTGAGACAAGTCAAGAGCTAGAGATACCTGTACCGGTCCTAGGGGTATGTTGGGTGCGAGGGGTGCTAGCTGCATCGAGAGGAAGGATAATACGTTTCCGAGGGCAGCCATCATAGCTGCGAAAACAAGGGCCTTTGACTCCATTCGGGTCTTCATTTAGATTCGATAATCTACCCGAATACTTACCAATAATAACGTTATTACCCATTAAATAGTTGTCTTACAGCGGTCCACCAGTTCTCTGAGGAGCAGTACAGTGCGGTCAGAGTCCTCTTTCTTAACGAGGATATGGTCCCTGAGATACGTCGAGAGAGCGTAGATACTGATACCATTCTCAGCGAGGAGCGCTGAGACCACTGAAAGAAACCCCACGAGATTCAGGTCAAGAACTATATCGAACGTAATGAGGCTGTAAGGACCCTCTTCCTCGCAGCCATTGAACTGGTCTCTAAGCTCATTCCAGTCGGTCACTTTTAGAACAACAGAGACCTCCTCATGGTCATAGGTGATTGATGAGAAGGGCTTCAAGTCGCGTAGTGTCTGCCTTGCGTTATTCTCCTGTTCACGGGGGATGCTGACCAGCATATAGTCCTCTGGGTGTGGCTTGATTACTGTAGTGGCGAAGACGGGTCTCATCTCCTTTGAGGGCATCATCATGGTTCTACTTCCCTAGGTCTTGCACTCTTTTCCCTCGTCTCGTGAGTTCAACTATCCTTGCGGTGAGTCTGCTGTTTCTTCGTTTGAGCTCTTTGAGGAGGACCTTTGGTTTCTCAGGGCTTATCATGTAGATGTCCTTGCCGGTGAAGAGGTTCATTATCTTGTCCTCGCCGTTGGTGAAATCCTTGAACTTGAACCCTGACTTTCGAAGTATGGCTGACTGGTTCGTGGCGTACTCGTTGGACTCTTTGGATAGCTCCTCGTCTATCCTGATGTAGACCTCCGCCCGGTCTATGTCCTTGTAGGGTAGCATCTGGGTCTTTTTCAGGAAACGTGAGATGGTTAACCCTTCATTGGTGAGACTGTACTTGCTGGTGTAGACGGGGAAAACCATGGGTATCAATACGGCTAACCCGAGGGCGCTGACAATGACGATTAATTCCTCTAGGAACTTCATGCTGTTGAGAGTCATCCCTGCCTGTAGCAGGAGGATGGTTTGCCACGCGTTCCACGCGAATAAGGGCAGATTGAAGGCTGGTATCATGTATCCTAGTAGTCTCCTGCGCATAACGAGGGGAAGTGAGGGTATTGGTTCGCTGTTCTCCGCCACGTTGATCCAACTAGGTAGTGGGCGCGAGGATAAAAAAGAAACCCTTCAAGCATATATTGTGGCAATGGGAGAGGATAGAGGTATGACCGTCACTGTTCTCAGGCTTGGGCACAGGCCGCAGCGGGATAAACGCCTCAGCACTCATCTATTATTGGCGGCGAGGGCATTCGGCGCCACGAACGCATTCTACGCCGGCACTAAAGACATTCGGATGGAGGAAGGGATAAGTAGGATCGTTGAGGAGTGGGGCGGCGACTTCAAGGTCAAGTACGCTGAGAGCTGGCGAAATGTAGTTAAAAACTGGGAGGGCGAGATCGTTCACCTCACCATGTATGGACTCCCTGTGCAGGAAGTCGCATCCAAAATTAGGGAGAATAATGAGCCGAAGCTTGTGGTGGTAGGGGGATCCAAGGTGCCCCGAGACATGTACGATTTGGCTGACTGGAATGTTTCGGTGACAACTCAGCCTCACAGCGAGGTAAGCGCGTTGGCTATCTTCCTTCACATGCTGTTTGACGGTGAGGAACTGTCCAGAAGCTTCAAGGGGGCTCGGCTACGGATTAACCCCTCTGGGCATGGGAAGGATGTTGACGTTTTCAGCAAAGATTAAACCGTGCGAAGAAGCATAGTATTTAGGATCGGAGAATCAATGGCGTCTATTTATAATGTTAACAATGAGACTTTGCTTAACATCGCGAGTGTGCTGGGAGGTGAAGACGGCGTTAGGATCATTCAGGTGCTTAACGAGAAGGCGAACATCACAGTCGAGGAGCTCACTGAGATCACTGAAATCCAGATCAATGACGTCAGGAAGCTCCTGTACAGGTTCTATAATCACAGCTTGGTGACTAACCGGCGTTTCAGGGATAAGGAGACGGGGTGGTTCATCTTCCAGTGGAGTCTCCAACCGGAGCTTGTGGAGGCTTATGTGCATAGTACGAAGCAGAAGATTCTGCGCAAGCTTGAGACAAGGCTGGATTATGAGTTGACTCACGAGTTTTATCACTGTGGTAACTCCCAGTGCCCTAATACTACTTTTGAGGACGCCATGGAGACGGTGTTCCATTGTCCTCACTGTAACGAGATGCTTCACCGCGTGGACAATAACCCGGTTGTCGAGTTCCTTGAGAAGAAGATAGCGGAGATCAAGGAGGAGCTTGAGGCCTGAGAGTTCCCTCGAAGGAGGAGGCCCTTGATATTCTTCGCTCCGTGGGCTGTTCTCATCACGTTATCAATCATTGTCATAACGTTGCTAAGGCTGCGTTGAGGATTGGTCATGTCTACGAGTTAGAGGGTTACACCGTTGACTTGAAGTTAATTGAGGCAGGTGCTCTGCTGCATGACATGGGGAGATCAAAGTCTCACGAGATAGATCACGCCGCGATTGGTGGAAAGATGGCTCGGGAGATGGGTTTACCAGATAACGTCGTAAGGATAATTGAGCGACACGTCGGCGCAGGTATTCCGGATGACGAAGCCCATGAGCTTGGATTACCTGAAGGTTGTTATGTTCCTGACACCCTTGAGGAGAAAATAGTTGCTTACGCGGATAAAATCGTCGAGGGAAACAAGGTAGTAGACATCAAAGTGTATCTCGATGCCCTGACTGAAAAGTACGGGTCAGATCACCCTAGTATCAAGAGGCTTCTAGTGCTTCACAGGGAGATCATCTCGGTGATTGGGGACGATTTCTAAAAGATTTTAAGCAGGTCGAGTATCCATTTGGTGGTGTGGGCCGGTCGTCCAGCCTGGTTAGGACGCCGCCTTTACGAGGCGGAGGTCGCAGGTTCAAGTCCTGCCCGGCCCACCATATTCAATCTGTTCTTAAGCACATCAAAGATTATAGAAGATACCAATCCACACGAAAATTTTTAACACTTGTGAAGTAAAAATCATAAAGACTTGAAAACTCGTGAAATGTTCGGAATGTGTTATTCCTAAGAGTGTTTCTTCAGACTTCATGGCATCAATGTTCAGTGTTCTCTGAGCAATATCCCGTAGCCATCCATGTGACCGTGCTTCAACGACTTTAACGTTGCCCACATGGATGCCTGATTACTGGTGACAAAAGGGACTCCATACTTGGACTCCAAGTCTTGGATGAGGGGTATGACGGGGAGGTTTGTGCAGCTTACGAAGACGCAGTCTGCTCCCGGGTATGGATCGATGAACCTTTCCAACTCACCATGTGTGACCCTTCCGATAGCTTGGTTATCGACGAGACCGAGACCCTTTATGGAGTTGACTTGGAATCCATGGGCTTCAAGAAACGTTTTCTCCAGCTGGTTTATCTTATCAATGTAAGGCGTGAAGACGGAAATTTTTGAGGCAGTCAGTGCTCTAAGCGCGTCCACCACTGCCCCAGCTGTAGTTATCGTCGGTACACCAGAAACATTTGAGAGCCTTTTTACTAGGTTGGCTTCCCATTCCACGCCTTTGATGAGGCTGCCTGATGTACACCCATATACAAGGACATCGATTTCAGCGGTCTTAAGCAGCTCAGCTGCCTTCATGGCATCCCCTGCCATGGATTCTAGACTCTCAGGCGTCACATCACTGAGCATCATCCTCGCTGAGTGAACCGAGAATCCAGCTGGAGCCATGGCATAGAAATCCGGCTCCATAGTCGTGTTGCTACTGGGTAGCAGCAAACCTATTCGCTTCAACACACTCAGATAATGAAGCTTTCACAAGGGTTATGAGGCTTACGAGGCGTCAAAGAGTCTTGCATCAGTCGAGATAACTCTATATTCAATGAGTAATCGAATAGAGTGAGGAATCTGAGATGGGAGAGAAAATCATCGGCATCTTAGGCGGCATGGGACCTGAGGCCTCAGCCGACCTCTACATGAGGATTATCAGGGCAACCAAGGTGGAGAAGGATCAGGATCACTTCCGCGTAATCATCGACAGCAACGCCAAGGTACCTGACAGGACACCAGCAATCCTCGGTACAGGTCCCAGCCCGTTACCAGTGCTGCTGGAGACAGGACTCAACCTGCAACGCGCAGGAGCAGACTTCATCATTATGCCGTGCAACACCGCTCACCACTTCATAGAGGAACTGAGGAAAGGACTCAAGATTCCTGTGCTCCACATGATCAGGCTCAGCGCCGAGTACATCCACAGAATTTACCCAGACGTAAAGAAGGCTGGGCTATTAGCCTCTGACGGGACACTCGTTAGCAAACTTTATGATGACGCCTATGGGGAGCAGGGCATCGAGATCATCACCCCCAGTGAGACCTCTCAGAGGGATGTCATGGAGGCTATCTACACCTACATCAAGAGAGGTGACTTGGAGACAGGGGGAGAAATCCTTCACAGGGTAGCCGGGGAACTCATCGAGGCTGGAGCCGATGCTGTTCTCTGCGGCTGCACTGAGGTAAGCCTTGTGCTCCACGACGGCGATTTACCTGTTCCAGTGGTTGACCCACTTCAGGTGTTAGCTGAGGAAGCCGTTAGACAGGCAGCAGATTGAAGGTGCGCCTTTTGGATGAGCCAGCCCATTACCTCGGACACCTGAACTTTTCTCGTGACGGCGTCGAGGAGGAGATAGAGTTCTATTACCCGTCGAACGTTGACTGGGAGTGTATCCACTGTAAGGCTTGCTGCGGCGACGTTGGGAACCGGGTTAGGATGATCCTGCTCACTGACAAAGACATCGAAATGATCGAGGAAACGGGAGCAGAGGATTTCTATGAGAACTGGGACGAAGACTCATTCGTAGGGATCATGAAGAAGAAAAACGGAAAATGCATATTCCTCACAGATGATGGCTGCAAGATATACGATAAACGGGCTCTACTCTGCCGCATGTACCCTTTCTGGCTGGAAAAGCAAGGCGAAGTATTCGTCTTTGGAGTGAACCATGATTGCCCAGGAAAGGGTCAAGGTGAGTCACTGGACGAAGAGTTCTTCCGCGGTCTCCTAGAGTACGCCCTCAAGCAGATGGATTACTAAGTCTTTTAATTATCCATGGCTTGGTTCATGGCATGGTGGAGTTCCGTGTCATGCAGCCAGAGGACCTGGGCTTCTTCCTGAAGCTCATGGGTATGGTTGGTTGGGGGATGACGCCCGAGGATTATTACAGGATACTCAGGTTCAGCCCACAGGGCTGCTTCATCGCTAGCAACAATGACGTAGACCTGGGCATGGTAGCCACTAGTAACTATGGGAAAGTGGCATGGATGGGAAACCTTGTCGTTGTACCCGAGGCACGTGGGTTCGGACTCGGAGGCGCCCTCATGGAGCGGGGTATAGAGTACCTGAAAGATCAGGGAGTGGAAGGTATACGTCTCGACAGCGTGGCGAACTCCATCCCTCTCTACAGGCGGCTCGGCTTCAAGGAAGAGTACTGGAGCCTCCGGTTCACTGGTCAAGCCACCATCCACAAGGAGCCAGGCGTATCCCGGATGCGAAAAAAAGACCTTGCCCAAGTATTTGAGCTAGACCTGAGTTACTTCAAGGCGCCACGCAGAAAGATGCTGGAATACGTGTTCACCAAGAACCCCAGCCTCTGCTACACCGCTTGGAACGGAGAAAAGCTTACAGGGTTCATCATGGCCAAACTTGGCACTGATAACGTGAAGATAGGGCCATGGATAGTGAAGCCTAGTCATAGCGAAGCAGCGGAGGAGCTGCTTCACGCGGTGATGAACGAGAGACCAGGCGAGAAGCTATGGGTGGGTGTCCCCGAGGATAATCAGGATAGCGTTGACATCCTCGCTAGGAACGGTTTCGAGTCTCTGCCAAGTAGCCTGAGGATGTGCCATGGGGACGATAGCATAAGAGAGAATACAGAGGGAGTGTATGGGCTCGGTGGCCCAGATAAGGGCTAGCCTGCTCTGTTGAATTTGACCTTATCTCCGACCTTGATAGATGGCTCGTCTAAGCTCTCTGTTTTCACCACGATGTTCATGTGGTTTGGCATATGGGTCAGATCGTAGCCCGCGAGACAGCCAAGCATGTTTTCACCCACAGTTACCTCGTCTCCTACGACTATGAGCCCTGATTTCTCGATCTCGAAGAACGCGATGGCTCTAACCCTGTCTGCTCCTCCGCCAGGCGCCGCGTCTTCGTCAGTTATCATGAGTTCATGTATCTCGTTGACGCGGACTCCGCGGCTCTTTGTTTCGATGAGCCGCAATCCACGGTCCTCGAAAGAAACGTGGAGAAGCGCGACTATCTCGCCTTCCACGGGGCGTCTGTCTCCGTAGACGCTGGGAGTTATTCGTCTAAAATCGTAGGGGGCTTTACTCATCATGATTCACCGGGGGATTCACATTGATGCCTACGCGTTTCTCGGGTTCCTTGCTTTCCATATCCATATACCAGTGGACACTCTCCCTATCAGGCCTTGTGGTGGCGCTTGTAGTGTTACCCTTCGCGTCAAATACTATGCAGTTCATGCTTCCGAAGGCTTTCAACGCGTGGATGTCCTTCATGGCTCGGGAAGCCGCATCTTTGGCGCTGAGGCCTTCCTCCATGTAGTGGATGATGGTCCTGGCTGTGCTGTTCCTGATGGCTAGTTCTCCTCTTCCGGTGCAGGTCGCAGCCCCATACCTGTTGTCACAGTAGTTACCGGCTCCGATGATCGGGCTGTCACCTAGCCGACCGGGGAACTTGAGTGCAGTTCCACTGGTGGATACGGCGCTAGCGATGTCCCCGTTCTCATCGATGGCCACGATGTTGACGGTTCCGTGACGTTCATCCGCGAGACGGTCATACCAGTCCCTCAGGTTCTGGCTTCTAGCGTAGTTTACCGCCCATGCCTGAGACTCGTCGATGCCCTCATGCTCAAAGGCATCGTTGACGAAAGCTTTGTAGACTTTTACGCTTTCCTCGGTCTCCAAGTCTCCGGTCTCACAATCCATTACTCGTGCAAAGTGTTCAGCTCCAGCCCCGACGAGAAGCACGTGGGGTGCCTCGTCCAAGACTTTTCGTGCCACCGATATCGGGTGTTTGAACCCTTTTAGTGCCCCAACTGAACCAGTGTTCATTGTCTTTCCGCACATGAGGCTGGCATCCATCTCCTGCACGCCTAGGATGTTGGGTATGCCTCCTAAACCGACTGAGGTGTCGTTGGGGTTTAGCTCCACGAGCCGTGTAGCTGCCTCTACAGCGTCGAGCGCTGTGCCTCCGTTGCGCAGTATCTCAGCGCCTGCGTGTAGGAACTGTCCCGAGTTCCGTGTGCCTATTATGAATGGTTTGACCATGAATTGATCCCGGAAAAGAGGGGGCTCATCGATTACTTAAACTCATGGCTGATGGGATAGATGCGTCTCAAAGGAACAAGAGTATCCGAAAGTCATCCTAGATATCCAGCAACATCAGATTCATCAGCAAAATTCGATGTGAGCATTACTTAATGGAATCACGTTATCAAGGATATTCCCCGTCATTTTGGGCAGAGAGCACGTTAAGCAACGTGAACGACATATCTTTCACTGAATTTTTATAGCCAGAAATTCCCATATTTACTAGAGACACTTGGAGACATTCAGTTGGTAACTAATCTCCCGATGGTAGCTAAGCTGAAGTGGAACGAGGTCACCATGACCAAGAACCCAGAGACAAGGCTGAAGCTGATGGGAGAGTTTCTCAGCTTGGTGCCCAAACACAAGGGCACAGAGAAGATGTGCAGTCAGGTCAAACGCCAGATGTCCCAGATCAGGGATAAAATCGAGAAAAAGAGGAAACAAGCCAAAAAGATCGGAGGCCCCAGTTATTATGTTCAGAAGGCTGGGGCGGCTCAGATCGCCGTCGTTGGCCCTGCGAATGCTGGCCGTAGCAGCCTTCTAAGGGCTATTACCAACAGTCAGGTGGAGGTCACTAGCTGGCCGTTTGGCACAACCATGCCTACGCCCGGTATGCTGCCGTATCAGGATATTCAGTTCCAGATTGTGGAGATACCGCCAATAGTTCCGGGGAGCAGCGAGGGAAAAGCAGAGGGGTTCCTGAATTTGGCGTCAGCGAGGAACGCCGATGGCTTGATTATCATGGTGGATCTGACAGATGACCCTGCGGGAAACTTGTTGATGGTGCTTGAGGAGCTTGAGATCAGCAGGGTACTTACGGTGGAGCCATCGGGAGAGGTGGAGATCCAGAAGCGAGGTCATGGCAGGGATATCCAGTTCATCTGGGAGGGCGAGCTACAGGACTGTACCACGGAGGAAGTAACGAGCCTTCTCAACGAGTACAAGATACATAGCGCTCTAGTTCGGATACGAGGAAAGGTGACATTGGAGGTAGTGGAGGATAGCCTCTTTGGTAATGCGGTGTATAGACCGACCATTGTTATTGCTAACAAAGCTGATGTCGTAGTGGATCCCGGGACGATTGAGCAGCTCAAACAGGCAGTGGGACCACGAGAACTCATGATTATCTCCGCTGAGCAGACACCAAACCTTCCGTGGATCATTGGAGACAAGTTATTCAATAAACTGAGCATCACACGGATCTATACCAAGGAGCCGCGAAAGGAACCCGCAAGGATACCCATCGTGGCAAAGGGTAACGTCACAGTTGGGCAACTCGCTAAGATGATACACAATGATTTCTATGACAGGTTCAAATACGCGCGTATCTGGGGTCCTTCAGCCAAGTTTGATAACGAGAAGGTGGGTCTGGATAGAGAGCTATCAGACGGCACCGTGATACAGATCTACACTTAACATAACGTATCGGTACTGATTTTCCTCGACTCGTCTTGACAAGATGATATAACGATAGATTAACTGAAGATTACTGTCAAGCATTGAAAGCCATTGTTCTCCATGGGAGCCCCCGTAAAAACATGAACTCGGATACGTTAACTATGCGATTCCTTGAGGGACTGAATGAGAAAGGGAGTCACGAGGTCAAGCATTTCTACCCCAACGAGATGGATATCAAGCCCTGTCAGGGTTGCCTTGGGTGCAGAACGCCTCCTGATCATAACTGCGTCATCGAGGATGATATGCAGCATATCTACTCCGCGTACATGGATGCTGATATCATTGTTTGGGCTTCCCCCATGTACTGGGGCTACATCACGGCTCAGCTTAAAGTGGTGCAAGACAGGATGGAGGCATTGGCGTGGAAAGGGTTCTATGACAAGACCTTCGTTGTAATCCTCACTTATCGTCACCACGTTGAATCAACCGTTGGCATGTTCAAGCGGATAGCTCCCTTCTTCAGGATCAAGCTTCACTTCGTAACCTGCAAGACATATGACGAGGAAACAGGAAAAGATCTTCCCATCTCAAGCTGCGTCGATGAGTTAGAGGAAGCATATGTTTTAGGGCAGACTCTGGGTGCAGAGTGAGGGCTCAGTTTAGGGTTGAAAACATTTAACCTGTCACACCATTTACATCTGGTGCTTATCGTTTGAAGCGTGTTGACTTCTTGTACCTCTCGCAGGAGGATGTGCTTAACCTCAATATTCCAATGAGCAAGATCATAGACCTTATCGAGCAAGGTCTCTATGAACACGGTCACGGCAGGGTGGAGAACCCGCCTAAGCCGGGAATCCACAGTAAGCCTGATTCATTCATACATGCGATGCCTGCATACTATGAAAAGTTGGGCATTGGGGGCCTGAAATGGGTTAGCGGCTATCCCAGTAACCGTGCACTGCAACTACCTCAGATAGCAGGCTTGATGATTGTGAACGAGATGGAGACGGGTATGCCACTAGCGGTTATGGACTGCAGGTGGATCACCGCGGTGAGAACAGCCGCAGTCTCGGCTATCACAGCTAAGTTTTGCGCAAAGAAGGGCACAGAGTCTCTTGGTGTTGTGGGGTGCGGGGTTCAGGGGAGGATGAATATGGTTGCTTTTAAGGAAGTCATCCCTGATCTCCACGATGTCAGCATTTTTGATATCAACCCGGATGCCATGAAACGGTTCAAGGATGATTTTGAGGAGCTGGGAGTCAGCGTTAACATCTCCAAGGGTGTGAAGGGAGCGGTTGAGGGTAAAGACATGATATTAACCGCAACCCAGCGCCTCAAAGAACCCCTAGTGAAGAACAAATGGTTCAAGCCCGGGTGCCTCGGCTTCGGATTAGAGGCAAGTAGAGCTTGGTACGGGGACGCTATTCTGGAAGCGGACAAGTTTATCACTGACAGCTGGGATCAAACCGTCTATTTCTATGAGCATGGAGCCTTTCCGGATGGGTTGCCCACATTGTACGCTGAGCTTGGGGAGGTTGTGGCAGGATTGAAATCTGGGCGAGATAGCGAAGAAGAACGGATACTAGTTATAAACATTGGGCTAGCACTTGAGGACGTGATCGTGGCGGATTACGTATACAATGTCGCAAAGGACGGAGATTACCAGAGTTTAACCCTGATGGAGAAAGACTTCTAGCCACATATTATATCCACACCGCCATTTCTTATTCTATGGAAGATTCTAGGCGGTATAAACCGAGCATCACTGATCTCATAT